>DNRQ01000069.1 GCA_003499925.1 Geobacter sp.
CGGCGCAGATACCGATGTGCCGGCCGGCGACATCGGCGTAGGCGGTCGCGAGATCGGCTACATGTTCGGACAGTACAAACGGATCACCAACCGCTACGAGCCGGGCGTGCTGACCGGCAAAGGTCTCACCTGGGGCGGCTCGCTGGTACGCACCGAGGCAACCGGTTACGGCGCCACCTACTTCGTCAACGAAATGCTCAAGGCCCGCAAGGATACCTTTGGCGGCAAGACCTGCCTGGTCTCAGGCTCCGGCAATGTCGCCATCTACACCATAGAGAAGATCACCCAGCTTGGCGGCAGCTGCGTGGCCTGCTCCGACTCGAACGGCGTGATCTATGACGAAAAAGGGCTGGATCTCCAGTTGATCAAACAGCTCAAGGAGATGGAGCGTCGCCGCATCGAGGACTACGTCAAGTATCGCAAGCATGCCAAGTACGTGGAAAAGGGTAACATCTGGGACATTCCCTGCCAGGTCGCCATGCCCTCTGCAACCCAGAATGAAATCAACGGCAAGGACGCCAAGACCCTGGTCAAAAGCGGCTGCATTGCGGTTGGCGAAGGCGCCAACATGCCGACCACGCCGGAAGGTGTCAAAATTTTCCTGGATGCCAAGACCGCCTATGGACCGGGCAAGGCCGCCAATGCGGGCGGCGTCGCCACCTCCGCGCTTGAAATGCAGCAAAACGCCGGCCGCGACTCCTGGACCTTTGACTACACGGAGAAGAAGCTGGAGGACATCATGACCACCATTCACAGAAACTGCTTTGAAACAGCCGAGGAATACGGCGATCCCGGCAACTACGTGCTGGGCGCCAACATCTGTGGTTTCATCAAAGTCGCCAACGCGATGGTTGCCCACGGCTTGATATAGCCGGTTTCCTGCCGTCGAGCCCGGGTCATGAGCTCTGCCACCGCACCCGGCTGCTACGCGGCAGCGACGCATTGCGAGCGTAGCGTGCAGTACCGCGATCATCTTTTGAAAATAACAGGGCCCTCCAGCCGATGCCGGAGGGCCTTCTTAGTATTAATCCCACTGGCCACCTGGTCCAACCGGCTGCTCTCAACAGGCAAGGTCCCCAGTTCGCTCTCCACAGTACCGTCTGAAGAATTAGTCCAACGCCTCGCTGAAGAAGGGTACAGAATCATGCGACTTCCGGACAACCCGTACATCTGCGGCTAACAAGGCTTTAAAAAGCGGGCTTCTGGCCGTCCCAACACCCGCGCCTGCCCCCCCGTTCCTCCCAGCGCCCACTCCGCCGTCCTCTTAACGTCGTGATTTATCCCCCCTGGCTCCCCCGGAACTGCGCGGGAGGAGACCATCAAAGTCGTCTCCGGCCACGGCCGCGCTCTCGGTTACGTCCACTCCGCCCACTACCGTTGCCCGGTGCGCTGGGCGGAGGGGGTGCAACATAGGTTGCCTGAGCAACGTTGCTTTCTGTTCGCTGCAACTACCTGATATTGCCGGGATCAAGCCCGTCACCCGTTTAGAGCCCGCAACCCCCGTTGCACCACCCTCCCGTAGCGATCGTCCCGGCTCTCGCCCTGAACGCCCATGCTGCGCGCTTTCCGGTGCCTGCCGCCCGGTCGGCACGGTCCCTGCTAACAGCAGCTATAGGCAGCTTGGCATTCCCCATCGCGAGTGAGGCCCCGGGCCATGAAAAAAGAGAACCCAGCAAACGTCATCGTGGTGCAGGCCATCGAGCGCCAGAAAAAAATGAGCATCGAGATCATCGAGCGGTTGGCGGCTGCCGCCCAGATGCGCGACGAGGAGACCGGCGGACACATCACCAGGATCGGCGACTATGCGCGCATGATTGCCAGGAGGCTCGGCATGCCGGAGGATTACGCCGAGATGATCGCGCTGGCGGCGACCATGCACGACATCGGCAAGATCGGCATTCCTGACTCGATCCTGTTGAAACCGGCGCGGCTTACCAGCCAGGAGTTGGATATCATCAAGACCCACCCTGTCATCGGCGAACGGATCCTCTCCGGCTCCTCCTATCCGCTGCTGCAGATGGCAGCTTCCATCGCGCTGACCCACCACGAGCGTTGGGACGGATCGGGATACCCTTACGGCCTGGCGGGCGAGCAGATCCCCCTGGCCGGCAGGATCGTCATGCTGGCCGACCAGTACGACGCGCTCAGGAGCTGCAGGGTGTACAAGCCCGCCCTGGACCACGCAACCACCTGCACCATTCTTCTGCGAGGTGACGCCGTGACGCGGCCGGAGCATTTCGATCCCAGCATACTCAAGATGTTCCGGGATATCGAGCCGCAGTTCGCTGAGGCGTTCACCGTGCAGGGGAAGCTGGTGCTCACGGCGCCCGGGAGGACGGCGGCACTCCGCCCCCCGGCGCTCGCGCCGCTCTGCGAGGGGAGGGCCGGTCGGTTTGCGGCTCTGGTTTGATCTGCATTTTCCCGGTTGCTTCCGCATTGCCTATTATGCAAGTGTCACGTCAACCGTTGTTTATGGGTACCCCCCCGAAGGTTCCCGTCATAAAATAAATAAAGTTTTCCGGAATTCATTCCGAAGTATCTAGAAGCATAGTCACTATAGTGGGCTACCCGCACCCGAGAGTCGATCAAGACTAAGGAGGGTACCTGAACTTGTACGCATGCATCTAACCTTGTAGGCCCCAGAAGGGAGGCTTCCATGAGCGAGAAGGCGTTACGGATGGGCGGAAAGGCATACGCGCTGGATGTTATGCCAAGCAGGGAAAAAATCGGCGGGGCAACAATCGCGTGGGGATTCGATTCCCTTAATCACAGAACAGTTCGACAGACAGGCAATAACAGTCAGGAGGTTCATCTACTGGCTCAGTTGGTGGCCGCCGGGACAGTTACAAGAGTAAGATGACCCCCTCAAACGTCGCCTCAACTCCTCACGCCTCGAGCTTCTCCTTGAGCAGGGCGGTATCGATGGCGAAAGCGGCCTCTGCACCCTAAGCGGCAGCTACAATGGCCAGCCGTACAGAGCGGGCGGCATCGCCCGCTACGAACAACCGCGGCTGAGTCTGCCGGAATTTCGCAGTCTCTACTACCCTCCAGGCCTATTGTTACCATCAAGCAGGACACATCGGAAGTTGCTTCAATGCTAAACAGATATTTTGTTCCACTAGTAGTCAAGGAGGCTTTCATGTTTAAAACAGGTTTAATGTTAGGGGCGTATTTTTTTCTAGCAACGACCGGTGCAGCATTTGCCGGACCAGATGGCGTGGTTCTCAAGGGGGATCTCCGAATAACAGGATCCGGCACCGGCCTTGTCTTCCCTGATGGCAGCATACAGTACAAAGCCGCCGTTCAAGGGCCAGAAGGAGCTCAAGGACCAGCAGGCATGCAAGGACCAGCAGGGCCACAAGGAGTAAAAGGTGATGCCGGGCAGGCAGGACAAGTAACTTTGGAATCCATCTGTGCGGCAATAAGCGCCGCGGGAAGAGAACTGCCCGCATTTTGCGTGGCGTCCAACCAGCTGATAGGAAGCTGGTACGGAACCAATTTGGGACCGGCCAAGAGCACAGCTGTGCTGACCTTCGTCGATAACTCCAACTTTTATTTCGTCGAGGACGGCAGCAGCGTCTTGGACCCATCAGGCCGAGACGGCATCGAACGTGGAACATACACTAAGAGCGCAACGTCGTTTACCGCTGTGGCCTCCGTCAATACTAACGGCGAGTGGGGGGTGTCCGGATCGGCGATACCGTACTCAATCTCCAATAACCTGCTTACTATGGGATCCAACCCGGATACCGCTACGTTTGCCAAAATAGTCTCAAATCCTGACAATCCCTTGATCGGAAGTTGGTATGGAACCAACCTGGGACAGGCAAAGAGTTCAGCCGTGCTGACCTTTGTAGACAATTCTACATTTCTGTTTGCTGAGGATGGCAGCAGTGCCTTGGATCCGTCGGGCCAGGACGGCATGGAACGTGGAACGTACTCCAGGACGGCAACAACCTGGATGCCTGTGGTCTCCGTCAATACGAACGGCGAGTGGGGCTTTTCGGGCACGTCAGCTGTAGCCTATGCCATTTCCAATAACGTGCTCACCTTAACGGTGGGACCCGACACTGTGTCCTTTACCAGGGTACAGTGATTGAGGAGAGCGCTCCCCCCTCACCTCTCCTGGTTGCGCCACTCGACCGCGCCGAAATTGGTGGCGCCGGCGTAGGTATAAACGACGCTGACCGTCCGGTCACTTTGCCGTCTGTCGGGTTGGCTGAAGTAATGAGCGTCCCGGATCGATTTCACGAACTGGAGACCTATTCCGTGGCGCCCGGTGACGCGGAGGTTCAGATTGGCGGTGGCACGCGCGATCCGCTCCGCGCCCTGGGCATTGTCGGAGCCGGTACCGCTCACATAGTAGCCCCGCGCGACCGTTTCGAGTACCGCCCGGTCGCCGAACAAAAGGCGCAGCGCGAGAATCCCCTGCGGGGTGAGCCCGTAGTGGTAGTCCCTGCCGGAGCTACCTTCAGGGGTGACCCCGGCGGCGCCAAAGCCTGCGCCGCCAAGCAGGGTTCCCTGAAGCGCCACACCCTGAGCTACCCAGTACTGGGCTGTCGTCCCGAGGGAGAGCGCCGTATTGGAGACACGGAAGGAGCCGGGAGAGATGTAGTCGTAGCCTCCATAAATTCCCCAGATGCCGCGGTAGTTGTCGCCGGCCTGGTAAGGTTTGCCGTACAGCATGCCGCGCAGCAGCACTATCTCCAGCGGGTTGGCAGCCGTGGAAAACCCGCTGATCTGGAAATCGAAGTGGTCCAGAGGGCGGGTGTAGCGGTAGCCCGGCTTTCCCGGGAGGCCATACGACATGGCAAAGTCAGCGGTGGCGGTCTGCTCCGAGTCGCCGCTAAGGGCCGCGCCCAGCCGGAAGCGCCAGAATGTAGCCGGGGCATGGCCGGGAAAGGGGGTTTTGAACCGCTTACCGAAGGCGAGGCGGTTGAGCCCCGTGGGAGGCGAGATAATGGCCGCCCCTAGTTCATGCCAGAGATCAGGCGTGCCGGTTTCATGCAGCACCAGCTCCGACATCCGGAACAGCGCCTCGCCCAGCAGACTTCCGGAGGTACCGGTTGTGGCCATGTCATTGATCGAGGGCGTATCGGTTTCTCCGGCCATCTCCCAAACAAAGCTCCCCAAATTGCTGTAGAGCGTCGATTCCCAGAAGTCCAACCCGGTCGAGCGTGCCAGCCCGTACATGGTGGCACCCTGATAGGGATGACCGAACTGATTGATCTTGAACGGGTCAGTATCGAATTCCCAGTTCTGCCGCCTCAGGTTTCGCCAGGTGCTGGAGAAGGTTACCTCGTAGTCGTCGCTATCGTCTCCGTAGGCGAAGCGGTTGCGGATGTTGAGCAGGATCAAGAAACCCGGCACTTCCAGGGCGGGAATGAGATGGCTTTTGCCTGCTCCGGTCTCCCATGAATGCACGGTTTTCGTCGCCGGGTCAGGTGTCGTGGCCGTCGGGCCGGGCTCGTTTGCGGCGGCGAGAGCAGAAACGTCATTGTTGTCGCGGCGCCAGTTGAATGTTTTTGCGGCAGCCTCGGCTGATGGTTGCGGTGAGGCTGTCATCTGCAGCTCAAGGTCTGCGGCGCTTTGCTGCCGGCTCGCCGCGTCCGGCCGGGGTTCCTGGTGAACAAACCCGGTGACGAGCGGCAGCAGCAGTGCCAAAACAAGCATCTTCAGGAAGATCGGCATCTTGGTCGATCCCTCCTTTGTCGTCTCAAAATCCGGTGAATAAGCGCCGTTACATGCACCATTCCGCCAATAACGGCCTCTTCCGGTCCAATGCAGCAAGATAGCCCCTAAACCGACCCCGAGTCAAGGCTAAGGTGAACCGTCTGCAGGCACAGGTTTGAACCGGGAAAATGGTAACGGTGGTGAAGCACACCTGAGGGAATTGCCTAGCGGCGTCAAATGGGGGCATGAAGGGAGGGTATCAGCGGGGTGGCCGGAACCGGCCGGGGTGTGGGGGGACGCCCCTGAAATCCTGTTCAGGCGCCGACCATGCGACAGCCAGACGCCTGCCGCGCTCTGCAGCTCGCATAACACCTCATTGTGAGAGCCTAACCTTCTTACTGACTGGTTCCGCTGTCATCCCGAGCTTCGTCACTTCGTTTTGCGAGATATTCCTTAAACGTTTTCAGATGGAAATCTTGATAGGAAATCAACGCCACATCGAGACCTTGCGAGTCACGGTCGGTATAGGCGCGCCTTATCTCTTCCACGGTCGCCTTGAGTGCCGTCACCGTGCCGGGATCAAATTGCTTGAGCCAGCCCAGACAGCCGGTGGGGTAAACTTTCAAAATCTGGTTATAGGAGTTCTCGATTCTAGTCTGCCAGTGAGCAATATCCAAAGGGGTCCAATTTACTCGGTAAGCTCCCACGTCCACCTCCTTTACAACCTGTCCATACTAACACCTACCCCATATCACTGGAAAGGAGCAAACGGTATACAAGGGGAATCTAATTCAACGCACTTCTACCGCTGCCGTCGATTTCGATCATTCCAGAAGTTTCCGCGCCTGCGACTTGACCATGGCGACGGCATTTCACGACGCGCGAACAACAGACCCTGCTAACTGCCAGCAAGGGCCCGAAGGTCGAGGCAGACCCGCCTGACTCCCCTTTATCCGGTCCAGGTACTGTTTAGCCCGCTCCGAGCCTTGTGCTGCCGCCTTGCGGAACCAGGCCGCCGCTTCCTCCCGGTCCTTTTTCACTCCCTGCCCCCGGAGATACATCACCCCCAGGTAGACCTGGGCCTCGGCGCTTCCCTGCCCGGCCGCCTTCCGGAACCAGCGGGCCGCCTCGCCGCGGTCCTTCGCCACCCCCTCGCCCCTGAAATACATCTCCCCCAGGTGGACCTGAGCCTTGGAGCTTCCCTGGCCTGCGGCGAGACGGAACCAGTGCAGCGTTTCCTGCAGGTCCCGGGTGACGCCGTCCCCCTTTGCATACATCAGCCCCAGGTTGAGCTGAGCCTTGACGATCTGCTGGTCGGCAGCCAGGCGGAACCACCGGGAGGCCTCCCTGTGATCCCTGGTCACCCCCTCCCCGCTCAGGTACAGGAGTCCCAGATTATACTGTGCGCCGGGATGTCCCAGCTCGGCCGCCCGGCGAAACCACAGCGCCGCCTGCTTAGGGTCCGGTGCGACCCCCTCTCCCTTGTAGTGCATCACGCCGACCGCAAAAGCCCCGACAGGATCATTGCCTGCCTGGAATTCCCTGAGCGAACCCGCATAATCTCCCTGCCGGTACGCAACCAGCCCCGGATGCTCGCTGCACCCGGTCAAAAGGACGACGACCAAAAGGGCGACCCGGGCTATTGTCCTGCGGTGAGAGCATGTAAACCTTCGTTTTTTTGCAGATACGCCGTTCGATCATGAGAGGTCATTGTAACCTGACCCGGCCCGCCCCCGCCAGCAAGTTACCGTTCATAAGCAAAGGCTTAGCTCCCTTCTGGCACCAGAGCCCACATCTCTCCTCTTCACCCCGCCTACCACGATCTGGTTCGATAGCCCTTCGACATCGATACCGATTGGTTCGCATCTGCTTAGCTGGCTGCTGCCGAGCAAGGTTAACCAAGTCACAACGTCCACCCCGCCCCCCACTCGACGCCTGTCGGGCGGATCTGGCTGGCGAGCAAATACAGCGTCAGGTCAAGGAGTTAGCACCGGCATCGCCAACTTTACGCTTGACACATTCCGCCCCCTAAGCTATCGTACCGGCAAAATGAAACTATAGAGCATCAGGTAACGATAATACTAAACCACTCGCGAGGGTGGGACGGAAAGCCTACTGGGTCTCATCGAGACAGCCGGGTCGCCGAAATATCTCAATGATATTTTAGCCCCGGCTTTTTTTATTGATGCACCCCTCGGGCCTTTGTCTTCAGGAACGATAAAGCTAAGAGGAGTTACCATGAACATAGTTAAAAATTTTCTGCACACAGTTCAGAACCTAAGCATTACCAGTAAAGTATGTAAGACGCGGAGGATTGATGATCGGTTTTTTGAGTGCAGAGTCAAGAAGCCCAATCCGAATTATTGCGAACACTCATTGTGCTCTGGTGACGGATTTATCTGCAATCATCAAGACCGGGAAATATTTGCACAGAAATAGGAGCTTATTCGTGTCGGCGGGGTAGACGTGCGGGGCAGACGGTTTATTTGGCCTGCCTGCTGCCCGTACCTGGACGGAAGGAAAAGGGCCAGCACCGGACATGAGAGATCCTATCCCGTGTCAAGTGCTGGCCCCTTTACTCCTTCCTATAAGCTTTCCTTATCAGTGCCGATGTTCCGCTGAAAAACCCCCTCCCCTTCAANNGGCAGTGCCTTCAAGGGGAGGGTTGGGGTGGGGATGGGGCGGCTCCGGCGCCAAAAACACCCCCATCCCCCTCCTGACCTTCCCCTTGAAGGGGGAGGACCTGGACAGCGGAAGGTCAGCACCAATCAGGCAACCTTTTTGTCACGCTGCCATTTTCTTTTCGAACCGGTGAATGGTCACTGCACCAGAGGTGACCTAACGCACCCAATCGGATCGGCTTGGTCGCTCACGCCTCTTCCAGCATGGTGGTGAAGAGGTCGTGATGGTCTTCCTCCTCCGCCAGGATCACCCTGAACATATGGGCAGTGGTGAGATCTCCCTCTTTCTGGGCCAGCTCGACGATTTTCTTGTACATCTCGATGGCCTCCACCTCCGCCTTGGTGTCCAGTTCCAGAAAGTCCTTGAGGCTCAGCCCTACTTCGATGGGTGACGGCTTGGTTGTCGGAGTCCCCCCCAGATACCAGAGCCTCTCGGCGATCATTTCAGCGTGCTTCATCTCGACAATGGCGGTTTCCTTGAATGTGCCGCGGACCGCGATCCCCAGGGCTCCTCTGATCTGCACATGCTGCCACATGTACTGTACGCTGACCTGGAGTTCCCTGGCAATGGCCTGATTAAGCAACTCCTTCAGCTCGCTGCTCACTTTGGTGACCGGTTCCAATGATACTGTCATATCTTTACTCCTCCCTGTGAAATTGGAAAACTCTCTGCCTGCAGACTGCTCCTGCCTGGACGGCTACTATTCTTACACGAGATACTCTGCTGTCAATAGAGGCAGCAGGCTTATCTACATCGACGACCCTGATCCCGACCAGCCAGTTCCCCCTCGCGCGTTTCAAGGTCGACCGCCGGGCTGAACCGCTATGCCGGCTCCTTCTCTGTCAAATTTTGACCTGAGTCATAATCATCCCCCTGAAAAGTTGCTATGTTCCTGGCTCCACAAAGTCAACCAAAGGGGGTGAACCGTAATGCCCGGTCCAAATTCAGCCTGTAAACCCACATCAGATGCTTCCCTGCCCGACGCGTCGCCGGCAGCTGCTGTCTCGGCAGCGCAGCCCACGGCAATTCCCGCATTGCGGCAATATCCGTCGCGGCTCTTTGTCGAGACAACCACCCGATGCAACCTCAAGTGCCGCATGTGCGTGAAGCAGACCGAAGGAAACTGCATCGTCGAAGGGGACATGGCGCCCGAGGTCTTCGCCGCTTTGGAGCCCGCGCTCCCCCACGCCGAGGCGCTGGTATTGAACGGCATCGGGGAGCCGCTGCTCCATCGCGGACTGGAGGCGCTGATCCGCCGCTCCAAGGAACTGATGCCGAAAGGTTCCTGGGTCGGGTTTCAGAGTAACGCGCTGCTGCTGAACCAATCCCGTGCCCTCTCTCTTGCCGAAGCTGGCCTGGACCGGATCTGCCTGTCCATGGACGCCTTGAACCCCGACACCTTCAGGATGATCCGGGAGGGTGGGGAGGTGGCTGACCTGGAAAACGCCTTGCGTGCCCTGACTCTTGCCAAGGCACAGACCGGCTCGGCTCTCAGCATCGGTCTGGAGTTCGTGGTGATGCGCGAGAACGCCGGGGAGCTTCCCGATGCGCTGCGCTGGGGGGCGGCCCGGGGGGTAAGCTTCGCCGTGGTCTCCCATCTGCTCCCCTACGAGGAGATGCACACCGCAAGCATCGCCTACGACCCCAACACCGATGAGGCTGTGCAGTTCTTCAAGCAGTGGCAGGAGCGGGCAGCGCGGGAAGGGCTTGATCTGCGCCGTTATTTCAAGATTCTGGTGAAGTATCTGCGCGCCCGCACCCCGGAGGAGCAGCGCATCGTCGATCTGGTTCAGGAGATGAAAGACGAGGCCCACGACCGCGGGCTCTTCATTCACTGGAACAACCTGCTGGCGAGGGATGAGGCGCAGGTCGATGAGCTCGGCCGTATCTTCGCCGAAGCGGCAGCCGTGGCAGCCGAGACCGGAGTCGACCTGCAGCTGCCGGCGCTGACGCCCAAAAGTGAAAGGAACTGCGACTTCGTGGACAAGGGGTCCGCCTTCATCTCCTGGGACGGTGGAGTGCACAACTGCTACTTCCTCTGGCACCAGTTCAGCTGCTACTCCTCGAAAAGCAAGAAATACGTGAAACCCAAGGTGTTCGGCAAGATCCCCGAGCAGGGGATCGAAGAGATCTGGAACAGTGCCGAGTTTCGCTCCTACCGGCTGCAGGTCCTCGGCAAGGAGTACCCCATCTGCTCCAACTGCAATCTGGTCCCCTGCGAGTACACTTATACCGAGCATTTCGAACAGGACTGCTATGCCAACACCGTTGCCTGCGGCGACTGTCTCTGGTGCATGGGGCTTTTCAGCTGCTTGCAGTAGGGGATGGTCGGATCGCGACCCCAGGCGGGACATGAGCATGCACGCAGGTGCCCCGGATATTGGCAGATCAGGTGGAGAGTCCGGACTGGCAGGTAAGGAGGCGGAAAGGTACCCGTCATAACAGCCCCGAATAAAGTTGCGCAGGCTTTCGGGGCGTCCCCCCTGACTCCCGTCCCCCCCTGACTCCCAAGCCACCGCCCGGCGCTTTCAGAATGTCCCCTTAGGCTCCCCGGGATGAGAATGGCTTAAATGGCGATAAATTCAGGAAAAGTGTAGTATGAAGTGACGTGAGTTCTAGTGATCGATAAGAGGAAAGGAACTATGATAATCGTGAAGGAAGTAGATCCGATTCTGCATAGGCAAAAATGCACCGCCTGCGGCTATTACACCGTCTACAGCGCCGTGCCCGCCGGAGATAAAGCCACCGATACCTGCACCCACTGCAATCATCAAGTTGAACTGGTTTGGTACCCGGACCTTAGAGTGGCATTGAAGAGTGCCGAGAGGACGTTCCGGGACCTGACAGAACTCTTCCCGGAGCTTGGCGAGCTTCAGAAACCGGGGGACCATATCCTCCTGGAATAAGATAGAAATTCCCGACTCCCCTCAGACTCCCCTCACCGGGCTGAGACCTGCCGAAGCATCGGATTCGCCAACGAAGGCCAGAGCGGCTTAGTTGGCTTGTCGATTTCAGCAGGCTAACCGGCTGAAATTTCAGCTAGCTTATCCCCTCGCCCTTGCTGCGTTCCTCCGCGGTAAGACATCTTCAACCAGGTAATTCGGCTGTGGCATCTTTCAGGAAAGCAACCGCCGCCCTGATCGCCTCAGCCTTCAACTCCGATAGGGGCGCATCGCGCCTGTCTATGAAAACCTCGGCGGTTGCAGAATTATGGTACTCACCATGGTCATCGAAAAAATGAACGATCGCCCCCATCTTGGGAAGGTCGCAGTGATCGCATGGAAGTATTGATTTTACGGTGATTTCCATTGTCGGCTCCTTTGGTGCGAAACGATGGACATTTGGACGCCGTCCAGAGTTCCCCCCTCATCACCCATGATAAGGAAGTTGACACCCTCAATCAAGCCAAGAATCGTGGGCATGAATGTCCAGCAGAAGACGCCGTAAGCTAAGAAGGCCAGTGGGGCGCCCCGCTACCGGGGACGTCGTCCCTGAAATCGTGCGCAACTGTTAGTTCAGGCGCCAGCCGTTATCGTCAACAAGTTGCTCGCCACACTGTGCTGCTCGTATAACACCTGATTCTGAGAGCCTAACCTGCTTACTGACTGCTTCCGCTGTCATCCCAAAGAGCTCCCTTAGTTGCTCAATAACAAAACAGTCTTCTGCCCTGCACTGTTATCGTCTTTTTTCCCTCTTTCCATATCTCTGCAGCCTCTATATTCAGCGAGTCTGAAACTTTTTTGGGCCACCCACTCGTAAACGTCAGGGGGATAAACGTCAGGGGGCTCCAACGTCCCCCTGGCTCCATCCCCCTGGCTCCACGGGCGTTCCCGCCCAAGCTCCCCGGACGAGAGGATGGGAGTGTTTAAAAGTCAATCCTGACCCGCAACTCCCCTTGTGCTCCCCGTGTGCACGGGATCAAGCCCGGCGGCGTGGGGTTCTAAACAGGTAATGGCGCAGAGGGGGGATCGGTGAAACAGTGAAAGTGTACGGGATAGCCTTGAAAATTACGATGGGCAAACAAAAAACGGCCTTTCTGGGCGCCGACAGCATCTCATCAAAGGTTCGCTATTCCCCCGGCAGTACCGGGGGAATAGCTGGTGGACATCATCGCTTAATCAATTCCTGGTGATGGAGGCGGATACGGGAGCGGACACATTTCCCGCGCCGTCCTTGAAGCGGACGCTGAGGGTGTTGGGGCCTACGGTCAGCGTGACGTTCCTGATGGCGGCAAACGGCTCGAAGGGGAAGAAGTTAACCCCGTCCTTGCTGAACTGCATCTGGGTCACGCCGCCGGCATCGGTCGCCGTCAGGGCCAGGGTGCCCTGTTGCCGAGGTGGTCGGGTCCGGCGTGCTGAAGGCGATGGTGCCGACGGGCTTCACGCTATCCCGTACGATGCTGGCGGATATGGAGGCGGAAACATTCCCGGCGCTGTCCCTGAAACGGACGGTCATGGTCTTCACCCCGTCTCCCGGCAGCAGGGTCACCACCCTGGTGGCTGCAAACGGCTCGAGGGGGAAGAAGTTGACGCCGTCCTTGCTGAACTGCATCTGGGTGACTGCGCCGGCGGCGGAGCTCGCCGAGAGCGTCAGGGTGGCGGTCTTGCTATTGGTGACGGTTGCCCCGCCGTTGATAACGATGGTCCCCGTCGGTTTCAGCAGCGCCGGACCGATTCCGTCGCCGCTTCTGAAGGTGGGAAGTGCCGCGGAGTCCACGTAATACACGCCGTCCCAGGTGGGGAGCGGCGAAGGCATCAGCTGGACCTGTCCCGGATGCTCGATGTCCCAGCGCAGCAGCATGGAGTGGTCTTCGTGCTGGGTGTTGTGGCAGTGCTCCATGTAGGTGCCGGCAAACTCGCGGAAGCGGATGGCCATCTCGACGCTTTCGGTGCTGTCAGCCTCGGGGCCGACCCGATAGACATCCTTTCTGGCCCATTTCTCCCACTCGGGCGGTACTTTCCCGCCGCGCCGCAGTATGACCCCTTCCTCGAAGTGGACGTGGACCGGATGGCTCCAGCCGCCGTTTCCCTCGATGCTCCAGATCTCAAGCGTCCCTTCCCCGCTGTAGCCGGCCGAAGTGGGGCCGTTGGCGAGCTGGGGCGCAGCCGAAAGCCGCCTGGAATCCATGCCGAAGCCGTCACCGTTATCGGTCTTGACTGTCCAGGGGGCCAGGTCGGAGCCGCCGGAACGGACGAATTCGAAGGTGCGGTGCCGCGCCCGGGCCAGCTTCGCCTGATCGGCCGGGTCGTCGCGATGGATGGTCAGCGGGATCATCGCTTTCTTGCCCGGTTCGAAGTCGACCGGGTTCATGCTCAGATCCTGACCGGAGTAGGCCTGAACCCGCAGTTCCAGGAACTTCCCGACGGCCGGGTCGCCGCCCACCCAGCGGTCGGCTACGCCGTCGTTGTCGTCGTCCTGCCTGAGCGGTTTGTACTGCTCGGAAAGGATCGCCTCCAGCGCAATCCTGTCACCGGGGCGCCGTCCGCCGGTGTGCTCCAGCACGTTGACAAAGTACAGCTTGTCGCCGGGGCGGATGCCATGCTTGCCGAAGTTGACGATGATGTCGTAGCGTTCCGCGATCCCCTGGGTCGGGAGCTGCCCCTTGTAGGCCAGGGGGTTGCCGGTGTTGTAGAGGTCCATGCTGCCGTCGAAGGGGACCGTGTGCTCCATGAGGTTGCCGTCGTTGGCGATCATGTGGAAGGGGACGCGGTTGTAGGAGACGTTGGAACCCGGCGGACCGGGGATCTCTCCTGCGCTCCCCTGGACCTGCTGCACCAGTGCGACGGCCAGGTAGCGCGACACCGACCCGTTCAGGATGCGGAAGCGGTAGCTGCGCGCGCGCACGTCCAGATATGGATCGTAAAGCCAGTTGGTCAGGATGTGGTCGCCGATGAAGCCGTCCAGGTTGAAGATGTTGAACCAGAGCTGCCCGTTCTTATCCCACGCCTTGTCCGCAAGCAGAAGGTTGACGTCGTAGTCGCGGTTGCCCCACGGGAGAGCCGTGCCGCTCGGCAGGCGCAGGTTGACGCCGTCGTTGAAGTCTTCCTTGCCGCGGTCCAGGGCACTGTAGTAGTTCATCATCACGGCGTTACCCTTGTAGACGTTCTGGGCCGTGAAGTCCATCATATGGTCGTGGAACCAGTGGGTGCTCATGGTCTCGCGCCAGTCGCCGCGGATCCTGATCGAGCCGTTCTGGCAGCTCTTCAGGGCCGGGGTGGCGTCGTTGACGAAGAGGGTTTCTCCCGGAGCGCAGGGAAATGCCGCACGGGGATCGGTCGCCGACGTGTTGATGCTGTCGTAGCCGGCCAGCTGCAGCGGCCAGCGGTAGTCGTAGAACTGGCCGGGGAAGAAGAAGGCGTTGGCGTAGCCGTCGCTTTCCGCCGGGGAGTGGCCGTTGTGCTCATGGGTGGTGATGGTATGCAGCCCGAAACCGCGGTTCGCAGCCGGGTCGACGGGGAGCGCGTTGTAGTGGCGCATGAGAACCGGCTGCCCGTAGCGCACCATGAGCAGCTTGGGCGGTAGCGTCCCGTCGAAGGTCCAGACCGACTTGTGGTCCTGGACCGGCATCAGCGGGTGGATGCGGATGGCGAGCCCATTGGTGCTTCCCTCAAGGGTGGGCGCGCCGGGGACGGGCGAGCTGAAGACCCGGTGATAGAGGCCGCCAGGGCCGAATTCCCCCACGCTGTAGCGGTGCATCTGCCTAGTGTCGCGGAAGCCGCCGTTCATCCGCGAGCCCGCCTGGGCCGTCTTATAGTAGACCTGCGGAAAGAACTCGTTGTAGCGCTGGTGGGCCCAGCCCTGTCCCGGCGGCCGTCCTTCCGCCGGGGGGTTGACGAGCGCCCTGCCGAGGAACTGTTCGATCACCCGTCTCCAAGGGTTCACGTCCAGGTTGTTGGAGAACTCCGTGGGGTACGGGGCGATCCCCGGCTGCGCCAGGAAGGCCTCCAGGACCGTGCCGGCCGGTCCGCTTTCGGCTACGTGCTCAGGATCCTGCTCGGGAGCGGGTCCCAGCGTCGGGGGCGGAAAGGGGGTCGCCGTAGTCGATCCCTGAGCGGGATACGGCTCGGTGCCGAACTCCTCGAAGAGGAGCATCTGCTGGGTGAACGGCTGGGCACCGAAGAGCGGACTGGGCTTGCTGTTGGTCGGCACGTTGGTGCTCTCCTGCAGCTGCGGCGGCAGGACGTTGTTGGCGCCCACAGCCTCGTGGCTCGATCCCTCCAGGGCTCCTTCATTGGCAGGCGGCAGTGTCGCCAGAAAATCCCTGGCATAATCACGCCCGATGAAAGGTCCGGTGTAGGCCGATGGATCTCCCGGGGGGGGCGGACCGAAGACGTCCAGGGTCGCCGCCTGAGCGGGGACGATGCTCAGCAGGGCATAGATCAGTGCGCCGACGGAAAAAGCGTGCCGCGACTTGCCATGCCATCCTCTGTCTTGCCAAAAGTGCCCGTGAAACATGTCCCGCACGCTGTCATCGCCGGATTGCGGGCCTGAAAGCTGTTCCGGCGTATCAGTGGCGTGCGAGACTCTGACAGTATTGCCTCCTATGACTTTTCCCATTGTCTATTCCTCCCTGGCGATGCCCTAAATACAGTTAGTAACGTCTAATTACTGGCCTAAATTTATCTTCCTAGTATCTGTATTTTAGGCTTCCCGGGCATAACAACAATTCGTAGTAATACGGATTTTTGAATACATCCAATGATACTCAGGGTCCAAGGACTATCAAGAGAGGAACCGGGGGAGACAGATAAAACCTGGAAATGCTGAGTATCTGCTGATGCGCAACTAGAGTCTTAAGGAGAATTATATATGTAGCCGTCGGCGCAGTCTCGGGGCTCGTATTATTTGCAGCAAGCTCCTTTATTCGGCTTTCAGACTTGCGAGCAGCAAGCCCAAATGCCAAGCCTGACCCGCCTGCTCGCCCAAGCCAGCGCACGGCGCTTTCAGAATGTCCCCCCTAGGCTCCCGGGGATGAGAACGGCTTAAATGGCGATAAATTCAGAAAAAGTGTAGTATGAAGCGACGTGAGTTCTAATGGTCGATACGAGGAAGGAACCATGATAATCGTGAAGGAAGTCGGTCCGATTCTGCATAGGCAAAAATGCTCCGCCTGCGGCTATTACACCATCTACAGCGCCGTGCCCGCCGGAGATAAAGCCACCGATACCTGCACCCACTGCGGACATCAAGTCGAACTGGTTTGGTACCCGGACCTTAGGGCGGCATTGAAGAGTGCCGAGAGGACGTTCCGGGACCTGACAGAGCTCTTCCCGGAGCTTGGCGAGCTTCAGAAGCCGGGGGACCATATCCTCTTGGAATAATTCCCGACTCCCCTCCAGACTCCCCTCACCAGGTGGAGACCTGCCGAAGCATCGGATTCGTCAACGGAGGCCGGGGCGACTTAGTTGCTTGTCGACTTCAGCAGGCTAACCAGCTGAAATTTAAGCTAGCTTCCCCCTCGCCCTTACTACGGCCCCCCGCGGTCAGACATCTTCAACCAGGTAATCCGGCTGTGGCATCTTTCAGGAAAGCAACCGCCGCCCTGATCGCCTCAGCCTTCAACTCCGATAGGCCTCAATCAAGCCAAGAATCGCGGGCATGAACGTCCAACAGAAGACGCCGTAAGCTAAGAAGGAGGGATAAGGGGATAAGACGTCAATGATTTTGTGCGTTTCTGCCAGTTACCTTAATCGCCATCCCTCGTTCTGCAGCCAGTTGCTCTCCGCGGACGCACAATTTCATTGTCCCTCTGGTTTGCTATCCGGTTGCTATTTGCCCAGATAACTTGCCCAGTGTGCTTGGCGACGACTGTATTCCTTATCCACAGGACCCATGTTCAAAAAGACAAAGCCTAGGGCAACAAAGCCACTAATAATAATAATTCCGATAATGCTCATGACATTCTCCTGTCTTGGTAAAAAGGTTGTTTTAATAAATTAATAACCTGTAGTAACCAGAATCCGACTATAATTCTCGGCCGACATGACTTGGTACCGGGCAAAAAAGCCCCGCGGTTGCACATGTCTGTTTAGAAGATTTGCAGCTAACGTGCCGGAGAAAAGTTGCGAACACAGCAGCCTAAGACACCGATTGTACAGGGAAAAAACAAGAGAACGCGTGAGGTGAAGGAATCTCGTCAACCCGATCCGTCAGGTTTAACAGAACCGCCATATCTGACGCGGTACCTAGCCCAGCATCTGAGAGTCGTAGCAAATTGTGAAAGGTCGGGACTGGCAGGAAAGGAGAGCGGAAAAGAAGGGGAAGGCTTCGAAAGAGGTCCTGGAAGAGGTGGTTGCCAGACAATTTTGTTGATACATTGTATATCCCCTGTTATCCTTGTTTGTGCGTTCCATCAAGCCGGGAAAGGGGATGACTATGGTAGCAAAAGCGCAAAAATGGGGAAATAGCCTCGCGGTGCGTCTGCCCAAGACAATGGCTGAGGAATGCGGCATAGTAGCCGACTCGCCCATTGAAATCACCAGAGAAGAGAACTCCATCATAATAAAGCCGGTCTCAAAGAAGCAGATTTCGCTGGACAGCCTGCTGGCCGGGATTACCGAGGAGAATCTTCACTCTGAAGTACCAGCCGGCAAACCGGTTGGAAGGGAGATCTGGTGAAGAGGATCGGTTACGTCCCGGAAAGGGGTGATGTCGTGTGGCTCGATTTCGATCCCCAGGCGGGGCATGAGCATGCAGGCCGGCGCCCTGCCTTCGTATTGTCGCCGCAATCCTACAACAAGAAGACCGGCCTGATGCTTTGCTGTCCCATCACTACACAGGTAAAAGGATATCCTTTCGAAGTCGGCGTTGAAGGCTCCGGAAGCGTGCGGGGAGTGATATTAGCCGATCAGGTGAAGAGTCTGGACTGGCAGGTAAGGAGAGCGGAAAAAAAGGGGAAGGTTTCGAAAGAGGTCCTGGAAGAGGTGGTTGTTAAGATTCGGGCAATTCTGGAAGGCTAACTCACGCCGTCCCCCAGGCGTCCAGAAGGAGCCTGTCCCCGCGGCACACCCCCCTGACTTAGCCGGACAGTGCGGACGACGTTCCCCTCTGCACTCCCGGTAAAAAGTAGATACTTCGGACGCAGAAAAGGCCGACATCCTTGCAGGTGCCGGCCTTTCTCTTTTCATTCCCCTAGAATATGGAATCGCGAATCACCGCACCCCCATCGGGTACAGCTCGGGGAAAAGATGCCCCGCCAGGTGCGTCGGGAAAGCCAGCCGCACCGGGCTTTTAGGCATACTTGACACCAGAACGCCCTCGGCGATCAGCTGCGCGAGGACCTCTCTGCCGGTCCTGGGAGTTTTGGCTGCCGCGGCAACCTCACCACGCCCCATCTCGCCCCGCAGCAGGACCTCCTCGAGCATGTTTGCGGCATCGAGCTTCATCCCGGGTTCGTGGCCAGGTGGTGGCGGGATCCGCTTGTCGTGCCGCGCCTGCACATAGCCGTTGATCCTGTCGAGCAAATCCCGTAGCCTCAGCATCCCCGTCATATAGTCGATCTGGTCGAGAGAGGTCCTCAAAAAGAACTCGCAGAACTGCACAAGAGTCCTATTGGAAAGGTTCCCTCTACCGTCCAGGTCGCCCTGCCTCGGCGCGTCAGCTTCATCAAGGCACCGCATATAACCGTCGCGGTTCCGAGCCAGACCGCGGCTGACGTTCCATAAACCGTACCCCTCAACCGGGAAGGTGCGGAAGCAGGCGTCAGTATAGAGACGCGCCACCCTGCCGTTTCCGTCAAGAAAGGGGTGGATCCACATCAACCGGTGGTGTGCGGCAGCAAAAGCAATCAGCGGCTTGACACCGTGAAACTTCCCCTTTTTGTAGGTCTCGGAAAAACGGTCCAGGAAGATGGGCAGCACATCATGCTCCGGTGGAACATGGCGGCCTACGCCAACGTCGCGCTTCCGGAACTCCCCGCCGATGACCTGAATTCTCTCGCCTGTATCGGGGTTTTCCACCCACTTGAGTTCTTCGGGCAACTGCTCATAGAACTGGCCGTGCACCCAAGCAAGGAACTCGGGGGAGGAAGGGTCGAGATCCGGTTCCCTGAACAGGCGCTCCTCGATGGCCCGCTGGCAATGAATGTGTGCGAGGCTTTCGAGCTGGAGGCTGCGTTTAGCGGGGTCTGCAGAATAGTTCGAGCGCATTGCTCTCTCGATCTCAGCAGGGTGCGTGTTGCGCCCCTCAATAAGGTTGGAGTAGTAGCTGTTGATCAGGCGGATTAGCTCTATGATGCCGACCTGACTTTTAGGGGCGAGCATCCCGCTCAGTTTGGCAGATCGAGAGAGGACGTCTCGGGCGAGGTCTTCAAGGTGTCCGTCGCCCGTAGGCATCAAAGGGGTCATGTGGAATGGAAGCATTGGCATAGCGGCAATGTTAGTGTCAATCTCATCAAAAGTCAAGTACTCGTTGATGTTAACGTTTTCAGGTCGACTAGTCGGAATAGGTTAGGGGTTTTGTAAATATTAACGTTAATTTAAATTAGGCCCGCTTCACCTCGTCTAGCCGTTCCCAAATCCCAAGCCTAGACCCGCCTGATCGCCACAGGTCCGGGAATAGGCGCCCGACCTTTGATCGGGGTGGACTTTGCCAAAACCCAGGTGATATCGTAAGACACGTAAGACAGATTTGAGGAGGAGTTGAGGAGGAGTGACGATGCGAAGCATGACGGTAAGACTGGAAGACGAACTGGATGAACGATTAGGGAACCTCGCGCGTGAGACGGGGCGGACCAAGAGTTATTACGCGAAACTGGCCCTGCAGGAATTTCTCGATGAGCAGGAAGACTACGTGCTTGGGATTGCAGCGTTGGAGCGCAGAGAGCCGACGATCAGCCTGGAAGCACTGGAGAAAGAACTTGACCTGGCGCGTTGAAATCAACGAAACGGCGCGCAAGCAGATCAAGAACCTTGACCGCCAAGTTCAGGCTGGAATTGTGAAGTTTCTCCACTTGCCCCTTCCCGTAGTCGATGGTCAGCTGTCGCCAGCATCGAGACGACCTGCTGACCGTATTCGGCACGATCCCCATGCAACACCTCAGAGTGAACCCGGCGGCCCAGCCTTGGTTTGCACCGACTTCATCTTCAGAATTAGAGTAACTCGACGAACTGACCAGCGTCCCCGTGCATGCGAATGATGTGTTGCAGTGCGCCGGGGGCGTCTATGCGTGCTTGACTAGGCATAGAGGAAAGGGTGCCACAGGAAAATCAGATGGCATCAATGCCGTCATAAGTACTGGTATAGTGCGCCGAATAAAGTTACGCAGAATTTCAGGGACGTCCCCCTAGCGTTCCCCCATTAAGCTGCTTGCGCAGGATTTCAGGGGCGTCCCGCCCCCCCCAACTATCCCCCTGTCCCCCCGTTCAGAAGCAATATGCTCGGATCGCCATGGCGAGTCAGTATTGTAAACTGACTCTTTCGTCTCTACGATGACCCTCAAGTTTTGACGCGCCCGCAACTCGCTGGAGCCTATCAAATACCCTCTCAAGACGTAAGCAGGGCGTTCCCAGTCTTAAAGCAGCCTCAAAACGGTCCAGCGTTGCATCGGGAACGGTAAGGGATGCTACTTATACCGGATACTCTGGTGGTATCCGGATTTGTTTTTCAGGGAATTCTGAAAATAGTAATACGTTAACAACGACTTCGGAGGGGCGGAGGGGACGTTGGTAAGTTGTGTAAGTTGTTGCCCCCTCTCCCCTACTACTCTTCCAGCAGGCCCGGCTTATGTTCCTGCAACCAAGCCTCAACATCCCTCAACAGTGCTTTTGCCTCTGCTATGCTGCTCTCCATCAGCGTTTCATCGATCCAGTCGCCGGTATAGTCCGCCAAGTTCCGCTTGCGGCGAAGCACATCCAGAACAACCATGCGAGCACTCGGCAGTCCTATTGTTGTTGGCAACGACTGGATCGTCGTAACATGGTGCCCGGGGCGACTCGTGTCTGGCCGGTACCCATTGGCCATTAATGCAACTAGCGAGGCCTGCATGATGGCCTTATACGCACTGTCGAAGCGGGTCTCGGTGCTGATTGCCTCAACCTCGGCATCGGCAAGGTTCCGCCGCGCTGATGCCAGCAGCCGTTGGACCTCTTCCTTGCTGGTGGCGTGGCTTTTAAGCTGCCCGATCTTTAACAAGTTCTCCAAGGTCACGAGCTTCTCCTAGGATGAAGATTTTGGGCTCGTCCATAACTCGCCTGACAAATTGTTCTCCTGCCTTTATCTTTTCAAGAAAACGTACCCGAGGCATTACAACCGGGTTGATCTCGCGTCCCAGGCGCTGGTGGGTCTCTGATAGGGCCTGGACAGCTCCTGAAAAGGGGACAGAGCCGATGACGAATAGATCGACGTCACTGGTGACACGCTCTTTGCCCTGCGCTACTGATCCGAAAATGAAGGCGAAGTCCACTTGGTCGGTCAAGGGCAATAACGCCTCACGCACTACATCGGTAAGTCCTGATGTCTTGCGGAAGATACTGGCGAGTTCTTCAAATATGGGGCAATCTCGGTTGGCTTGGTAACGGACCTGGTTACCCGCCGCGTGCCACACCAACATCCCTGCCTCTGCCAGTAGCTTCAACTCACGGTGGAGTGATCCTGCGGGAACGCCTGTCAGGCGTGAAATTTCCCTGACGTGATAATGTTCTTCGGGATGTAAAAGAAGTAATGCCAAGACCTGTCGCCGATAGGCGCTGAAAAGGGTTTCGGCGAGATTGTTATTTTTCATCTGCTCACCTTCTTGTTCTCAGTAAAGCTCCGTTTGTAGCGATTTCGAGAACAGAGGCAACTTTTGACCTGTTCTCAATCCTGCTTCATTCGTAACATTATTGAGAACAAGCTGCAACTCATTTTTCTACAGGGAGACGGATCCGCGCTGCCATACAGTCCGTGCTTGAAGGCTGTCTGCGCAGCAGGCTTTGCCTATATTAGGACGCAATAAAATTGCCTGTAAGTCTCTATCATTATGAGAGTTATTTGTCAAAGGAAAGTCGATTCCGGACCGATTCTGCCGATGAAAATACCTATCCTTCTTGCCGGTAGCTGGTAGGGTCGTGGGTGGTTGGCTTGTGGAGAGAAAGGTCGGTTAAGGTGGCAGGTCCCTCACCCCTGCCCCTCTCCCGGAGGGCGAGGGGTCAATGCTGACCTGACGTACTAAAAAGATGTATCGAACCTGCCTAATATTAGGGTATTATTCTGAAAGAGCCGGGAGGAGTCATGCCTGAAATCAGCCGTTTCTTCGGCATCATTATCGCCATGTTCTTTGATGAACATAACCCGCCCCACTTCCACGCCCGCTACGGAGAATACAAGATGGAAGTGGCAATCGAAACGCTTTCTGTTTTGGCTGGAAAGTTCCCACCGCGGGCATTGGGACTAGTGATGGAGTGGGCGGCATTACACCGTGAAGAATTACAGGAAGATTGGGAATTGGCCCGTAAGCGGTCGGAATTGAAGAAAATATCACCGTTGGAGTAACCACCATGTTTATGATTGATGTCGTTGCAGTGGAAGTTATCGAGGGTCATGAGCTTCAATTGACTTTCGAGGATGGTCTAACGGCCAGGATCGACATGGATCGAATAGTAGCGTCATTTGAGGGAGTTTTCGCACCCTTGCTCGATCCTGTTTTTTTTAGCCAGGTCAAGGTCGATCCTGAATTGGGTACCATTGTCTGGCCTAACGGTGCTGATATTTGTCCCGATGTGCTGTACTCCTTCGCCTCAGGCAAGCCGATCATCGTCAATGGAGAGCGGGTGCTGAACTGATACCTCTCAAAGCTGTGCTTTCCAAGGGCTAGGCCCTTCACTGCACTCGTTGTGACAGCACACTGAGTTGGATGCGATTGCTTCGGCTTCACTGGAATCGATGAGGTGCAGTTTTGCAAGGAGGGTTTCAGGCTGTATCCTGCTAATTCGGCACCGAGCAGGATCCCGGCGTGGTTGAAGTAGTGTACGTCCCTGAGCTCGCGAAAAAACCCGTGGTCTAGATATCCTCATCTTCATGTCCCACCAATCCTTTCGCGTCTTTTTCTTCAAGTTCAAGGAGCGGCGGCGTATCCTTTATTCGCTTTTCAACCTTGCTGATATGCTCAGCCGGAGGAATATTCTCGGGCATAACGCCGCCAATACGCTTTATTGCCTCACGGACTTCTTTACCAACTGCTTCATGGGTCCGGATGGCATGCTGCTGGTTATTCACCCTGTCACGCGCCAATTTGTCCCTTGTCTGGGTCATACGAAACTGGTTCGCTGCGAGCTCAGTGGTGTCCATTCGATCCATTACATTTTCTCTCTTGGGTACACCCTTGCGTGTCTTAATCCCCTCAGTGCCGAGTCCGCCGTACAAACCCTTGTAACCGGCATCATGAAAGACGCCAAACATCCTATCCTGCACGCCTGCTTCACGGGCAGCACCAGAAAGGGCCTTAAACTCCTCCGATGCCTGCTTGCGAATTTCCAGTCGCTCTATATCGGCGGCAAGGGCGTCTGACATTTCCTGACGACGTGCCTGAATGGCAAAGTATTTCTGCGCTTCAGCGATTTCAGGTTTGCGAGGATCACCGTTCTGGGCAATTAAATAACAGGCAAAGCGCGAGAGGTAGTAATCGTCGACAACCTGCACCGCCCCTTTGCCACCCGTGATCGGTTTGCCGGCGCCGGCAAAGTGATAATCAGGTTGGTTCCCCGATTGCTTACAAGAGGTTATGGCCCTGCTGATTGCATCCTAAACCGCCGCCACTGGCTGTATCCCAGTAACGATTGGAGTTCCCGAGCACTCCAGTATTCCGCCCCGTGCTCGTTAAGCTTTTTCAACTCTTCGAATGAAATATTGCCGCGGACCGGCAACGTTTTTTTGGTCATGCTCCCTCCACTATAAAAGAAGATCCCTGATTGCGGTATTCAACCCTTATATCACTGACGACTTTTGCTCTCACTACACACGCTCATCGCCTTGGTCTTGTATGTGTAACCTATATCAATTGCAGCGGATACAGATCCGGGAACAGGTATCCTGCCAGATAGGTTGGAAATGCAATCCTTACCGGCCCCTTCCGCATATCGGACACCAACATCCCCTCATCCAACAACTGACCAAGCAACATCCGCCCGGTCCGCTCCGCCATACCGGAAAACTGAATCATGTCACCCCGAGTCTTATGGACCCAGGTAATGAATTCGGCGCTGGCAACGTTCAGGTCCGGTTCACTCCGAAGTCGCTCTTCTATTTTCATCTGGCAGTTGACGTGCGCTTGGCTTTCAAGTTGTAGGTCGCGCTTGGCAGGATCTTCGGCGTAATCATGCCGCATGGCCCGCTCGATATCGACTGGATGGGTGCTGTGACCCTCGATGAGGTTGGAGTAGTAGCTGTTGATAATCCGCAAAAGCTCCATGATTGGCCGCTGGCTGATTGGATGCAGGTGGCCACCAAGGGCTGCGGACCGCGCGACAATCTCCCTGGACTTGTCTTCAATGCCAAAGTCCCCGACAGGCAGCAGGGATTCCATGTAAGATATCTTGTCGTACTCGCCCAGCAGATCGTGCCACTCCGCGATGCGACGGCTCTCCTGGTAGACCTTGCACATGCGCCGCAGATAAACGGCTGCTTCTTCGTAGGCCTTCGGCTTGACCTGCCCGATCAGGCCGTCCACGATGAAGCGCCAGATGTCGAGGGCTACCTGGGGGTGCGTTTCTGCTACGGCATCGGCTACGGTCTTGTCCGTCTCAAAACTCCAGCGTTTGGTCTTCCGCAGCTCTGCGTAGAGCGCCACTACGTCGTCGAAGCGCTTTTCCAGGATCGCGATGCCGATCAGCATGTCGAGGTCCGGAAACCGTTCGTGACGTTGCGACGTTTTGCTACTTGATCGCATGACCTCCGGTATAGGCAGGGGCCACGCTGTGCTTTTCTTTCCCCGGCCGTCGGCATCGGGTCGTCGGCCGGTCTCAAGATACCGGAGGACCCCTTCTCTGACCGGCAACCAGACTTTTGCGTTCTCGGCGGCCTTGCGCAGCTCCGTATAGGCCTGGCGGGAGGCCCTATCAAAGAACTCCTCGGCCCGGTAGGCGGCGACGAGAACATGGTTCTTTTCCGCATGGGCCATTTCACGAAGCCGTTTCTGCAGATCGGCGGCAATGCCGGGTGCGCTCTCCACGGTACGCTCAAAGCCAAGAACGCACCACTGCCGCGCTTTATCCCGCTCACCTGCTGCAAGCAACACATCGACCAGTCTTGCATAGTTCTGACAGGCGTCGGCTTCCTTTTCCAGCAATTTCTTCCATTTTAGCTACTCTCCTTGATGGGCTTCGCTTGGGAACAGATCCTCGTGCCCACCTTCAGGATAAGGGTGTGGTGGGCACGGCCCACCCTACGTTCTCTGGGCGGGTTTCTGGACCGCAAATCGGACGGCAACCCAGGAACCGAAACCGTGTGGCGCGGCCTGCAGCGTCTTGACGATATAACCCAGGCGTATACCGCCTTTGTCGTGCGACCTCAACTGATCCCCCCTACGGTCTCATGCAACCCTGGTTGTGGGTAAAGATCAGCCCGGAGGGCGAGGGGGTCTGGCAAGGCTTCCTCTGGTATGGGTGGTATTGATACTGGCTGCTGCGCTGAAATCCCCCCTAACCCCCCTTTGCAAAGGGGGGGACTAACAACAGAGCAACAGCTGGATCAGGTGGGCAAGTAAAAAGGGCACCCAAGCTTGTCGCCCGGGTGCCCTCGTTTGTTGCTATGCCGGCATTATCTGCCGCGCTACTAGAACTGCACTGCCTTCTGCGCCAGTTCCAGGACGGTGCCCGGTACCACGCCCAGGATCAGAGTGGCGCCTAAGGCTACCAGCAGGCAGACTGCGATGCTCGGGGTGGCGCCTGCCCACTCGAAGTCCTCGTTCGGGTCCTTCATGTACATGTAGACCATGACGCGCAGGTAGTAGTAAAGGGATGCTGCACTGTTCAACACGCCGATGATGGCAAGCCAGATGTAGCCGGACTTGATGGCGGCGGAGAAGAGATAGAACTTGCCGATGAAGCCTGCGGTCGGCGGCATGCCGGCCAGGGAGAACAGGAACACGGAGAAGATGACTGCCAGCAGCGGCTTCTTGAAACCGAGGCCTGCGAAGTCGCTGACGTTGCCGTTCTTCTCGCCTTTCTTGCCGATCAGGATGATGACGGCAAAGGCGCCGATGTTCATGAAGGCATAGGAGAGCATGTAGAACAGGATGCCCGCGGCGCCTTCCGCGTTGGTGGCGGTGAAACCGACCAGGGCGTACCCGGCGTGCGCGATGGAGGAGTAGGCGAGCATCCTCTTGACGTTGTCCTGGGAGAGGGCAATGATGTTACCGACGGTCATGGTCAGCACTGCCAGTACCCAGAGAAGATCGCCCCACTCGGCCCTCAGCATCGGGAAGGCGAAGATCATCACCCTCAGGAAGGCGGCAAAGCCGGCTGCCTTGGGGCCTGCGGACATGAAGGCGGTCATCGGGGTCGGAGCACCCTCGTAGACGTCCGGGGTCCACATGTGGAACGGTGCCGCGGCGATCTTGAAGGAGAAGCCTACCGCGATGAGCAGCATGCCGACTATGAAGATCGGGTTGGCTGCGACGCTCGGGTTCCCCATGACGAAGCTGGAGATGACCGCGATCTTGGTGCTGCCGGTCGCGCCGTAGGTGAGCGCCATGCCGTAGAGCAGGAAGCCGGTGGAGAAGGCGCCCAAGAGGAAGTACTTGAGTCCGGCCTCGTTGGACTTGAGGTTCCCCCGGTTGAAGCCCGCCAGCACGTAGAGGCAGACGGAGAGTAGCTCCAGTCCCAGGAAGATGACCATCATGTCGGTACCCGACGCCATCAGCATCATGCCGACGGTGGCCAAGAGTATCAGGGGGTAGAGCTCGCCCTGGTTGCACTCTTCCTGCACCATGTACCTGTCCGAGATCAGGATCGCCAGGGCCGCGGAGATCAGGAAGATCGCCTTGAAGAAGGTCGCGAAGTTGTCCTGCACGATCGCGCCGTTAAACGCCGACACCGAGGGCCCCCAACCCTTCACCACGAATACCGCGGTCAGCGCGAGGCCGATGATGCTCAGGTACCCGAGGTAGCCCTTGTCTTTGCTCGGAACGAACACGTTGACGAGCAGCAGAACCATCGCAACGCATGAGAGAATGATCTCAGGCATGATCGCTGCTAGGTTTATGGCCGGCATAGCTATTGTTTCCATCTATTTTCCTCCGTCAGCTATTTCTAAGCGGTTCTCGGTTCTTTGGTTACTTCATGAGGGGCTGCGACTTCTTAATGCGCGGCCGGTGCCGCTGCAGGTACGGCTACGTGCCCTGGGGGAAGCTCGGCGGCCGGAGCTGCTTCGGCGGCCGGCACTGCAACATGCCCTGCGGGAAGGCCGGGCATCTGCGCGGGTGCCACCTGCGCCACCTGCTTCTTCACCTGGACCTGCGCGATCAGCCTGTCGATCGAGGGGGCCATGGAGTCGATGAAGGGACGCGGGTAGACGCCCATGAAGAAGATCAGGAAGATCAGCGGCAGCATGATGGCGATTTCCCGGGCGTTCAGGTCCTTCAGCACCTGGTTCTTCGGGTTGTTCAGCTCGCCGAACATCACCCTCTGGAACATCCAGAGCATGTAGACTGCGGAGAGGATGACGCCGGAGGTGGCGATGATGGCGTACCAGCGCAGCTCACCCTGGAAGGCGCCCAGGAGCACCAGGAACTCGCCGACGAACCCGTTGGTGCCGGGGAGGCCGATGGAGGAGAAGGTCACGATCATGAACATGGTGGCGAAGATCGGCATCTGCTTGGCCAGACCGCCGAAATCGGAGATCTGCCGGGTGTGACGCCGCTCGTAGATGAAGCCTACGATGAGGAACAGTGCCCCTGTCGAAACCCCGTGGTTCAGCATCTGCAGCATCCCGCCGGTGACCCCCTGCTGGTTCAGAGCGTACACGCCGAGCATGACGAAGCCCAGGTGGGCTACGGAGGAGTAGGCTACCAGTTTCTTGACGTCCTGCTGCACCATGGCGACCAGGGAGGCGTAGATGATGCCGATCACGGAAAGGGTCGCGATGAGCGGGGTGAACTGGGCGCTGGCATCCGGGAAGAGCGGCATGGCGAAGCGGACGTAGCCGTAGGTACCGCATTTCAGCATGACGGCGGCCAGGATCACGGAACCTGCAGTCGGCGCCTCGGTATGTGCATCAGGCAACCAGGTGTGCAGCGGGAACATCGGGACCTTGATGGCGAAGGCCAGTGCGAAGGCCAGGAACAACCAGACCTGGGAGACCGGGTCGAGCTGCAGTTCGTAGAAGCGCAGGATGCTGAAGTCGCCGCCCCCCGCCTTGAAGTAGAGGACGATCAAAGCTACCAGCATGAGGAGCGATCCGACCGCCGTGTAGATGAAGAACTTGACTGCCGCGTAGATCCTGTTCTTGCCGCCCCAGATACCGATCATGAAGTACATCGGTATCAGCATGACTTCCCAGAAGATGTAGAAGAGGAACAGGTCCATCGAGACGAAGGTACCGATCATGCCGACTTCCAGAAGGAGCAGGCAGATCATGTATTCCTTCACCTTCTCCTGAACCGCCGTGTAGGTGGAGAGGACCGAGATCGGCATGATGAAGGTCGCCAGGATCACCAGCCAGAGGCTGATCCCGTCGATCCCCAGGTGGTAGCTCATCTGGAACGGGCCGGCCGCGATCCAGGGTACGTTCTCCAGGAACTGGAAGCCGCCGATGTCGCTCCCTGCCGCGTTGTACCCGGTGATCAGGGGCAGCGAGAGAAGGAACGTCACCACCGTCACCGCCATGGCTATGGTACGGAGCACGCCGTGGCTGTTCTTGTTCACAAAGAGGAGGACAATCGCCCCGATCAGCGGTGTGAAGGTTAATATGCTCAGTAACGGTAGCTGGCTCATTTACTCTGCTCCTTTTACTTACAGGTCAAAATTAAGGCAATGCTTAAAGCGTTTAGCGGAAGAGGAACACTCCGACGATGACGACGACGCCAAGGGCCATGGAGAAGGCGTAGTTGTGAACCATGCCGGTCTGCACGTGGCGGAAGATGCCGCTGGAGCCGCGCACCACGGCGGCGACGCCGTTCACCACGCCGTCCACGACGACCACGTCAAAGCCCTTCCAGAGGAAGTTGGAGAACGACTTGCAGGGGTTCACGATCATGAAGTCGTAGATCTCGTCGACGTACCACTTGTTGTAAACTGCGCGGTGCAGCACCGGGAAGGTCGCCACGAACTTCGCGGGGAAGCCCGGGTTGACGATGTAGAGCGCCCAGGCCAGGGCGATGCCGCCGCAGGCGATCAGCACCGAGACTCCCATCAGCCCCCACTCGAGGGCGATGTTGTGCACGCCGTGGGCGCCGCTCTTCGCCATGTAGGCGTTGGAGTAGGCGAACACCGGCTCAAGGTAGTGCTCGAAGTGGTTGGGGAGGCCGCCCAGCGCATCGCCGAGGACCTTGGGTACGCCGATCCAGCCGCCGAGCACGGAGAGGATGGCGAGCACGACGAGCGGCAGGGTGATGACCCAGGGGGACTCGTGCAGGTGGTGCATCGCCTTGTCGGAGAGCCTGGTCTTGCCGAAGAAGGTCATGAAGACCAGACGGAACATGTAGAAGGCGGTGAGCCCCGCGGCGACCGCGCCGGCAGCCCAGAGCAGCGTGTTGGCGCCGTGGTGGTGCGGGTTGGCGAAAGCCTGCCAGAGGATCTCGTCCTTGGAGAAGAATCCGGCGAAGCCCGGGATACCCGCGATGGCGATGGTCGCCAGCAGGAAGGTCACGAAGGTGACCGGCATCTTCTTCCTCAGGCCACCCATGTTCCTCATGTCCTGCGGGTCGGCATCGGAATGCTCGTGGTGCAGGGCGTGGTGCATGGCGTGGATCACGGAGCCGGAACCGAGGAACAGGCAGGCCTTGAAGAATGCGTGGGTCATCAGGTGGAACACGCCGGCGCCGAAGGCACCCACGCCCATGGCCAGGAACATGTAGCCCAGCTGGGAAACCGTCGAGTAAGCCAGGACGCGCTTGATGTCGTTTTGCGCCGTGCCGATGGTGGCCGCGAACAGGGCGGTCGCCGCACCGACGCAGGCGATCACCAGCAGGGCCGTCGGGCTCTTGATGTAGATGAAGTTCATGCGGGCGATCATGTAGACGCCGGCGGTGACCATGGTGGCCGCGTGGATGAGTGCGGAGACCGGGGTCGGGCCTTCCATCGCGTCGGGGAGCCAGGTGTAAAGCGGGATCTGGGCCGACTTGCCGGTTGCGCCCAGGAAGAAGCAGAGTGCCACGGTGGTGGTGATGGCGCCCGGGACGATCAGGTCGGCGTGGCTCGCCAGCTCGCGGAAGTTGATGGTCCAGACGTTGTGGGTGCCGCCCAGGTACCAGTAGAGGGTGAAGAGGCCGAGGAGGAAACCGAAGTCGCCGATCCTGTTCATGACGAACGCCTTCTTGCCCGCGTCGCCGGCCGACTTCTTGTGGAAGTAGTAGCCGATCA
>DNRQ01000133.1 GCA_003499925.1 Geobacter sp.
GACCGGCTTTCGCTGGCCGAGGAGATCAGCCGCCAGTGGGGCCGGCTGGAGCTGGTCTGCCCGGTGCTGGTCCAGGTCAACATCTCCGGCGAGTCCACCAAGTCCGGTACCACCGGGGAAGAGGCGCTGCAACTGGTCAGGGATTGCGCCCTGTTGCCGAACATCAGGGTGCGGGGGTTGATGACGATGCCTCCGTTTTTCGATGATCCGGAGGCGGCCCGTCCTTTTTTTGCCGGGTTGCGCCGACTTGCTTCAGCGATTGAGGCGGCCGGAATAGCGGGCGTCGAGATGCGCGAGCTTTCCATGGGCATGTCGGGCGACTTCGAGGCCGCCATACAGGAAGGCGCGACCCTGGTGCGGGTCGGNNTGCTCCGGAGTTGAACACGATAGTCATGTAACGTATTCTAATATCGATCATCCCCCGGACCAGAAGTCCGGGGGCTTTTTTGTGCAAAAACATCACGGATAAATCATGATCATTTCTGCCAGCAGGCGCACCGACATACCGGCTTTCCATGCCGAGTGGTTCATGACGCGGGTGCGGGAGGGCTTTTTCCACCGGGTAAACCCCTTCAACAGCCGGCAGGTCACGGCAGTCAGCCTGAAGCCGCAGGATGTGGATGCAATCTGTTTCTGGAGCAAAAACCCCCAGCCGCTTATCAGGCATCTGGATGAACTGGACCGGCGCGGCCTGAACTACTATTTCCAGTTCACCCTCAATCCGTACGACACGGCCTTCGAGCCAAATCTGCCGCCGCTGTGGGAGCGCATCGACACGATGCTGGAACTGGCGGCGCGCATCGGTCCTGAACGGGTGGTCTGGCGCTACGATCCGATCATTCTTTCCAGTGCCACACCGGTGGCCTGGCACCTGGAAAGGATGGATGAACTTTCCGGGCAGCTTCGCCAGGCCAGCAGGAGAGTGGTAACAAGTTTCCATGACTTCTACGGCCGGGGACTGGGACGGCTGCGGCGGGCATTGCGGGGCACCGGTATCATGCTGGAGGATATCACCGCGCGGGAACAGCAGGTGAAGCTGGAACAAATCGCGCGAGGCTTCAAGATGATTGCCGACCGCGACAATCTGCAGATATTCACCTGCAGCGAGGAGCTGGAACTGGCGAACTTCGGGATCGCTCATGGCGCCTGCATCGATGGCAGTCTGATCCGCAGCCTGTTCGGAGTCAATGCTTCACTACGCAAGGACAAAAACCAGCGCAAGGCCTGCAACTGCGTAGAATCGGCGGACATGGGCAGCTACAACAGCTGCGGTTTCAAGTGCGCCTACTGCTACGCCAATTTCAATGAGGGCATGATCGAAAGCAACCTGAGCAGACATTACCCGGACAGCCCGGCCTTATTGGGGCGCTATGAGGGAGAGTTCAAAATCATTCTTACTGCTTAAATGATAGCACGGTGCGGATATGTCCGTACGCTGTTTTCAATTACGATGCAAAATTTCATGCAGATGCCGGTAAGCCGCCGGTGTCGTTACTGTTCTGGCCCCTTGCCGCCTGAAACCGCTTGACACCGTTTGACGAGCGGACTAGAAGTTGCGGAAAGAATATAATTCATCGCCATGCATGCAAAATCCAAGGGGGATAATATGAAAGTTGTTACGCTGCTGGGAAGCCCGCGTTCAGGAAAGAACAGCGCCTCCATTGCCAACCGCTTCACGGAAAGCGCCGCACAGCTGGGTGCGGAAACCCGCACATTCGAGCTGAACCGGCTCAACTATCGAGGCTGCCAGGGGTGCTATGCCTGTAAGCAATCCCTTGACCACTGTATATTGAACGATGACCTGAGCGAGGTGCTGAACGCGGTGAAGGAGGCCGACCTGGTCGTGCTGGCTTCGCCAGTTTATTACGGAGATGTCACTGCGCAGCTCAAGGGTTTTATCGACCGGAGCTACTCCTATCTCAAACCGGATTACCTGAGCAACCCGCAACCGAGCCGGCTCAGCCCCAAAAAACTGGTTTTCGCGCTGGTCCAGGGGCATCCGGACCAAACGTATTTCGCCGACATCTTCCCGCGCTACGAAGTCTTCCTCAAATGGATGGGATTCAGCGAAACCCGCCTGATACGCGTCTGCGGCATAGGGCCGGCCAGCATTGACGAAGTCCCGGAATCGGTCCTGAATCAAGCCGGGGAAATGGCACGAGAGATGCTGGCATAGTTTTGTCAAAGGAGTTCGCATGTGGGAGACGATCCGCGCCGAGATCAGCCATTTTGTGGGGGAGAACTGGGAAAACCGTTTTCCAAATAGCAACGAACCATATTTCGACGATGCGCTGATCGGCTTCGCGGCAGCAGGTGACCCGCTCTTCCGCGAGTACAAACGGATCATCGGAGATTTCCACCAGTTGCCGGATGAGATTCTAAATGGTGCGGCCACGGTCATCTGTTGGGTTCTTCCGGTCAGCCGCGCCACCCGTGTCAGTAACCGGCATCAGGAGCGCTGGCCCTCGCTGGAGTGGTCCCTGACCCGCAACAACGGAGAAAACTTCAATACCGCCCTGCGTCGCCACATGGTTGAATGGCTGGAAGACCGCGGTCATCGCGCCGTGGCGCCGCAACTGGCGCCAGGCTGGCGGCAACTGGACGATCCCTCCGCCGGCATCGCTTCCAGCTGGTCGGAACGCCACGCCGCCTACGCGGCCGGGCTGGGCACCTTCAGCCTCAACGACGGGCTGATCACCGCCCGCGGGATCGCCCACCGGCTGGGGAGCGTCGTAACCGACCTGCCCTTGCCGCCGACGTCGCAAAATGCCGGCGGATACCGGAGCAACTGCCTCTACCACCGCGACGGCAGCTGCGGCATCTGCATCAGCCGTTGCCCGGTGGGTGCGATTTCCCGGCAGGGACACGACAAAGAGACCTGCCGCGGCTATGTATATGGAGCCGTGCCCGAGGCGGTCGGGGAGCTTTACGGCGTCGCCCAGACCGGGTGCGGCCTGTGCCAGACGCGGGTGCCGTGCGAGGAACGGATTCCGTCCGGGTAAAGTCAGGTGCCATGCAAGAAATCGTACAGTTCAACCGGAATATTATATCCCGCCCGTCAAGATACCAAACCATTTTGCCCATTGCCGCTGCATCCACAATCCAAAAGCCCGAAATCCTCAATCCTGCGATCCAGCGTCCGCCTAGAAATCCCCAGGATCTCGGCGGTGCGGCTCTTGTGGTAACCGGTGCCCTTCAGCACCATCTCGATGTGTTGACGCTCCATCTCCTCCAGCGGCACCATCGCAGCCCTGGCTGATTGTGCCGGCGGCGCAGCGTCCGTGGTGGCGGCACGGCTGGCGCGGGCGGCTCCCCTGAGCGGGAGCACGTCGGACTGTACGGTGCTGCCGGACGTCAGGATCACGGCCCGCTCGATCACGTTTTCCAGTTCGCGCACGTTTCCGGGCCAGCGGTATTCCCGCAACGCTTCCAGCGCTTCGGGAGATATGCCGTGAATCTCCTTGGACATGCGCGTGGCAAAACGCTTCAGAAAGTGCAGCGCCAGCGGCTCGATGTCCTCGGGGCGCTCCCTGAGCGGCGGCAGCGGGATGCTGATCACGTTCAGGCGGTAGTACAGATCCTCGCGGAAGCGCCCTTCGGCCACCTCCCGTTCCAGGTTCTTGTTGGTGGCGGCCACGAAGCGCACATCGACCTTCTTCGAGCGGGTAGAGCCGACCGGNNGACCGCGCCGGTAAAGGCCCCCTTCAGGTGCCCGAAGAGCTGGCTTTCCAGCAGCGTATCCGACAGCGCGGCGCAGTTCAAGGAGACGAAGGGGCGCTCGCGCCGCAGGCTGTTCCTGTGCAGGGCGCTGGCGATCAGCTCCTTGCCGGTGCCCGATTCACCCAGGATCATGATGTTGGCGTCGCTGGCGGCCACCTTGAGGGTCAGGTCGTAGACTTCGCGGAAGACCCGGCTGACGAAAACGGCGCTCTCTCGGCTGTCAACCCCGCACAGTTCCTCGCGCAGGCGCAGGTTTTCGGCCGCCAGGCGGCGATGCTCCAGCACATGCTCCACCAGCCCCAGCACCTTCTCCTTCGGAAAGGGTTTGATCAGGTAGTCGTAGGCGCCCTGCTTGATGGCCTGCACAGCGTCATCGACGGTGCCGAAGGCGGTCATCATGATCACCGGCAGTTCGGGGCGGATCTTCTTGACCTGTTTCAGGATCTGCACCCCGTCCATGTCCGGCATGCGCACATCCTGCAGCAGCAGATCCACCTCCGCGCCGGCCGGCGATTCCAGCAGCTTAAGCAGGTCGCTGCCCCGGCTGAAGGTCTCCACCTGGTAGCCTTTCATCTGCTTTTTCAGATAGCGCAGGATGCCCTCTTCATCGTCACAGATACAGATATTCGCCATTGGTGAACCTCACGAGATTATAAAGTTCCCTGCCTTGTAACATCAAAGTCTAACCCCCCTCAATCCCCCCTTACTTAAGGGGGGAAGCCTTGAAGTCTCCCCTTAGATAAGGGGAGATTTAGAGGGGTTAGATGTTTTCCCGGTGTTATTGAACTGCCGTTTACAAATTCCTAACTATCGGCAGATTTGTACATTACTGGACAGAATTGCGCAATCCACAAATAACTCCCACCCGGATTTCTCCCGCAAAATTAACAGCACACCGCAGCAAAAGCCCAGTATTAGCGTGCTCAGTCCCATTTCAGTTTTCTGTAAACACGATTGGCACGCCAATTGATGTATACAGGGTTGACCATCAATAAATGTGACATTTTGGCGCGTTTTGATAACGAAAGGAGATTTTTCAGTATGGGTATGTCACGCAGGCAATTTTTACAGGGGGGGGCGCTGGCGGCGGCCGGCGTAGCCATCTCCGGCAAACCGGGGGAGGCCAGTGTCGATTCCCCGGTCACAAGGATCAAGGGGCTGAAGGCCTCCACCACCATCTGTCCGTTCTGTGCGGTCGGATGCGGGCTGCTGGTCCACACCAAGAACGGCAAGGTCATCAACATCGAAGGCGACCCGCAGCATCCGATCAACCAGGGGGCGCTCTGCTCCAAGGGGAGCTCGCTGTTCCAGGTGGCGGTCAACGAGAAGCGGTTGCAGAAGGTCATGTACCGCGCCCCCGGCTCGGACAAATTTGAGGAGAAATCCTGGGACTGGGCGCTGGACAAGATCGCCCTGCGCATGAAGGAGACCCGCGACAAAACCTTCAAGGTCAGTGAACTGAACAAGAAGGACAACAAGGAATACGTGGTCAACCGCACCGAAGGCATGGCCTTTTTCGGCGGGGCCGGCCTGGACAACGAGGAATGCTACCTCTGGTCCAAGTTCTCCCGTGCCATGGGGGTCGGGCAGCTGGAGCACCAGGCCCGACTTTGACACTCCGCAACAGTCGCCGGTCTGGCGGCTTCATTCGGTCGTGGTGCCATGACCAACCATTGGATAGACCTGAAAAACAGTGACGCAATCTTCATCATCGGCTGCAACCCGGCCGAGAACCACCCCATATCCTTCAAGTGGATCGAAGAGGCCATGGATAAAGGGGCCAAGCTGATCGTCGTCGATCCGCGTTACACCCGTAGCGCCTCCAAGGCCGACATCTATGCCCAGATCCGTCCCGGCACNNGCCCTGCAGAACAACCTGATCCACGAAGAGTACGTTCGCGAATACACCAACGCCCCCTTCATCATCTCCGAGAAGTATGATTTCAAGGACGGCATGTTCTGCTCCTTCGACGACCAGGAGAAAACCTACGACCTGAAATCCCTGGCCTATGAACTTGGTCCGGACGGCAAGCCCAGGCGCGACAACAGCATGAAGGATCCGCGCTGCGTGCTGCAGCTGATGAAAAAACATTTCAGCCGCTACGACGTGGACAAGGTCTGTTCGATCACCGGCACCAAAAAAGAGGATTACCTGAAGGTGGCCCAGGCTTTCTGCGGCACCGGCCGGGCCGACAAGGCCGGCACGCTGCTGTACGCCATGGGCATCACCCAGTCCACCCACGGCACCCAGAACGTGCGCGCCACCGCCATGCTGCAGACGCTTCTGGGCAACATCGGCATTGCCGGCGGGGGCGTCAATGCGCTGCGCGGCGAATCCAACGTGCAGGGTTCCACCGACTACGGCCTGCTGTTCCACCTGCTGCCCGGTTATCTCAAGTCGCCCGAATTCGACAACGTCGATCTGAAGTCCTACATCGACAAATGGACTCCGCAGACCAAGGACGGCAGGAGCGCCAACTGGTGGGGCAACACCCCCAAGTACATCACCAGCCTGCTGAAGGCCTGGTACGGCGACAACGCCACCCAGGCCAATGATTTCTGTTACTCCTACCTGCCCAAGCGGATGGGGAGCTACGCCTACAACAAGATCATGGACAAGATGCTGGCCGGCGGCCTGGAAGGGCTGGTCTGCATGGGGATGAACCCGGCCGTGGGCGGCCCGGATTCGGGCAACGCCCGCAGCGCGCTCTCCAAGCTGAAATGGCTGGTGACGGTCGATCTGTGGGAAACCGAAACCTCCATCTTCTGGAAACGTCCCGGCGTCAACCCCAGGGATATCCAGACCGAGGTCTTCATGCTGCCGGCCGCTTCCTCGGTGGAGAAGGAGGGCTCGATCTCCAACTCCGGTCGCTGGGCCCAGTGGCGCTACAAGGCGGTGGAACCGGTGGGCGACTCCAGGAGCGACCTCTGGATCATCGACAAGTTCGTCGCGGGGGTGAAGAAGGCCTACGCCAAGGGAGGCGTCTTCCCCGAGCCGATCACCAAGCTCGACTGGAACTACGGCAACCACGAGGAGCCCGATGTGCACCTGGTGGCCAAGGAGATCAACGGCTACTTCACCCGCGACATGACCATCGTCGACAAGGACAAGACCCTGGAGTTCAAGAAGGGGGACCAGGTCCCGATGTTCAAGTACCTGCAGGACGACGGCTCCACCGTTTCGGGGTGCTGGATCTACTGCGGCTCCTACACCAAGGACGGCAACCAGATGGCGCGCCGCGACGGGAACGATCTCCCGAACGGCCTCGGCATGTTCCCCAAGTGGGCCTGGTGCTGGCCGGTGAACCGCCGCATCATCTACAACCGGGCCTCGGTCAATCCCGACGGCGTCCCCTTCAACCCGAAGCGGGTGGTGATGGCCTGGGACGTCCTGGAGAAGAAGTGGAAGGGCGACGTTCCCGACGGTCCCTGGCCGCCGATGAGCGACGACAAGGAGGGGAAACACCCCTTCATCATGCTCCCCGAGGGGCACGCCCGTCTCTACGCCCTGGACATGAAGGACGGACCTTTCCCCGAGCATTACGAGCCGATCGAGAGCCCGGCCAAGAACCTGCTCTCCAAGGTGCAGAACAGCCCGGCGGTGAAGATTCCGGGCAACATGTCGAGCGATACCGGCAAGTATCCCTTCGTCGGCACCACCTACCGCATGACGGAGCACTGGCAGGCGGGCGCCATGACCCGCAGCATCCCCTGGCTGGTGGAACTGGTTCCCACCATGTTCGTCGAGATCTCCGAGACCCTGGCCCGGACCAAGGGGATCAACAACGGCGACCAGGTCCGCATCACCACGGAGAGGGGTTCCATCCAGGCGCAGGCTCTGGTCACCTCCAGGCTGAAGCCGTTCAACGTGCAGGGGAAGATGGTCGAGCAGGTAGGTCTTCCCTGGCATTTCGGTTATGCGGGTCTTGCTACAGGGGACAGCGGCAACGTCCTGACGCCGTCGGTCGGTTGCGCCAACACGAGCATCCCCGAATTCAAGGCGTTCCTGTGCAACATCGAGAAAGGGGGTAAGCGCGCATGAGCGAAGTGAGCAACGATTTTTCCAAAAACAAGGCATTTCTGATCGACATGACCAAGTGCACCGGCTGCCGCGGCTGCCAGGTCGCCTGCAAGCAGTGGAACCAGCTGGACGCCGAGAAGACCAGCTTCTTCAGCGGCGAGGGTTACCAGAACCCGCCGCTCATGTCGGAGCACACCTTCACGCGCATCAAGTTCCGGGACTACCAGAAAAACGGCCAGAACGAGTTCGCCTTCTACAAAGAGATGTGCATGCACTGCAACGACCCGGCCTGCGCCTCGGTCTGCCCGGTGGGCGCCTTCGTGAAAACCAAGGAGGGGCCGGTCACCTACGATGCCAAGCGCTGCATCGGCTGCCGCTTCTGCATGGTCGCCTGCCCGTTCGGGGTGCCGAAGTACCAGTGGAGCAAGGCGTTTCCGCTGGTGCGAAAGTGCACCGGCTGCTATTCCCGGATCAAGGAGGGGCACAAGCCCGCCTGCGCCACCACTTGCCCCTCCGCCATAACCTACGGCAACCGCGGAGACATGATCAAGGAGGCCTCGCGCAGGATCGAGTCGCGCCCCGAGAAGTACCTGAAGAAGCTCTACGGCGAGGAGGAGGCGGGCGGCACCAGCGTCATCTACCTGACCGCGCTCCCCTTCGATGAATTGGGCTTCAAGCACGTCACCAAGAGGCCGCTCCCTTCCTACACCTGGCAGGCGCTGCGCCTGGTGCCGGGGATCTTCCTGACCGTCGGGGGGTCGCTCTCGCTTTTGTCCTGGTTCACCCACAGAAAGGAGCGGATCAAGAAGGAAGCAGAACAAAGGGAAGCATCCGGCAAAACGCCCAAGGAGGAGAGCTGAGATGACCGCCGCTAAAATCATTTACAGAGAAGTAAAGAGTTACCACAACTTCGTGAAGTTCCTGATCTTTCTGGTAGTGCTCGCAGCGCTCGCCTCCCTGGTGCGCTTCGTGTTCGGCCTGGGGGTCACCACCAACCTGAACGACACCTTCCCCTGGGGGCTTTGGATCTCCTTCGACGTGGTGACCGCCGTGCCGCTTGCGGCCGGCGCCTTCACCCTGGGGGCCATCGTGCACTGCTTCCACATCAAGAAGCTGGAGCCGCTGGTGCGTCCCGCCATCGTCACCGGCTTCCTGGGGTACTCGCTGGTCTGCGTCGGGCTTCTGCTCGACCTGGGGCAGCCCCAGCGCGGCTGGCACACCATGGTGTACTGGAACCCGCACTCCCCGATGTTCGAGGTCTCCATGTGCATCATGGCCTACACCACGGTCCTCTTCCTGGAGTTCCTGTCGCCTGTGTGCGAGAAGTTCGGCTATCACGTGCCGCTCAGGCTTTTGCGTACCATCGAGATGCCGCTCGTCGTCGCGGCCGCCTCCATCTCCACGCTGCATCAGTCGTCCCTGGGGACCTTCTTCCTGATCGCGGTCGACAAGCTGCACTCGCTTTGGTACAACCCGCTGCTGCCGCTTTTGTTCTGGATCTCGGCCATGTGCGCCGGCATTTCCATCATCATCGTCGAGGCGACCATGAGCCACAAGTGGATGGGGCAGCCGGACGAATCGGAACTCCTGGAGACCCTGGCCAAGATTCTCCCCTACGTCCTCACCCTGTACCTCACCGTGCGCCTCTTCTCGCTCTTCGCGCTCACCGAGGGGCCGCTCTTCGACCGTCCCGGTCTGGTGGCGCTCTTTGCCGTCGAGATGCTGGCAGGTGTAATCACCCCGCTCGTCATGCTGATGAACTTCGGGGTGCGAGAGCACAACAGGCTCCGTTCCACCGCCGCCTGGCTGGTTATCGGCGGGGTGGTCCTGAACCGCTTCAACGTCTCCATGTTCGGGATGATGGAGAAGGGGACCATGTACTACCCCTCCTTCATCGAGAGCGTCGTCACCATCGGCATCATCGCGGCACACGTGCTCTTCTTCGTGCTGATTGCCAAGTACTTCCCGATTTTCGAGCACCACCCGGAGACCGTCGACTACTCGCTGCCGGACACCTTTCACAAGACCGGCAAGGAACACGCAACAAACGGCAGGCTGGGAAGCGAGGCGTAATTTCGCACGCTATCAATGATCTGTCTGTGATTCAATGCCAAATCCCCTCCCCCGGAGGGGGAGGGCTAGGGAGGGGGACACCGTCTATTCTTCGTAGAAGCGCAAGCTTCCCCCCTCCCAGCCTCCCCCCTCCGGGGGGAGGAGCACAATCCCGGCCCGTCTTGTTGGCTGACGAGCTAGACTGTGTGATTCGCTGGTAATTTCCGCTAAGGAGTTCGATGTGGCAACGAAGATTTACAATTTCAGCAAAGGGGTCATGGAGGCAGAGGAAGGGAATCTGGTCAGCGAATTCCCCTTGTCGCTGGTGGTGAACGGCCGCGAAATCGCCACCCTGATCGCCTCCCCCCACGACCTCCGTTTCCTGGTGGCCGGATTCCTGCGGCTGCAGGGGTTCGTGGAATCGGTGCACGACTTCCTGGCGCTCTCCGTCTGCAACGACTTCGGTGCCGCGAGCGTCACCATCCGCGGCCAGCTCCCCGAGCGCCTGAAGCCGGTGCTCACCTCAGGCTGCGGCACGGGAATCAGCTTCAACCTGCCGAAGATTGCGAAGAAGAGCCCGTCGTCGCCTTTCGGGCCCTGGCGGGCAAGCGGGGTGTCCGGGGTCCACGCGCCCGAGTCGGTGTTTGCCCTGATGGCCCAGCTGGCCCGGAAGGCCGAGGGGTACCAGAGCCACGGCGGCATGCATTCCGCAGGTGCCGGCGACGACCACCTTCTTCTGCACGCGGAGGATATCGGCCGGCACAACACCATCGACAGGATCGCAGGAGAGGCGCTGCTGAAGGGGATCTCGTTAGCCGGAAAAATCCTGGTCACCTCCGGCCGGGTCTCCACCGAGCTGGTGGCCAAGGCCTCGCTGCTCGGCATCGAGGTGATAGCCTCCCGCACCTCGCCGACCGACATGGCTGTCAGGATGGCTGATGAAGCCGGCATCACCCTGATCGGATACGTGAAGTCCGATCGCTTCAAGGTATACAGCCACCCCGAGGGACTCAGCGTCGCCTCGCACAAAGGGAAGATCGCCGGGGTGACCGGGGTGATCCTGGCAGGCGGCGCCTCCAGCCGGATGGGGAGCAACAAGGCGCTCCTGCCGCACAAAGGGGGGCGCTTCATAGAAAGCATCTACCGCGATTTGAGCGAGATTTTCCCCGAGGTGATCCTGGTCACCAACACGCCGGAGCAGTATCAATTTCTCCCCTGCAGGAAGGTGCCCGATCTCTTTGAGGGGATGGGGGCGCTGGCGGGGATTCACGCCGGGCTCGCGCAGAGTTCAAATCCCGCCGTCTTCACGGTCGCCTGCGACATGCCGCACCTCGATCCCTGGCTGATCAGGCATATCGCCAACAGGGGAGCGGGGTGCGACTTGGTGCTGCCGCGCAGCGGAAACGGCTATGAGCCGCTGCACGCCCTGTATCGCGAGGGTTGCCTTCCGGTCATGGAGGCATGTCTGAAAAAAGGGGAGAGAAGGATCATTTCGATCCTGCCGCACCTAAGGGTACGGGAAATTGCCGCAGCCGAGGTGGCAGGCTTCGATCCCTGCTTCGACTCGTTTAGCAACATCAACACCCCTGAAGAGTATTACGAATTGAGAAACGGCGCTAAGACAACCCGGGTTGCGGACGGAATCGAATCCGGTATCGAGTCCCGTGTCGAGTCGCAGCAAGCGCACGCATAAACAAAGGAGAAAGACATGTTCGGATTCGGAATGCCAGAAATGATAATAGTGCTCGGCATCGCCCTCGTCGTGGTCGGTCCCGCCAAGCTTCCGCAGTTGGGGCAGGCGCTGGGAAGCGGCATCAGGAACTTCAAGAAGGCCTCGACAGGCGATGACGTGGTGAAATTGAACGAGGAAACCAAGGCGTAGTAGGGAATTCCTTGAATTTGATCTGGCCCGCAGGCTTGCTGCTTGCGGGTTTTTTAAATTTCGGCAGTCAATGCTGCCGAACCTGAACCGGGAGGAAGTTTTGGAAGCTACAGCAAACGATCTCAGAAGCCGACCAAAAAAATTGCTGGAAACGGTTAACAGGGGCGAGGAGGTTGTCATTACCTACCACGGCAAACCCTGCGCCAGGCTGGTTCCCTATCTGGACACCAAAGGCATAACTCTGGAAATGACCTCTTTCGAATTCTAGATGACCTCTATTTAAAGAAGCGGCCGCGCAGAACTCCTCCTTGTTGCGATCCAACGACCCGCCGTTACAATTGTGGCATCGATTCCAGGTAGCCACATTGCAGAAAACCGGCGTGGAAAAGGGGGATGAAATGGAGCGATCACATATCATCGAGCTGCTGAACGACCTGATACAGCTTGACGTGGATGCGGTTGAGGCATACAGCCACGCTATCAAGCATATGGAGTACCCCGATATACGAAGGAGGCTGGTGGACTTTCAAGATGATCACAATAATCACGTTCGCGACCTCTCCGCCATGGTAAAGCAGCTGGATGGCAACCCCTTGAAGCCGACTCCTGATTTGAGGGGGTATCTCCTGGAAGGCTTTACGGCGCTCAAGAGCCTTACCGGCACGAAGGGTGCGATGGAAGCGATGCTGACCAATGAAAAGATCACCAACCGAAGGTATGAGGAAGCTGCCGCTCTCGATTTGCCTGAGGATGTCATGAAGCTGGTAAAGAACAATTGGTCCCAGGAAAAGCGACACTTGATGTTCATTGAGGAAGTCCTTACCATCCCACGTCGCGAGTTGTAGTTAGAGATGTTGCAGCCCCCCCGGCGACCCTTGTAATGGATCTGTTCTGATTTAAGATGACGCTGCTCTTTCAAAGAAGCGGCCCTAACTCTACTTTGTCACATTACTTACGTGGCAACTCCCTCACCCCTACCCCTATCCCGGAGGGCGAGGGGTTCTTTAAAGGCTTGGATGATTCCGGCTGTTTGACACCACATTTCAAACCGTCTTGTTCCAGCTCTCCCTCTCCCTCCGGGAGAGGGTCGGGGTGAGGGAGCGTGCGGGTTAATATGACAAAGTAGAACTAAGTGGCACACAGCAATTCCTTTCCTGATTAGCAATGATCTTCCGCTGTACTCCCTCCCTCTTCAAGGGGGAGGACAGGAGGGGGANNGGAGAGTCGTTGGTAGCGGAAGATGTTGCTAATCAGGATTCTTTTGGGGGGATATCGATGGATAAAACTGTACTGATTACCGGTGCCTCGTCCGGTTTTGGTGCCGCCTGCGCACATGCTTTTGCCCGGCTCGGCTGGCGTCTGATCCTCACCGCTCGCCGCAGCGATGCGCTGGCCCAACTGCAGGCCGAACTTGCTCCGCTCACGCCGGTACACGTCATCACGCTTGACGTTCGTGATCGCGATGCTGTCGCCGCTGCTTTTTCCTCGCTGCCGGTCGAGTTCTCCGAGCTGGAGTTGCTGGTTAACAATGCGGGGCTTGCCCTAGGCCTCGAGCCCGCCCACAAGGCGTCGCTGGATGACTGGGACACCATGGTGGACACCAACATCAAGGGGGTCATGTACTGCACCCGGGCGATCCTTCCCGGAATGGTGGCGCGCAACCGCGGGCATGTCGTGAACATCGGCTCGGTCGCCGGGAGCTGGCCCTATCCGGGCGGAAACGTCTACGGGGCGAGCAAGGCGTTCGTGCAGCAGTTCTCCCGGAACCTGCGTGCCGACCTGCTCGGCACCGCGGTTCGGGTGACCAATATTGAGCCGGGCATGGCGGAGACGGAATTCTCCAGGGTCCGCTTCAAAGGGGACGACCAGCAGGCCCACCGAGTCTACGCCGGGACGGAGCCGCTGCTACCTGAGGATATCGCTGAGATCGTCGTCTGGGTCGCCACGGTTCCGGCACGCGTCAACATAAACAGCGTTGAGGTGATGTCCGTCAGCCAGTCCTGGGGACCTTTAGCCGTCCATCGCGCCGACATCAAAGGGTAGTGCAGACGGTGGATTTCCCCCTCTCCCTTGATGGGAGGGGAGGGGGGCACTGCCATAAAGTTACCCGATTAGCGCTGATCTTCCGTTGTTCAGGTCCCTCCCCCTTCAAGGGGGAGGTCAGGAGGGGGATGGGGGTGTTTTTGGAACCGGAGCTGCCCCCCATCCCCCCCCCCACCCCCCCCC
>DNRQ01000196.1:0-44151 GCA_003499925.1 Geobacter sp.
TGGACATCATCTTCTGCCGCAACGTCATCATCTACTTCGACCGACCCACCCAGGAGAAGCTGCTGCAGCGCTTCCACAGAAATATGAAACCGGGCGCCTTCATCTTCATGGGGCACTCGGAGACGCTGAGCGGCCTGAACGTGCCGCTGGTGAGCGTCTATCCGACGGTGTACCGGAAGCAGAAGTGACTTCCGACCGCGGCACGATACCGTTTCTTTTCCTTAAGCCGGGCGAGATGGTTTTAAGGGAGGAACCGATGATCGTCACCACGCTCCTCGGATCCTGCGTTGCGGTCATCATGTTCAGCCCGAGGCTTCGCCTGGGTGCCATCTGCCACGCGGTGCTGCCGAGCTGCAGGAAGGAGATGCCCTGCAGCCATGGGCACCTCGATTCCGGCAAGTACGTGGAGTGCGCCATACGGAGCATGCTGGACGGTTTTCTTGCCCGGGGCGTTGCAAAAAACGAGATCGTGGTCAAGCTTTTCGGAGGCTCGGACATGTTCGACACGGCCTCCGTCAGGAGCCAAAGCGTAGGGAGGCAGAACATGCAGATGGCGCTTCGCATCCTGGAGGGGCAATCCGTGCGGGTGGTCACCCAGGACATGGGAGGGCAGCGGGGGAGGAAGATCATCTTTCATACCCACACCGGTGAAGTATTCCTGAAACGCCTGAGAAGATCGGAGATCTAGGACCAATGACAAAGAAGATCAAGGTGCTCATAGTGGACGATTCGGCGGTGGTGCGCCAGACCATGGCGGAGATCCTCTCCTCGGATCCGCAGATAGAGGTGATGTCCACGGCCAGCGACCCGTTCATCGCGGCGGAGAGGATCAGGCACGAGGTGCCTGACGTGATCACCCTCGATGTGGAGATGCCCCGGATGGACGGGATCACCTTCCTGCACAAGATCATGAGCCAGCACCCGATACCGGTGGTGATGTGCTCGAGCCTTACCGAGAAGGGGTCGGAAACCGCCCTGAAGGCGCTGGAGTACGGTGCGGTCGAGATCATCCAGAAGCCGCGCCTGGGGACCAAGACCTTTTTGGAGGAATCGCGCCTCAGGATCTGCGACGCGGTCAAGGCGGCAAGCCAGGCGCGCGTCAGACGGGTCTCGGCGGTCTCCCACACGGTGAGCCCCAAGCTGACCGCGGACGTCATCATGGAGAAGCCGAAGGATCGTGCCATGATCCAGACCACGGAGAAGGTGGTCGTGATCGGCGCTTCGACCGGCGGGACCGAGGCGCTGCGGATCTTCCTGGAGTCGCTCCCCGCCGACTGCCCGGGGATCGTCATCGTGCAGCACATGCCGGAAGGCTTCACCAGGGCGTTTTCCCAGAGGCTCGACGGGCTGTGCCGGATCACGGTCAAGGAGGCCGAGAACAACGATACCGTGGTGCGCGGGCGGGCGCTGATCGCCGCCGGAAACCACCACCTGCTGCTGAAGCGCAGCGGTGCCCGCTATTACGTGGAGATCAAGGACGGCCCCCTGGTGTCGCGCCACCGTCCCTCGGTCGACGTCCTGTTCCGTTCGGCGGCACGCTACGCCGGGAAAAACGCGGTGGGGGTCATCATGACCGGCATGGGTGACGACGGCGCGCGCGGCATGCTGGAGATGAAGCAGGCGGGTGCGGTCAACATCGCCCAGGACGAGGCGAGCTGCATCGTGTTCGGCATGCCCAACGAGGCGATCAAGCTCGGGGGGGTGAACATCATCCGCCCCCTGGACGGGATCTGCCGCGAGGTCCTCAGGCTCTGCGCCTGAATGACAAACTGCCGTCTCCTGACCCTCCCCCCGGGGGCACTGCCATTAAGTTACCTGACTAGCGCTGATCTTCCGCTGTCCAGGTCCCTCCCCCATCAAGGGGGAGGTCAGGAGGGGGATGGGGGTGTTTTTTGCCCCGGAGCTGCCCCATCCCCACCCCGACCCTCCCCTTGAAGGGGAGGGGGTTTTTAGCGGAAGATTGACGCTAATTCTGGAAATGCACTGACCTACCGGGCGAAGGGAGCCGAGGGGTTTTTGGTTGCTTCCGCACCGGCAAAGAGCTAACGTGGCACTGTCGACTTTCGCCTGACCTTGGCAGGCATACACCTGGGAGCAGACCCTTTCCGAAAGAGGTTGTCATGATCGGGGAAAAATTCTTTTTGGGACGCCAGCCGATACTGGACAGGAGCCAACAGATCGTCGGCTTCGAGCTTTTGTTCCGCTCGCCGGAAAGCCTGCTCGCCGCGAACTTCCTCGACGTCCAGGTGGCGAGCGCCAGCGTCATCGTCAACGCGCTCTCCGATTTCGGCTTCCAGGATGTACTGGGGCGGCACAAGGGATTTTTCAACGTCACCCATGAAATGCTGATGAGCGATGCGGTGGAGCTCCTCCCGAGGGATCGGGTGGTCATCGAGCTCTTGGAAACGATCATTGCCGACGCCGAGGTGGTGGCGCGCTGCCGCACCCTCAAGTCACTCGGATTCACCCTGGCGCTCGATGACCACGTCTATTCCCCTTCCTTTGAGCCGATCTATCAACTGGTCCATATAGTCAAGGTGGATGTGCTGCAGACCCCGGCCGAGGAGCTCGCCGGCATGGTCTCCAAACTGCGCGCCTGGCCGCTGACGCTGCTGGCCGAGAAGGTGGAGAGTGCCGAGCAGTATGCCATCTGCTCGGCACTTGGTTTCGACCTGTTCCAGGGGTACTATTTCGCCCGCCCCGTCGTCTTGAAGCAGAACAAGGTCGATGTGGCCAAACTCACCATGCTGCAGCTCATGGAGCAGGTGATGGCGGAAACGGAGATCTCCGAGATAGAGGAGACCTTCAAGCAGAACCCGGGGCTCACCTACAACCTGCTCAGGCTGGTCAATTCGGTCGCCATCGGTCTCAGGGTGCGCATCAAGACGCTGCGCCACGCCCTCATGGTGCTGGGCCTTGAGCAGTTGAAACGGTGGATCACCCTCGCCCTTTACGCCGGCAGCGACAGCAACGGCGTGCAAAGCCCGCTTCTGGAGATAGCCGCCATGCGGGGCAAGCTGATGGAGCTTCTGGTGCAGTCGCAGCATCCGACCGGGGGGAGGGAGCATTCGGACCGTGCCTTCATGACCGGCGTACTCTCGCTGATCGACGTGCTGTTCGAGGTCTCCATGGACGAACTGGTGGATAAGCTCAACCTGGTGGACGACGTGCGCGCGGCACTTCTGAATCGAAGCGGCGCCTTGGGCGGTCTGCTGCTGCTCGCCGAAAAACTGGAACAGGCCGATTTCGTGGGGGTCAACGAGCGCCTGGACCACTGCGGCCTGGCCGCGGATCAACTGCTTGCAGCGCAGCTTGAGACCATAGCCTGGTCCGACCGGCTAAGCGCATCCCTCTGATTTCACTCCTTGACACGACCCTTTCTTTTGATGTAACTTGTTTCGTCCCGCCAAAGAGGGACGGAGCCGCTTTCAGGCAGCGCTCCAACCGGCTAAAGCCGCAACAAAAGCCAGCCATTCGATCACCAAACCACAACCGCAAAAGGGGGTCGGACCTGCAGTTTCCGGTTCGATCTTGCCATCGAGATGCCAATGAAGATAGCCGCGGTAATTCCCGCCAGGTATGCATCCACGCGTTTTGAGGGTAAGGCCCTGGCGGACATCATGGGGCGACCCATGGTGCAGCACGTTTATGAACGCACCTCGAAGGCCGCTCTGGTTTCCGAGGTGATCGTGGCGACCGACGACGAGAGAATCGCCGCCTGTGTGCGCGGCTTCGGCGGCAGGGTCGAGATGACCTCGGCAAGCCACGAGACCGGGACCGACCGCCTGGCGGAGGTGGCGCTGAGACTCGACGCTGAGATCGTGGTGAACGTCCAGGGGGACGAGCCGCTGATCGACCCGGCCATGATAGATCAGGCGATCGCCCCGCTTCTGGTGGATCCCTCCATCCCGATGGCGACCCTCAAGTCGAGGATCAAGACGCTGCACGACTTCCTGTCGCCAAACGTGGTCAAGGTGGTTGCAGACCGGACCGGGAACGTGCTCTACTTCTCCCGGTCGCCGCTGCCGTTTTTCCGCGACAAGTGGAACGACCTGAAGGACGACGCCTTCGTCTCCGGGAAGCTCCTTTGCTACAAGCATGTCGGGCTTTACGTGTACCGACGCGATTTTCTGCCTGTTTTCACAGGATTGGCGCCCAGCTACCTGGAGCTTTCCGAAAAGCTCGAGCAGCTGCGTGTCCTGGAAAACGGTTACCGCATCAAGGTGGTGGAGACCGAGTTCGAGTCGATCGGGGTGGACACGCCGGCCGATCTTGAGAAGGTGCTGGCGAGGTTGAAGGCAGGTTAAGGTTAAGGTTAAGGTTAAGGTTAAGGTAAAGGTAAAGGTAAAGGTAAAGGTAAAGGTAAAGGTAAAGGTAAAGGTAAAGTACGCAGCAGGCAGGAGGTTGGAGTCTCAACCATTTCTGAACTACTAGGTTGACTGAGGATTTTTCATCTCAGTCTCAACCTGTTTCCATAAGCACAGAGGTCGGCTAAGGTCGGGGGGATTCTGTTAATCTCAGTCTTAGCCTGTTTCAAATATCCGGAGGTTTTTCAAGTGAAGACAAAATTTATCTTTGTGACCGGCGGCGTTGTCTCTTCGATAGGGAAGGGACTCGCCGCCGCTTCTTTGGGCGCTCTTCTCGAGGCGAGGGGGCTTAGGGTCACCATTCAGAAGCTCGACCCGTACATCAACGTAGACCCCGGCACCATGTCCCCGTTCCAGCACGGCGAGGTTTTCGTCACCGACGACGGCGCCGAGACCGACCTCGATCTCGGACACTACGAGCGCTATACATCCGGCAAGCTGTCGAAGAAAAGCAACTTCACCACGGGTCAGGTCTACTTCTCCGTCATCGAGAAGGAGCGCCGCGGTGACTACCTGGGCGGCACGGTGCAGGTAATCCCCCACATCACGGACCAGATCAAGTCCAACATCCTGGAGAACGCCAAGGGATCCGACATCGCCATCGTGGAAATCGGCGGCACGGTCGGCGACATCGAGTCGCTTCCCTTCCTGGAGGCGATCCGCCAGTTGAAGAGCGACCGCGGACCCGGCAACGTGCTGTATCTCCACGTGACGCTGGTCCCCTACATAAAGACCGCAGGCGAACTGAAGACCAAGCCGACCCAGCATTCCGTGAAGGAGCTGCGCGAGATCGGTATCCAGCCGGACATCCTGCTCTGCCGCTGCGAGCATGAGCTTCCCCAGGAGATGAAGGCGAAGATCGCCCTTTTTTGCAACGTGGAGGAGAAGGCGGTCATCACCTCGCGGGACGCCGAGCACATCTACGCGGTGCCCCTGGCGCTGAACCGCGAGGGACTGGATGACCAGGTGGTAGAGAAGCTCAACATCTGGACCAAGTCCCCGGACCTCACCCACTGGCAGCAGGTGGTGTCGAAGCTNNCTGGCCGAGGCGCTCACCCACGGCGGCATCGCCAACGACTGCCGGGTCACCCTCGTGTATCTCGATTCCGAGAAGCTGGAGGAGGTGGGGGCCGAAAAGTGCCTCTCCGACGTGGACGGCATCCTGGTCCCCGGCGGTTTCGGCGAGCGCGGCACCGAAGGAAAGATCCAGGCGATCCAGTTCGCCAGGGTCAACAAGGTCCCCTTCTTCGGCATCTGTCTGGGGATGCAGATGGCCGCCGTGGAATACGCGCGCAACGTCTGCCACCTCCCCGAGGCGTTCTCCAGCGAGTTCAAGCCTGAGTGCGAGAGCCCGGTGATCCATCTCATGGAAGGGCAAAAGGGCGTGGACAGAAAAGGTGGCACCATGAGGCTTGGCGCCTACCCCTGCTCCATCACCAAGGGGACCTTGGCCCAGAAGGCGTACGGTGCCACCGAGATATCGGAGCGCCATCGTCATCGCTACGAGTTCAACAACAATTTCCGCTCGGCACTGGTCGACCAGGGGATGATCATCTCCGGCATGTACAAGGAAGGCGATCTGGTGGAGATCATCGAGCTTACCGACCACCCCTGGTTCCTCGGCTGCCAGTTCCACCCGGAATTCAAGTCGAAGCCGCTCAACCCGCACCCGCTCTTCAAGGCATTCATTGGAGCCACCAAGGTGAACAGGGGTTAGAGGCAGGGGTTGGGGGCAGGGGCTAGGGGCTAGGGGCTAGGTCCCGTATGGTCCCTTTGGTCACTTTGGTCACTTGAGTCCTTTAAGTCCCCCGGTCTCCAGAAAGCGCGCAACTGTTAAGAGGTAAACATGACCAGGGAAGTCACCGTAGGCGGTATAAAAATCGGGGGAGGCAGGCCGCTGGTGCTTGTCGCAGGCCCCTGCGTGATAGAAAACGAGAGCGCGACCATGCGTTGCGCTGAACGGCTGATGACCATCTGCAACGGCGTCGGGATTCCCCTTATCTTCAAGGCCTCCTACGACAAGGCCAATCGAACCTCGGTGACCGCTTTCAGGGGGCCGGGAATCAAGGAAGGGCTCCGGATTCTGGGCAAGGTGAAGGATGCGCTCGGCGTTCCGGTGCTCTCCGATATCCATTCCATCGAGCAGGTGGCCCCTGCCGCCGATGTGCTGGATGTGCTGCAGATCCCGGCGTTCCTTTGCAGGCAGACGGACCTGCTGATCGCTGCTGCCAAGAGCGGCAGGGTGGTCAACGTGAAGAAGGGGCAGTTCCTGGCGCCTTGGGACATGAAAAACGTCGTGGGAAAGCTCCTTGCCTGTGATAACGAGAACATCATCCTGACCGAGCGCGGTGCCAGTTTCGGCTACAACAACCTCGTGGTGGACATGCGGAGCTTTCCGATCATGCGCGGGACCGGTTGCCCGGTGATCTTCGATGCCACCCACAGCGTCCAGCTTCCCGGTGGCGAAGGGACCTCCTCGGGGGGGCAGCGTGAATTCGTCGAGTATCTCTCCCGTGCGGCGGTCGCAGCCGGGGTGGACGGCGTATTCCTGGAAGTGCACGAAGAGCCGGAGCAGGCACTTTGCGACGGGCCGAACTCGGTCCGTCTCGACGATCTGCCGCTGCTTCTGAAGAAGCTGAAGGCGATCGACGCCATCGTTAAATAAATCGCAATAGTGCCTGGTTTTGTCTCGTTCCCAAGCTTGTCTCGTTCCCAAGCTCCAGCTTGGGAACGTAATTTTCGATGAAGCTCCGCTTTTTGTCTCGTTCCCAAGCTCCAGCCTGGGAACGTAATTTTCGATGAAGCTCCGCTTCCGTATAATGCAAAGCCGGAGCTTTGCCAGCAATGACGTTCCCAAGCAGGAGCTTGGGAACGGGAGGGTGGGGGATGGTGCAAGGCCGGGTTTTTTCAAGGTATTTGTCTGATGGAGGTTTTACTTGATTTTAGCGGAAGCGAAGAGGGTGATACGGGTCGAGGCCGAGGCGCTGCTGAACCTGGAAGCGTCACTGGACGGGGCATTCGAGCGGGCCGTGGAGATGATCCTGGGCGCCGGCGGTCGTGTAGTAGTGACGGGGATGGGGAAATCCGGCCTGATCGGCCAGAAGATCGCCTCCACCATGGCCTCCACCGGAACTCCCGCCTTTTTCCTGCACCCGGCCGAAGGGATCCACGGCGACCTCGGCATGATCATGCGCGGCGACGTGGTGATCGCCATCTCCAACAGCGGCGAAACGGACGAAGTGGTCCGGATCCTCCCCATCATAAAGAGACTCGGCGCATCCCTGATCGCCATGGCCGGCAATCCCGCTTCGACCCTGGCCAAGGCCGGAGATATCTTCCTGGACATCTCGGTGAAGGAAGAGGCCTGCCCGTTAGGCCTTGCCCCGACTGCCTCCACGACCGTCACGCTCGCCATGGGGGACGCCATCGCAGTGGCACTGCTGGTGAGCCGCGGCTTCAAGGCCGAAGACTTCGCCATGTTCCATCCCGGAGGAACCCTGGGCAGAAGGCTCCTTCTGAAGGTGGAGGACATCATGCACTCGGGCGAGGCGCTCCCCCTGGTCCCCGCCGAAACCCTGATGCGGGAGGCCCTCTTCATCATCACTTCAAAGGCGCTCGGCATTACGGGAGTGACTGCAGAAGACGGCGCACTGATCGGCGTGATCACGGACGGTGACCTGCGGCGCGCCCTCGGCAAAGGTCTCGACATCATCAACCTGCCGGCGTCGGAGCTCATGCAGGCCAAGCCGAAGCGGATTCGCAGCGACGAACTGGCCGCGCGGGCCCTGCAGCAGATGGAGCAACACTCCATCACCTCGCTCTTCGTCTTCGCCGACGATGAGGCAGCGGCCCCGGTCGGCATCGTGCATCTGCACGACCTGCTCAAAGCCGGCATAGCTTAAAGGCGAGTTGTCGGTTTACCCTCAATAAAAGGGCCTGATTAGCACCAATCTCCCGCTTGGTCTTCTCCCCTCCCTTGATGGGANNGCAGTTTGCGGGAGATTGGTACTAATCAGGTAAAAGGATAGGTTTTCGTGGAAGAGAGACTGAAAAAGATCAAGCTTCTTATACTGGATGTGGACGGGGTGCTGACCGACGGTCGGATCATTTTCGACTCCAACGGCGTGGAGAGCAAGTTCTTCAACGTGAAGGACGGCCACGGCATCAAGATGCTGCAGCGCGCCGGCATCGAGGTGGGGATCATCTCGGGACGCGAGTCGGTGGTGGTCGCCAACCGCGCCGCGGAGCTCGGCATCGGCCAAGTCTACCAGAAGTCGCTCGACAAACTGGTCCCCTACCGTCAGATGCTGGAGGCGACCGGATTAGGTGACCAAGAGGTCGCCTTCATGGGGGACGATATCATCGACATCCCGATCATGCGACGGGTGGGATTTGCCTCCGCTCCCGCCGACGCCGTCGCCGAAGTGGTTCCTTTCGCCCACTTCGTGGCCCGCAACCGCGGCGGGTGGGGAGCAGTTCGCGAGATCTGCGACCTGCTTCTGAAGGCGCAGGGCTCCTGGGACTCGGTCACTTCCCGCTACTACGTCTAACATAGAGGCAGCCTTCTTTTCAGAAGGCTCGCCGACACCGGTTCTGAGCCGGCACCAGCTCCCATGCCAAGGCTCCGGCACGGCTCATTAGTTGATAATGGCGGGCCTCTCTGGATTCCCTGCTCCCCCCTCCCGCGCAATATTACAGCCCTGATTCACCCCCAATCACTTTGGCTGAACCTCCTTGCTCTCAAAGATCTTCCGTATCAGTACCTGCGCAAGTAGTCGTTGCAGGCTTTGCTGCAGAGATGAGCCGCCGCACTGGCAGGGGGGACCGGCTTCCCCGGCTTGAGGCAGTGGCCCATGTCATGGCGCCGACTTTGGCCGGTGCTCCTGCAAGAAAAATGAACGATGCGAAAAAATCTCATTGTACAGGATAATTTGCAAAGTATAATTAGATTGTCCTGAAGTGTTCAGCCATGACAGGAACTGTAGAACGGTCAGGCAGTGACGTAGGACTGTGAAAGCAGCCACCTGCGCCACTGCCTGACAAACCCCCGCGTGCTAGTTTCCAGCCGGTTGCTCCTGTGTCATTGCGTTAACAATCCGCCGATTGATATCAGAACATGTCCTGGCCCGATCGGTTTCTGTGCAGACCAGCAGCACATAAGGGCGAGCAGGTGCCATTTAAAAGCAAGACCATCCTCCTTTATGTCAATGAGACCGGTTTCCTTCTTTTTCTGGACTGAGCCCATCCAAACCCGGAGCAGCCAGTGATAAAGCGCAGCAGCAATGTGACCTGGTTCGACCGCCGCCTGACCAAGGACGATTACCGCAAGCGCAACGGTCACGACTCGGTGGTCCTGTGGTTTACCGGGTTGTCCGGCTCGGGGAAATCGACACTGGCCCACCTGGTCGAGGAGAGGCTATTCGAGAAAGGGTGGTACACCTACATCCTGGATGGAGACAACGTCCGGCACGGCATAAACGGCGACCTCGGGTTCTCGGAGGCCGACCGTCGGGAAAACATAAGGCGCATAGGGGAGGTGTCGAAGCTGTTCACCGAGGCGGGGGTTGCGGTGCTTGCCGCCTTCATCTCCCCCTATCGGCAGGACAGGGACCGGGTCCGGGCACTTTTCGAGGCGCGCGAATTCATAGAGATTTACCTGAAGTGCGACCTCGGCACCTGCGAGCAGCGTGACCCGAAGGGGTTGTACCGGAGGGCTCGCGCCGGCGAACTCCCCGATTTCACGGGTATCGACAGTCCCTATGAGGAGCCGCCCGACCCGGAGCTGGTCATCGATACCGGGAAGATGAACATAGCCGACTCGGTAAAAGCGATTCTAAGATATCTCGGCATCAACGATTAATTCTACTTTGTCACATTACCACCTTGCCCCCATCCCCACCCTAACCCTCCCCTTGAAGGGGAGGGGATTTTAAGGCTCCTCCCNNGTAATCTGACAAAGTAGAATTAAGCCTCACAAAACCTCTCCCTTCAAGGGGGTAGATTCCAGCAGGGTGGGCACGGCACCCTGCCTCTTATCTCTCTTTCGCCGAAAAACCTCCCTCCCCTTTGTTTCGGCTTTTCTGCTGATTCCCGATCCCTGATTCCCGATCCCCGGTCTCGTTGCGGCGGATGACCTGGAAATCCCGGTGCGAAAGATCCTGGCAAAGATGGAGGAGCTGACGATCCTGCTCTAGGAGCTCTAAGCAGGGGACACGATACCGGCAGGGGCGTGCACGGGGAAGCTTGCTTTTTCCAAACCCGATGGTATATTGGGGGGCGTTAATAAGTTCACTCCTTGTCGGCCAGTTGCGCTTGCTCTGACCGATTTGCACTTTGTGTGGGGGCGAAATGTTTCGAGCCAAAAGGGTCCTGGTCTTCTTTCTAGATGTCGCTTTGATCGCCGCCTCGCTCTCCTTCTCCTTTCTGCTTCGCTTCGACTTCAACTACCTGCCCCAGTGGGACATGTTCCTCAAAGGTCTGTCCGTGGCGCTCATGGCAAAGCCCGTGCTCTTTGCCGCCTCCGGCATGTACCGCAACATCTGGCGTTATGCCTCCCTCCAGGACGCCTACGAGATCTTCAAGGTTGTCACCTTCTCCTCCCTGGTCTCGGCATTTCTGCTTGTTTTCATGGAAGGTCCCTACGTCTTGCCGCGCTCCATCTACATTCTGGACTGGTTTATCCTGTTTGCACTGGTGGCCGGGAGCCGACTGATATGGAGGGTGTACCGGGAATTGAGGTTCAGTCCCTCGAAACGCAGGGGGAAAAGGACCCTCATCATCGGCGCGGGCGATGCCGGCAATCTCCTGTTGAAGCAGATCAGAAAACAGGCAAGTTCCCCGTACAACGTGGTCGGCTTTGTGGACGACGATCCCGACAAGCGCGGACTGCGCCTTTCCGGGATCCGCGTGCTGGGCGGGACGGACCGCCTGCGTGCCCTGGTGCGCACGCACCGCATCGAGGAGGTAATCTTTGCCATTCCCTCCGGCGACAAGGCGCTGATGCGCAGGGTGATCGCCAACTGCGAGCGTGCCAAGGCGCGTTTCAAGACGCTCCCCGGCATTACCGCGATCGTCGACGGCAAGGTGTCGGTTTCCCAGATCAAGACGGTTGAGATCGAGGACCTGCTGGGGCGAGATCCTGTCGTGCTGGACCAAAGTGCCATCCGCAATTACCTGAGCGACAAGCGTGTCCTGGTGACGGGAGCGGCCGGGAGCATCGGCAGCGAGATCTGCCGGCAGGTAGCCCGCTTCAATCCCGCCAAGATCGTGCTGTTCGACAACGCCGAGACCCCGCTCTTCTTCATGGAGAAGGAACTGGCCGCCGCCTATCCGGAACTGCGCATCATTCCGATAGTGGGGGACGTGAAGAACCTGGACCGTGTGGAGTCGGTCTTCGACCTGTTCTGCCCCGAGGTCGTTTTCCACGCGGCCGCCTACAAGCATGTCGCCATGATGGAATACAATCCGGTGGAAGCGGTATTGAACAACGTCATGGGGAGCAGGATCGTTGCGGACGCGGCGGACAAGTTCAAGGTGAAGAATTTCGTGATGGTCTCAACCGACAAGGCGGTGAACCCGACCAACGTGATGGGAGCCAGCAAGCGCAGCGCCGAAATCTACGTGCAGGCGCTCGCCGCCAGGAGCAAGACCAGGTTCACCACGGTGCGTTTTGGCAACGTGCTGGGGAGCAGCGGCAGCGTGATCCCTCTTTTCAAGGAACAGATACGGCTGGGGGGGCCGGTTACCGTAACGGACAGGGATGTGGTTCGCTACTTCATGACCATTCCCGAGGCTTCGCAGCTGGTGCTGCAGGCCGGGTGCATAGGGAAGGGCGGAGAGATCTTCGTGCTGGACATGGGTGACCCGGTCCGGATCGTGTCGCTTGCAGAGGAACTGATCCGGCTCTCCGGCCTGGTACCCTACAAGGAGATCGATATCACCTTCACGGGGCTTAAGCCCGGAGAGAAGCTCTTCGAGGAACTGCTGCTGGACGGTGAAGGGATCAGGCCCACCACGCACAAGAAGATCCGGGTCATGGCGCCGGTTGAGACCGATCTGCGGCGGGTCTGCGCGGACCTTGACGAGCTCTTCGAACTGGCCAGGAGATCGGATATACAGGGGCTTTTGCAGCTCTTGAGGAAAGTCGTCCCCGAGTTCGTGCCGCGTTACAACTTCGAAGTTGCGCCCCCCTTCGCCTTTCAGAGGGTGCGTCCCGACCTGTTTCCCCTCCAGAACCAGAGGTTTACCTTCGTCAGGAGCCTGCGGGTAGCGACCCACAACGAAGGTTCCGCAGCGTAAATGACATCCAAGTAAGCTTCATCCCTTTCATGCATTACGCCGTTTCCTGATCAGCACCCCACTAAGCCTTGCCCGCTTTGTCTGAGACTGACTACTCATCTTCCAAGGCACCTCCTCCCCCTTTCCCCTTTATTTCTCGGCAGATTCGCGCTATATTCACGGGTCGGATCACGGAAGCCTGCCCCCAAGGACGCATACCAGCCATGTACTGCACATTTTACGGCTTTCGGGAAAGCCCCTTCACCATCACCCCCAACCCGCGTTTTTTGTTCATGAGCGACCAGCACCGGGAGGCGTTCGCGCACCTGGTCTACGCCGTGGAGAGCCGCGCCGGGTTCGTCGAGCTGACCGGCGAGGTCGGGACCGGGAAGACCACGCTGCTGCGCACCTTCCTGAACCGTCTGGATTCCGAGGGGCATCGGACGGCGCTCATCTTTAACCCCTGCCTCTCTTCCCTGGAGCTTCTCACCAGCATCAACCGTGAATTCGGCCTGCAGTGGGAGACCGAGAGCAGGATGGCATTGCTTCAGGTGCTGAACGGCTTCCTGCTGGAGCAAAAGGTGGCCGGACGCAGGGTGGTCCTGGTCATGGACGAGGCGCAGAATCTCTCGTCGGAGGTGCTGGAGCAGATCCGCCTGATTTCTAACCTGGAGACCGAGACCGACAAGCTGATCCAGATCGTGCTCTCCGGGCAGCCGGAACTTCTCTCCGTTTTGGCCCGGGAGGAACTTCGGCAGTTGAACCAGCGCATCACGGTGCGCTACCACCTGCTTCCCATGGATTTCGAGAGCATGCGGCGCTACATCGAGCACCGGATGGAGCTCGCCGGGCGTTTCCGTGCCGCGGAATTCTCCAAAGCTGCGCTGAAGCGCATCTACCGCTATTCCGGTGGCGTGCCGAGGCTCATCAACATCGCCTGCGACCGTGCGCTGCTGATCGGGTTTAACGAAGAGACCCGGATGATCACCGGAGAGATGGCTGCCCAGGCAGTGTCGGAGATCGTCGGTCGGACCCCGTACGGAAAAGGTGCCGGGTTTTTTCTGCGCCTTTTCCGTCATCTGCCTCGCTGGTGACGGTCAGGCAGATTCTGCTATAAAACTCCCTCCCCTTCAAGGGGTGGGTTGGGGTGTGCCATTCGGTCCCCGAAGGAGCGTTATGAGTTCCATACTGAAGGCGCTTGAGAAGGTGGAGGAGTCGCAAAACACCAGGCGCGATGGTGGCGCGGGCGGGTTCAAAAAGGGCCGTGAACGCCGGCGAGCCTGGCTCATGCCTGCGGGGATCCTTGGCGGCGCAGCCGTTGCGACACTGGTCACCTTCGCTGCCATGGGCGGTTTTTCCCGCTCCGCCGCGCCGGTGCAAGAGGTGAAGGCGGTCGTGAAACCGGCTCCCGTCGTTGTCGCACCACTTTACCCGGTGACCGAGGGACCGGCAGCCCAGCCGGAACAGACCCTCCCGGTCGAGCCGGAGGAGGTCGTTGCGGTGCCGAACCCCAAAGCCTCGCCGGCGCCTGCTCCGACCCTCACTGCGATGGCCGCTGCAAAACCAAAGCGCGTCACCGCCGGTGCGATCCCTGTGCTGCGTCCATCTTCCCTCCGACCCTCTCCGCTGCAGGCCGTCTCTGTACCTACCAACACACCGGTGCAGGCGGCGCCCGCGGCCGTTGAGGCGCCCCCCGTTTTTGAAACCGAACCACAGCTCACCCGTGAGAAGCCCCGTGCCGAATTCAGGGTGACCGGGATTGCCTGGCAAAAGGACAGCGCGTCGAGCGCCGCCATAGTGAACGGCCGCTCCGTGCAGCAAGGCTCAATGGTGAACGGGTACAAAATTGAAGCGATTCTGGAGGACAAGGTCATATTCTCCAGCAGCAGCGGCAAACTTGAGGTTCTTTTAGGAGCGGGCGAGTAGTTGCTGGCAGGCAGGATCTGAGAATGTGCGATGTGAGGAGTATCGACTGTGCCATTTAAACATTTGAACCAAGAGGAGTGGGAGGGGCTGTGCGAGCAATGTGGCCTCTGCTGTTTTGAAAAGATTGAAGACGAAGATGGCAGGATCATGTTCACTTCGACCCCCTGCCGCTATCTCGATATCTCAACCAGGCGTTGCAAGATCTATAAAAAGCGTTTCAAGATCTTCCCGGACTGTGTCCAACTGACTCCGGAACTGGTAACGGAGCTGAAGTGGCTGCACAGAAGTTGCGGCTATAAGAAGGCGCTGTTAAATTCCGAGTAAAGGGATCCGCCAGGTAAGCATTTGTAGGAGCGGCATTCCTGCCGCGAATCGACGGCACCACGAACGACACCTTCAAAAAACCTCTCCTATGATCTAACATGGAAATGACAATAAAAGCGGGGTAGTCGGTCAGATCCACCTGGGAAGTTTCTCGTTCCCAAGCTCCAGCTTGGGAATGCAATCGCTGTCAAAGCTCCAGCTTTGAGGCGTTGAAGTGGAGCTTCCTATACAATTTTGCGTTCCCAAGCTGGAGCTTGGGAACGAGATGAAACGACGAACGACGAACGACGAACGTAGAACGTAGAACGTAGAACGTAGAACGTAGAACGTAGAACGTAGAACGTAGAACGTAGAACGTAGAACGTAGAACGTAGAACGGGTGTTAACAGAACAGACAAGGAGTTGGACATTGGCAATAGTTGAGAAAAAACACGTTGCACCAGAGAGACTTTCCGAGCCTGCTTTCGAAGCGCTCTCCTTTCCCGAAAAGCGCAACTATCTGAACACGGCCGGCGCCAAGGAGAAGATGGACCTGATCCTTTCCGATCCGGACGGCAAAAGGCTGACGGCTGCAATGCAGCCCCAGGAATTCTTCTGGCTCGTCAAGGAGATCGGCGAGACCGATGCGCTGGAACTGGTTCAGCTGGCCTCCGCCGAGCAGTGCATTTTCCTTCTGGACATGGAGCTCTGGGAGGGGNNGAGCCGGGAGCTGATCGTGGGCGGTGGCATCGGCGATCAAAGCAACGACGAGGAGCGCTTTGGAGATTACGACCACACCTTCGATGGCGTCTTCATGCTCAGCTTCAAAAATTCCAAGCACAGCCAGGTGATCGGCACATTTCTGTCGATGCTGATCAAGCTGGACAACCCGCTCTATACCGCCCTGATGGAAGGGATCAAGGGGGATGTGGATCTGGAGCTTGAGGATGAGTGCCAGAGGTTTCGGACCGGCCGCCTTGAGGACCTGGGCTTCCCGCCGCTGGATGAGGCGCTCTCCATCTATGCTCGGGTAAATCCCGCCACCTTCGAACTGCACGACGATAAAAGCCTCCGCCCGGCAGGGGAGGGGGGGAGCATGATGCCTCTGGTCGCCCATGATGACTCCCTGCTGTTCCGTGCTCTCGCTCTTGCCGATTCGCAGCTGCTCATCCAGGAGCTGAATTATCTGGTAAACAGCGCACTTGTGGCGGAAGGGGGTGCATTCAAGGAGCCCGAGACGATGGTGGGGATCCTGGAGCGTGTTTGCGGCTATCTGAATATCGCCTTGGAGAAGCTTAGCGGCGGGGACGAGCAAAAGGCCGCGACGCAGCTTTCCGGCGAGAAGCTGAAGAGGTTGTTCCAGCTAGGCTACAGCATCGTGCTGGAGCTGAAATTTGCCGCTCAGGAAACCGAAACGGTGGATTACGCTACCGGGAAACTGCTGGCAGGGTTGAAGGCCAAGCGGCCCCGCTTCTATCGGGGACTCGATCCGGACGGCGTCGACGGTTACCGCGAGTTCAAGGAAATGGCCGATGTGAAGCGCGCAGCCGATTTGCTGAGCCGGCTCAGGGGGTGACGCCCGGGGAGGAGTAAACCAGGAGCCGGATGTCGTCTTGCAAAACCACGCCCGGTTGGTATGCTTTTCAGAATTTGCCTGTGATCCGCGGTGCTATCCCGTCTTTCGACCGTTGCTTCAAGATGGACCGGTGCTCCCGCGGACTTATCACCTGATGCTCTCGTCCCCGCCGCTTTATCGGGAGGAGGTCGGGGCCAGGATGGGTTGCCGCAGGAGGTGCTGGCGAGAAGGGGGGTGCACGACTGGGCAGCACCTATCTCGAAACGACCGTCGCAACTGTCAGGGGGTAAGGATGAAAGTCCTCGTGGTTGACGATTCCCGAAACGATCGCAAGATCATCCGTTACAACTTCGAGTGGCACGGCTGCCAAGTCGTTGAAGCGTCCAATGGCCGACAGGGGCTGGAGGTCGCGGCCGCGGAAAGACCGGACCTGATCATCTCGGATTGCCTGATGCCGGGGATGGACGGCTTCCAGTTCCTCCACGAATTAAAGAAGCTGACAGAGCTCAGATCGATCCCCTTCGTTTTCTACTCGGCCGTATATACCGGCAGCAAGGAGGCCGAGCTGGCCCTTGCGCTGGGCGCCAGGGCCTTTCTTGAGAAGCCGAAGAGTCCCGACCAACTCTGGGAGGAGGTCGGCCGGCTCCTGGCGACCGAGTCGGCGGGGGAGGAGGTGCCAGCGGCCAAGGCTTGGCGGGAGGAGGAGTTTCTCAGAAATTACAGCCAGGTGGTGGCTGGGAAGCTTGAGGAAAAGGTAAGGGAACTCTCCGAGGTGAACGAGAGTCTCCTGAGGCTGAACGGCGAGTTGGAGCGGCGGGTCGTAGAGCGGACGGCACAGCTGGAGGCGGCCAACCGGGAACTGGAGATGTTCAGCTACTCGGTCTCCCACGACCTGCGCGCGCCTCTTCGACACCTGGACGGCTTCAGCCAGGCCCTGATCGACGAGTACGCCTCGAAGCTCAACACGACCGGCAGGGAATACCTCGATCGCATCAGGAGGTCGAGCCGGCGCATGTTGGACATGCTCGATGCCATCCTGGAACTGTCGCGCTTCGCCCGCGGCAAGATCGTCAAGGAGAGCGTGGACCTGAGCGCGACGGCGAAGGAGATCGCCTCGGCGCTGTCGGGCACCCAGCAGGAACGGGAAGTGAGCTTTCGGATCGCTGAAGGGCTGTCGGTGCGCGCGGATGCGGGTCAGCTCAAGGTCGTCTTGGAGCAGCTGATCTCCAACGCCTGGAAATTCACCGAGCCCAGAAAGGAGGCCCTCATCGAGTTCTACGCGACCGAATGGGAAGGCCGGGTCGCCTTCGCTGTCAGGGACAACGGTGTGGGGTTCGATATGGCGTACGCCGACAAGCTGTTCGCCCCTTTCCAGAGGCTGCACAGCCAGGAGGAGTTCCCGGGCAGAGGGATCGGACTGGCCATTGTCAGAAGGATCATCAACCGCCACGGAGGGAAGGTCCGGGCTGAAGCGGAGCTTGGCAAGGGAGCCACCTTCACCTTTACGGTCTAGGGGCGGTCCCGATCCCGGTCTCAGCCACTTTTCCCACCAGATCACCGCCCCTCGATCCCGTGATCAGGACGGTAACCTCGCAATTGAAGAGCCCGTCGCCCCCCTCAATCAGCACGGGGAGGTAGTTTCTGGAAAGTCCCTTCCTCCCCCCGGCGTCCTTTTGCACAAGAACCTGCAGCTCCCGCCCCACAAAACCCGCCGCATAGGCCGTTTTCTTGGCCTCGGAGAGCATCCGCAGCGCTTCCGCCCGCTCCTTGACCAGGCGCGAATGCAGTTGCGGCGTCATGGTCGCAGCCGGTGTGCCGGGGCGCGGCGAGAAGGGGAAGACGTGCAGGTATGCCAGGGGGAGCCCCTCGATGAACCGGTAGGTCTCGGCGAACTCCTCGTCGGTCTCACCCGGAAATCCGGCTATCACGTCGGTGCCGATGCAGATGTCGGGGACCGCCTGCAGCAGGGAGTCGACCACGCCGCGGTAGAGCGCCGTGGTGTAGCCGCGGTTCATGCGGGAGAGCACGCCGTCGGAGCCGCTTTGCAGCGGCAGGTGCAGGTGCGGGCAGACGATCCGGGAGCCGGCGATGAAGCGCACCAGTTCCTGCGAAACCTCGGTAGGTTCCACCGATCCGATCCTGAGCCGGTTCACCAGCGCGCGCTCCTCGACCTGGACCAGCAGCTGCAGAAGGTCCGTCGGCGGCGCGAGGTCCAGCCCGTAGCCCCCCAGATGGATCCCGGTCAGCACGATCTCCTTGAACCCCTTCGAGACGAAGGAAGCCATGCCGTCCAGCGCCTCCTGCGGTGCCACACTCCTGCTGGCGCCGCGGGCAAACGGGACTATGCAGTAGGCGCAGCGGGCGTCGCAGCCGTTTTGCACCTGGAGAAAGGCCCTGGTATGTTCGGCAAAGCTCTCCAGCGGGGCGCTTTCTCCCGATTTCTGCAGCGAAATATCGCTAACCACCGCCTTCGGCTGATCCTGATCCCTCATCCCTCTGAGAAAGCCTGCGATATCGCGCTTCTCGCTATTGCCCAGGATCAGGTTCACCCCGGGCATCTTCAGCAGGTCGTCCCCGGCCATCTGGGCGTAGCAGCCGGTTACCACGACGCGCGCCTCCGGGTTCAGGCGAGTGGCGCGCCTGATCAGGCGGCGGGATTCCGCGTCGGTCTTTGCCGTCACCGTGCAGCTGTTGATGACGTAGATGTCCGCGGTTTCCGAGAAGGGGACCATGCTGTAGCCGTCCTGCTCCAGCGCTTCCGTCATGGCGGCCGATTCGAACTGGTTTATCTTGCAGCCGAGTGTGGTGATTGCGATTCTTTTGGTCATGGTGTTACGTGGAGATCCTTTGCTGGCGGGAGTGAAGCGGCGGTAGCAGCGGTAGTGTAGGTAATTGTATATTGCTCCCCCCTTTGAAAAAGGGGGGGCTTGGAGATCCTCTGAGTCCTCTGCGGTAAGGCTCTTCGTCAAGCCCTATCTGTTTACCCGATCTTCTTTTTCAGCATTTCGTGGTCCGCAGCCAGCGTGTTGTATTTTCTCTCCAACTCGCGGATCTGGTCGAACAGGCACGATATCGCCTTTGCCTCGGGGTCCGGCATCTTGCCGTGCTCAAGGTCCATGCGCTCCTGCGGTTTCTCGGTCCCCATCACCACCCTGCCGGGGATGCCGACCACGGTGGAGTTGGGGGGGACTTCCTTGACCACCACCGAATTGGAGCCGACCTTGCTGTCCTTTCCGACTGTGAAGGGGCCGAGGATCTTGGCGCCGGAGCCGATCACCACGTTGTCCATCAGGGTGGGGTGGCGTTTCACCTTCTCCCAGCTTACCCCGCCCAGGGTGACGCCGTGGTACAGGGTGACGTTCTCGCCGATCTCGGCCGTTTCCCCGATCACCACCCCCATGCCGTGGTCGATGAAGAACCCCTTGCCGATGGTGGCGCCCGGATGTATCTCTACGCCGGTCAGGAACCGGCCGAGGTGGGATGTGAAGCGACCGAGGAACCAGAGTTCGTTTTTCCAAAACCAGTGCGAGATCCTGTGGAACCANNCGCCGGATCTCTGTCGAAGACCGCCTGTATGTCCGATTTCAGTCTTGGAAACATCGGTACCTCCCCTGGTTTCAGGTACGGCGGGGCCATGCTGCGCGGAACCGTCCGCTTTTGTGGTAGCATACCCGCACCGGTTACGTCAATTATTATGTGACAGCGTTCTGCACCGATTACCTCAATTACTATTCTGAAGCGTTCTGCATGGCGCGCAGCATCTGGAGCTGCGCCGATTCACCATGCGCAGGCGCCGCGCCGCAAAACTGCAGCAGCGCAGGGATCGATTCGCCGGCCCGGCACCTCGGATAGCTAAGCGACAGGTGGTGCACGAGGCGCACCGTTTTCAGGGCGTCGAACCAGCCATGGAAGGCGCTCCTCAAGCCGTCCGGCCCCTTCGAGTTTTCCCGCAGCCGCTCCCAGACCCGTTCGAATCCAGCCTGCGACAGGTACGCCGCGAGCTGCGGGTGCAGCGCAGCGCCGGCCGCCAGGAGTTCCTGCGCCGAAAGCGCCGCTTCCCGCTCCACAAGGCTCAGCCACTGGCCCAGGATGCGGAAACACTCGATCCTGTAGAAGGTTTGCGACTCCTCGCCCTCCGCCAGGATGCGGGAGATGCTCTTCCCGGTCCCAAAGGGGACCCGGTGCGAGCTTCGGGCCGAGGGGCGCACGGTGGTGCCGCTGATCTGCGCGATGCCTGCGGTCCTTTGCAACTGCTGCAGGAAATAGAAGTCNNATGGCCCGCTCCTCGGCGGGGGTGGCGCCTTGCTGGTGGCAAAAAGGGATCACCGCGCCACCCGCGCCGCAGTTTTTGAAGTGGCTGGTTATCGCCTGCAGGTAGTCGGGCTCAACCAGGGTGTCCGCGTCCAGGCAGACCATGATCCCGTTTCCCTCCAGGCGTGGCAGCGCGAGATCCATCCCGATCCTGCGGGCAAGGCCGACCCCCCCCGTTTTGGCGCCTAGCTCGACTCCGTCGCTTGCCGCATCGACAAAGGCGAGCCTGAGCGGCGTCTCCAGAAGCTTCAGGCGCGCAAGAGTCTCCGCGTTGTCGCGCTTCTCCGTCTCCGGCGCGTCCTCCCGGTGGTTTACCACCACGACCACGAGAAAGCGGGCCAGCAGTCGCGCCGGGTTGGCGGCGAGGGAGGCGAGCGTGCCGAAAAGCCGCTCCGACTCTCCCAGCGCCGGGATCACGACGCAGCCGTCAAAACCGTGGCCCGGTTCACCCTCCAGTCGCCAGGGGGAGGTGATGCCCCGTCCCGCCAGGTAGCTTGCCAGCNNCCCGGAGGGCGAGGGAGAGTTTGTGGAAGGTGGCCGCTCCTTTAGTCCACCGATGATGTCGAGCGCTTCGGAGAGCGGATCCCCGGCGCCGTCCACCCAGTGGATCGGCGTGCCGTGGCTTTGCATCCTCTTGAACCAGTTTTCCTGTTTCTTGGCGAAGTCGTGGATGGCGCTGTTCAGCTTCTGGAACATGTCGTTTCGCGACAGCTCCCCCTTCAGATGACGCGCCAGGTACCGGTATTCCAGCCCGTAGAATTCCAGCTGATCCCACGATGTCCCCAGGGCGTGCAACCGCTCCACCTCCTCGATCATCCCGGCCGCCAGGCGCTCCTTCAGCCTGTTGGTGATGCGCTCCCTCAGGGCGCCGCGCTCCCACCTGATGCCGAGGGTGAGCGCCGCAATCTCTGGCCACGGCTCGCTTTCTTCCCCCTGGAACTCGGCGATCTCGATCGCCCGTGTCAGCCGGGCGCGCTCCGTCAGGTCGGTGCGGTTGTGGAGTTTCGGGTTGGCCAGGGTCAGCCGGTGCGACATCTCGTCCATGGAAAGCGAGGCAAGCTCGCAGCGCAGCCCGGGGTTTTCCGGGACCTCGGTCAGACGATAGCCCCGTAGCACGCAGTCGAGATACATGCCGCTCCCCCCGACCAGGACCGGCAGGGGGCCGCGGCTGGAGATCTCGGAGAAGGAGGCCAGGAAGAGACGCTGGAACTCGAAGAGGTTGAATTCGCGGCCCGGGGGAGCCACGTCGATCAGGTGGTAGGGGATCCCCTGGTACTCGTGCAGGTCCTTCCCGGTGCCGATATCCATGCCGCGGTAGACCTGGCGGGAGTCTGCGGAGATGATTTCGCCCTGCAGCCTCCTGGCGAGCTCCACCCCGAGTCTGGTCTTCCCCGACGCGGTCGCCCCGAGTATCACGAGCAGGTTATGCCGCTTGCCGAACTTCATCGAAACCCGGTCCCGGGTCAACGCTTCCCGCCCGCGCTCAGCAGGTTGACACCCTTTAAAAGGTCGAGCGCCCGGGCGAGCTGATTATCCCTTTGCAGCATCTCCTGCTCCTTGGCCTCTTTACTCTCCTTGGGGTCCTTCGGATCCCTGCCGTCCCCGCTCTCCTTGGGATCCCCTGCGTCCTTGTGGTTCCCTGGGGCCTTGAGATGGTTGGGTTTCAAAGGGGGCATCTGGTTCATGTCGTCCTGGTGGTACTTTGGGGGCACCGTCGGGGCGGGTTCTCCCTCCATATGACCGTCCAGGTCCTGCTCCCGGATCTCGGGCATTTTCTCCTTGGCGGTTGCGGCGGGCTTCTTGACGAACTCGACCTCAATGTCCGGGGTGATCCCTTTTGCCTGGATCGAGCGGCCGCTGGGCGTATAGTAGCGGGCGGTGGTGAGCTTGAGCCCGTCGCCGTTGGCAAGGTTCATCACAGATTGCACGCTCCCCTTGCCGAAGCTCTGGGTCCCCATGATGACGGCCCTTTTGTGGTCCTGGAGCGCACCCGCCACGATTTCGGAGGCGCTGGCGCTGCCGCCGTTTATCAGCACGACCATCGGATAGCGCGGCTCTTTCTGGCCGATTATGGCGGTCATGCTCCGCTCCGACGAGGGATCGCGTCCCTTGGTCGTGACGATCAGCCCGTTGGAGAGCCCCTCCCCGATGAAGCGGTCGGCCACCCGGAACGCCTGGTCCACGAGCCCGCCCGGGTTGTAGCGCAGGTCCAGGATCAGCCCGGAGAGCGGGGCGCCGTTATCCGCGGCGAGCGTCTTCAGAGCCCGCTCGAAGTCCTCACCGGTGCGCTCCTGGAATTCCGCGATCTTCACGTAGCCGTATCCCGGTTCCAAAAGTCTTGCCTTGAGGCTCTTGGTCTTGATCACCGCCCTTACCAGCCGGAAGGAGAGCGGTGCCGCAGCCCCCTCCCTCAGGATGCCCAGCGTCACCGAGGTGCCGGGCGTGCCGCGCATCCGGCTTACGCAGTCGTTCATGGAGACCCCGCGGGTCGGCTTGCCGTCGATCCTCCAGATATGGTCCCCGGCGAGTATCCCCGCCCTGAAGGCCGGGGTGTCCTCAATGGGGGCGTTCACCATGAGCTTTCCTTCCCGCGAGCCGAGCTCTATGCCGAGGCCGCCGAAGGCGCCGGCCATGTGGACCTTCATCTCGGCGTAGTCCGTTGCCGGCAGGTAGGTGCTGTGCGGGTCGAGTGCCGCCAGCATCCCGTTGATGGCGCCGGTCATGAGCTTCTTGTCGTCGACCTGGTCCACGTGGCTCTTCTTGATGATGCCGACCACCTCCTGGAACATGCGCAGGTATTCCGCATCGCTTCTGGCGGCTCTGCCAACCTTGTCGAGTATCGGGACGAGGAGCAGGAAGATAATTGCAAGGGAGACGGCAGCCGCGATGGCGATACGTTTTCTGGTCATGTGCCGGGCCTTTTAAAGGGATATCGGGTGGAAATGCAGCAATCAGGTAATGTAAGTTTTGCGCGCCCCGTTGTCAACTGCTATCGCTCGGAAACTCTACCCCATCCCACCCCCCCTGCCATTAAGTTGACAGGTGGCGCCAAGCAGATCACGTAGGGTGGGCCTAGCCCACCGTCGGTTGAGGTTTGGTGGGCGGGGCCCACCCTACACGTCAGCTCCTTAACTTAACGGCAGTGATCCCCCATCCTCCCTCCCCTTGAAGGGGAGGGAGCTTTTGCAGCGGAATATCAGCACCACAACCACCCCCGAACCCGTACTTAACTGGGCAGTGTTCACAGGAGAGCGGCGCCGGGCGGGTAATCGTTGACTTTGCGCCTGCTCTGAGGCAGCATAACGCATTCGAACATCGCAGAGGAGGGGCAATGGAGGCATTTGTCAAGCACCTGAAGGGGAGGTTCATCACCGGCCTTTTCGTGGTGGTACCGATCGGTATAACCATATTCATCCTGAAGTTCCTGTTCAACTTCGCCGACGGCATCCTCGGCTCGTACCTTGACTCGCTTTTGAGCGTCTTCATCCACAGGCAGTCCCACATTCCCGGCCTCGGAATGCTCACCGGCTTCGTCGTCATCTACCTCTCCGGGTTGCTCGCCACCAACGTGATGGGAACCCGGCTCATCAGATGGTGGGACGCCCTGGTCTCCAGGATCCCGCTGGTCAACTCGATCTACAGCTCCAGCAAACAGCTGACCCAGGTGTTCAAGGAGGGGAAGAGCTCCTACCGGAGGGCGGTCTTCGTGGAGTGGCCCAGGGCCGGCGTACGGGCCGTAGGATTCGTCACCTCGGAGGTGGAGCGCGACGGCGAGAAGCTGATCGTGGTCTATATCCCGACCATGCCCAACCCCACTTCGGGTTTCGCGCTCTTCTTCCCGGAGTCGGAAGTGCATGACAGCGGCATGACCGTGGAGGAGGCCGTGAAGTTCGTAGTCTCCGGCGGTGCGGTGGTCCGTTAAATCCAGGTGAGGCTGTTAAAGAGGAACTTCATTTTGTGCATTTTGTGCCTTTTTGTGGCAGAGAACGTTGGATTAGGTCGAAAGGGGGCATTATGAAAATCGTCGTCCTTGACGGCTACACGCTGAACCCCGGGGACAACCCTTGGGACGAAGTGGCACGTTTCGGGGAACTGGTCGTCCACGATCGGACCCCCGACGAGCTGATCGCCGAGCGTTGTGCGGGCGCGCAGATCGTGCTCACCAACAAGACCCGGCTTTCCGCCCGGACGCTCTCGGAGCTTCCCGAGCTGAGGCTCATCTGCGTGCTCGCCACCGGTTACAACGTGGTGGATCTGGAGAAGTCGGCCCAGCTCGGCATCCCGGTAGTTAACGTGCCCGAGTACGGCAGCGATTCCGTGGCGCAGCACGCCATCGCGCTGCTTCTGGAACTGACCAACCGGGTGGCGCTCTACGATGCCGCGGTAAAGCGGGGCGCATGGTCGCGCTGCCTGGATTTCACCCTGGTCGCGGAGCCTTTGACCGAGCTCTCCGGCAAATCCTTGGGTATAGTGGGGCTTGGGCGGATCGGGGGGAGGGTGGCCAGCATCGCCCATGCCATCGGGATGGATATCCTCGCGCACAATCCCAGGCAGCGCACCGCCCCCGACGGCATACCGGTCCAGTGGCTCCCGCTGGAGGAGCTTTTCCAAAAGGCCGATGTGGTCTCCCTGCACTGCCCGCTGACGGCGCAGAATGAGGGGGTGGTGAACCGAGCACTCCTGGGGCTGATGCCCTCCCACGCCCTTATCGTCAACACCTCCAGGGGTGCACTGGTAAAGGAGCAGGATCTGGCCGATGCCCTGAACAGCGGGACCATCGCGGGTGCTGCGCTGGACGTCTCCGTTCAGGAGCCGATTCCCTCCGACAGCCCGCTTCTGACCGCAAGAAACTGCATCATCACGCCGCACGTCGCCTGGGCCACCCTGGCGGCCAGACGCAGGCTGATGGCGACCACGGCCCGCAACATCGCTGCCTGGCTCGCGGGAGCGCCGCAGAACGTGGTCAACGGCGTGTAACGCGGAAGGGGCCTTTTGGGCGGGAGCAGGGGGAATAATCATGCGCCCGTGCCCACCCCCTCTCCCCGCCCTTGACGGGAGAGGACAGGGGGTGAAGTCGCTCCTACTCCTTGATGCTGCAGAGCTCTCCCTTGCAGGAAACCTCTGCATCGAGATAGCTCAGGTTGCTGTATCCCTTGCGGCTTAATATGTCATATGCCTTCTGACTCTTGGCCCCGGTGGCGCAGCTGATGAACACCTCTCCCTCCTTTCGGACCTTGACGTATTCCTTTTCCATCTCTTCGATAGGGATGTTCACCGCCCCCTTGAAATGCCCTCTGGCGTAATCGGCGGCGGGACGCACGTCCAGGATGTACTGCCCGGAAGCTACTGCCGCTTCAAATGCCTTGGGTGATACCTGTCCCGGCCCGTAGACATGAGCCCAGGTCACCTTGGTGAGGGGAGGGGCGACTGCCAACTGCTCCTTCCACGCAGTCAAGGGAAAGTAGGAGAGTCTGCGAAATTCGAGGTCGCGGAGCTCTTCCAGCACGGAGTTGACGCTATCCATTTCGCCCCGCCCGATAACTACCAGCGGGGCATTTTTCGACAGGGCGGCGAGGAGCGATTTCCCCTTATCCCCCTTCAGGTCGTCGAGGGAAATCTGAATGGTTTTGTTGGATGCCGTGACAACGGTCTCCTTGCCGACCGCCGTGTCGATCAGGATCACGTTCCCCTTCTTGAGGAACGGCTCTTCGGCCAAGAGCGGCTGCATCTTCTGGTTCCAACCGGGCACTCCGTTGCGATACACCAGCGAATCCGGATAGCCCAGCTCCTTGAAGAGTCGAGCGGAATCGACGGAAAGGGTGCACTCTCTTCCTGCACAGTAAAAAATCACCTTGCCGGTTTTGGGGATCGCCAGTTTCTCGACCGTCGCGGGATCCTTCTTGAGCACATCGAGGGGGAGGCTGATTGCCCCCGGTAGGTGGCCGGTGTTGTACTTGTTGGCCGGACGGCTGTCTATGACCCAGATGGTTTTGCCGAACGCTCCCTTGCTGTAGTACTGCACCATTTGCTCGTTGGTTACCTCGCCTGCTTCGACCACTTGCTCCGCTGCGGCCGCGCTGCCGGTCGATGCCGTGAACGCGGACAGGGATGCCGCTCCGATAACTGCTGCCATGATAAACCGTTTCATTTCCCGTTCCCTCCTTGGTGATGGTTCCCCTTCATGTGACATCTTTTGCGGATGGGATCATAACATATAGATATGAAGATTACCATATGCATATTGTCTGCAGCCGCGGACAAGCGGCTGGGCCAGCCAGCCCTGAGCCGCAGCGGGGGCCAATGAGAAACCTGATTGGTACTCATCACCCTCTCCCGGAGGGCACTGCCGTTAAGTTAAGGTCAGTGCTAATTTCCCGCATGCCGCACAAGCCCCCTCTCCCTTGATGGGAGAGGGCTGGGGAGAGGGTGAAAAGCTCGTACCAGCCTCACCCGCCCCCCCACCCCACTGCCATTAAGNNGCAGTGCTCCCGGAGGGAGAGGGTGAGTTGGCGCAAGACGGTTTGAAATGTGGTGTCGGACAGCCGGCATCGGCCCAGCCTTTAAAGAACCCCTCGCCCTCCGGGAGAGGGGCAGGGGTGAGGGAGTTGCCACGAAGTGATGTGAATCTTCCGCTACCAACAACTCTCCCTCCCCTTCAAGGGGAGGGTCGGGGTGGGGATGGGGTAGAGTCTGCGTCTGAGCACACTCCATCCCCCTCCTGTCCTCCCCCTTGAAGGGGGATGGACGTACAGCGGAAGATCATCGCTAATCAGGTAAACAAAAGGGGCGCACCGAGGTGGCCCCTTTTTGATTTGATTTGATCTGCTACCACTGTTCCGGGATGGCTCAGGCGATGGTGTGCCGGATGTCCTTCCCCTTCACCATGAAGATCACCATTTCGGCCACGTTGGTGGCGTGGTCGGCGATCCGCTCCAGGCACTTGGAGACGTGGTTGATCTTGATGGCGCGGCTTATGGTGCTCGGATCCCCCATCATGAAGGTGAGCAGTTCCCGCTGGATCTGCTCGTTCAGGTCATCAACCACCTGATCGTCCTGGCAGACCTTGATCGCCAGGGCGTCGTCGCCGCGCACGAAGGCGTCCAGCGCTTCCTTCACCATGTCGGAGGCCGCCTGCGCCATGCGGGGGAGGTCGATGTACGGCTTCAGGGAAGGCTCCAGGTTCAGCTCCTTCGACCTCTTGGCGATGTTGGCGCACTGGTCGCCGATCCGCTCCAGGTCGGTGACGATCTTGAGCGCCAGGGTGATGAAGCGCAGGTCGCGCGCCGCCGGCTGACGCCGGGCCAGAACCTCCAGGCATCGCTCGTCGATCTCCATCTCCAGCTGATTAATCTCGTGGTCGAAGGCAATGGTCCGCTCGGCCAACTCGGTATCCCGCTCGACCAGGGACTGCATGGCGTTGCCGATCATCAGCTCAACTTTACCTCCCATTTCCAGGAGTTTTTCCCTTATCTCGTTCAGTTCCGTGTCGAACTGCTTGCTGAAATGCTCTCTCTCCATAGGTTGATCTCCCGGACATATTCTTATGATAGCGACCTGCTGGCCAGCTTGTTCCTTCGAGAGCCGGTTGCCAGAGTCAGATGAAGAGTTCCCGTCACGCAAGCCGCAAAGGCGCAGAGACGCCAGGTAACGTGAGGCGAGTCCAAATTAACATGACTCCAACAAATCTGCTCGATATTTTTGTCTTGGGCGAAACGAGGTTAGCCGAAGCGTCCCGTGATGTAATCCTCTGTCTGCTTTTGCTCCGGCGTGGTGAAGATCTTCTTGGTCTCGCCGCATTCGATCAACTCACCCAGGTACAGAAAGGCCGTGTAGTCGGAGACGCGGGCCGCCTGCTGCATGTTGTGAGTGACGATGATGATGGTGTATCGCTCCTTCAGCTCCTCGATCAGTTCCTCGATCTTCAGGGTGGAGATCGGGTCGAGCGCGGAGGCAGGCTCGTCCATCAGGATCACCTCGGGCTTTACGGCGATGGTGCGCGCGATGCAGAGCCTCTGCTGCTGCCCTCCCGAGAGGGTCATGGCGTTGGTCTTCAGGCGGTCCTTCACCTCGTCCCAAAGTGCCACCCGCTTCAGGCAGCTCTCCACGATCTCGTCCGCCTCGGACCTCGACATGCGGCCGTTCAGCTTGTAGCCGGCCACCACGTTATCGTAGATCGACATGGCCGGGAAAGGGTTCGGTTTCTGGAACACCATGCCGACGCGGCGCCGTATCGAGACCGGATCGACCGTCCTGTTGTAGATGTCGCCGTCGTCCAGCAGGATCTTGCCGGTGACCCGTGCCGAGGGGACCAGGTCGTGCATCCTGTTGATGGAGCGAAGCAGCGTAGACTTGCCGCATCCCGACGGGCCTATGATGGCGGTGACGCTGTTTTCCGGAAAATCCATGCTGATGTCTTTCACCGCATGGTTCTTGCCGAAATGTATGTTCACCTCTTCCAGTTGTACCTTGCTGGTCATGCAAACCTCTTTAAATTTCGCGTTTCGCGGTTCTAGTTTCGGGTTCGATGGCACCGGTTAATCGCCATTGTTTTTATGCGCTCTGCCGTGTAGCGATGAGGCACCGTGTCCTGCTTTATTCGCTATGCCTGCTCCTGCCGAAATAGCGGGCCGTCAGGCTCAGGCAGAACATCATGGAGACGAGAACCAGGGCGCCCGCCCAGGCAAGCCTGTGCCAGTCCTCATAGGGCGCGATGGCGAAGTTGAAGATCTGCAGCGGGATCGCCGCCATCGGTTCGGTGACCTTCTTGCTCCAGAACGAATTGCCCAAGGCGGTGAACAAAAGCGGCGCGGTCTCGCCCGCGACCCTCGCGATAGCCAGCAGGATGCCGGTCAGCACCCCGGACAGGGCGCTTCTGAGCGTCACCTTCAGGCTGGTGCGCCAAAGCGGCACGCCCAGGGCGAGCGATGCCTCGCGCAGCGACCCCGGGACCATCTTCAACTGCTCCTCGGTGGTGCGCAGCACGATCGGGATCATGATCATGGCAAGCGCCACTGATCCGGCCAGGGCGGAAAACCCTTTCATCGGTACGACCAGCAGGGTGTAGGCGACCATACCCGTGATGATGGAAGGGGTGCCTGACAGGACGTCGGCCGCAAATCTTATCGACGTGGAGACCTTGCTTCCGCCGTACTCCGCCAGGTAAATGGCGCCGAAGATCCCGATGGGGAGGCCGATCAGTGAGGCCATGCCGATCATGATGAGCGAGCCGGCCATGCCGTTCGCCATGCCGCCGCCCGCCTCGCCGGTCGGCTTCGGGATATGGATGAAGAAGTCCAGGGAGAGCGAACTCACCCCCATCTTCACGATGTGGTAGAAGATCAGCCCGAGCGGAATCAGGACCGCCGCGGTCGCCGCCAGCATCAGGAAGGTCATCAGGTAGTTCTTCGCCTTGCGAAAGGCCATGCTCTGCATCATACCGTACCTCCGCCGGTACCCTTGGTGACGCTCCAGATGAGAAGCCTCGCCATGGCGTTGATGATCAGGGTAACCACCATAAGGATGAGCCCTATCTCCATCAGGGCGGAAGCGTGCAGCTTCGAGGTGGTCTCGGCAAACTCGTTGGCGATGACGCTCGGCATGGTGTAGGCGGGGGAGAGCAGCGACATCGAGATGTTCGGCGCGTTGCCGATCACCATGGTGACCGCCATGGTCTCTCCGATGGCGCGCCCCAGCCCGAGGATGGCGGCCCCGAGGATGCCTGATTTGCCGTAGGGGAGGATCGCCATCTTGATCATCTCCCAACGGGTGGCGCCCAGGGCAATGGCTGCCTCCTTCTGGCTTTGCGGCACGGCGAGGAGCACCTCCCTGGTGATGGAGGTGATGATCGGCACCACCATGATCATCAGGATGAAGACCGCGGCGAGCATGCTCACCCCGTACGGGGCGCCCTCGAACAGGGGAAGAAAGCCGAAGTGCTCGATCAGGAAGGGCTGGATCGTGGACTGGAGCCAGGGCGCCATGACCACCACACCCCAAAGGCCGTAGATCACCGAGGGGATCGCCGCCAGCAGTTCGACCAGCGGTGCGATGATACCCCCCAGGCGCTTGGGAGCGATTTCGGTAATGAAGACGGCGGCACCGATGCTCAAGGGGGTGGCGAGCAGCAGGGCGAGGACGGATGATACCACCGATCCGTAGAGGTAGGGGAGTGCCCCGAACACCTCCTGCACCGCGTCCCAGTCGCTGGAGCTGATGAACTTCCAGCCGAACGCCTTGATCGACGGCATGCTCTCGCTGGTCATCTCGACGATCATGAGCGCCAGGATCGCGAAAATGCTGAAGGCGAAGCAGGTGGTCAGGTACCGAAACAGCAGATCGCCGTTTAGCTTCTTTACCGTCTCGATATTATTGGTTTTAGTTGCAGTCTGCAAAATCCTCTCCGGGTCCGGCGCGGAAATGGTTGATACGTCATCTTGCTGCACTTGAGCTACCTCAATGTGGGATTTCATTCCGGTTTCAGGCGTGTTCACCGTAGGGGCGCAAGTAAGGGGCGGATGGGTTATCCGCCCCTACTTTAAGTCAACAAGCAAACCGCTATTACTTGATGGTCTTGATGGTCTTCTCGACCATCTTGGCCACGTTTGCCGGAAGCGGGGCGTAGAGCATCTTTGCCGCCATCTTCTGCCCCTGCCTAAGCTCCCAGTTCAGGAACTCGACCAGTTTCTTCCCCTTCACCTTGTCTTTTTGCTCCTGGTACACGAGGAGCCAGGTGAAGCCGACAATCGGGTAGGCGTTTTTGCCCGGCTGGTTCACCAGCGAGATCCGGTAGTCCGCCGGCATCGACCTGCTGGCACCGGCTGCGGCCGCGGAGGTCGAGTCGATGGAGGGTTCCACGAAGTGCCCGGCGCTGTTCTTGATGAAGGCGTAGGGGAGCTTGTTTTCGAAGGCATAGGCCAGTTCCACGTAACCGATGGTAAAGGGGGTCGTCTTGATCTGCCCGGCCACCCCCTCGTTCCCCTTGCCGCCCAGACCGACCGGCCACTTGACCGAAGCCCCCTTGCCGACATTCTTGGCCCACTCGGGGCTCACAGCGCTCAGGTAGTCGGTGAAGATGCTGGTGGTGCCGCTGCCGTCGGACCTGTGCACCACGATGATCGGCTTGTTGGGGAGTTTCAGCGCAGCGTTCTCCTTGACGATTCTGGGGTCGTTCCAGGAGGTGATCTTCCCCTGGTAGATCTGCGCCAGCACTTCGGGGGTGAGTTTCACGCCCTTGGCCACGCCGGGGAGGTTGTAGGTCACCACGACCGCACCCATCACCGTAGGAATGTGGAGCAGCTTGCCGGGTGCCGCCGCCAGTTCCTGGTCGCTCAGAAACTTGTCGCTCGCGCCGAAGTCCACGGTCTGCGCCGTGATCTGCTTGATGCCGCCGCCGGAGCCTATCGACTGATAGTTGAACTTGACGCTCGGGTCGATCTTGGCATACTCCGAGAACCATTTGGAATAGAGCGGGAAGGGGAAGGTGGCGCCGGCTCCGTTGATCAGGATCTCCGCCTGCGCGCTCGCCGCCGCAGTAAAGGTTGCCAGCGCTATCAGGGCCAGCAAGGTTTTCCGGATGTTCTTCAACATGGGTGCTCTCCTTATCTTTGAGAAACAGATCTGCATCACGAGATCGTGACCTGCATCACAAGATGCCTGCCGAATGTTACGATCCTGTTACGGTTTCGGTAAGTTTTGGTGAACCGACAGATTATATCAGAATGTGACGGCGCCGCTCTGGGGCCGCGCGCTGGCCGGAACCGTCGATTTCGCCGGGGCAGCCGGCACCCTCCCCCAGCCCCCACTGCCATTAAGTTACCTGATTGGTGCCGATCTTCCGCGGCAAAAACTCCCTCCCCTTCAAGGGGAGGGTGGGGTGGGGATGGGGTAGTTCCGGCGCAAAATCATCCCCCATCCCCTCCTGACCTCCCCCTTGAAGGGGGAGGAACCTGAACGGCGGAAGATCAGCGCTAATCGGGTTAAGTTAAGGTCAGTGCTAGTTTCGTGCAGCTGCAAAAGCCCCCTCTCCCTTGATGGGAGAGGGTTGGGGAGAGGGTGAAAAGCTCGCATAAGCTTCACCCTCCCCCCCCTCCCATCAAGGGAGGGGGGGGAGTCGCTGCCGTTTCTGGAGAAGGTAAAGTCGCTGCCGTTGATGGAGAAGATAAAGTCGCTGCCGCTTATTTCTACTTTGTCAGATTACAGCACNNGGGAGGAGCCTTAAAATCCCCTCCCCTTCAAGGGGAGGGTTAGGGTGGGGATGGGGGCAAGGTGGTAATGTGACAAAGTAGAATTATGGAGAAGATAAAGTCGTTTCGGTTCATGGAGAGGGGGGAATGCGCCGCCTGTCGCCCTTCGGCCGCAAAAAACCGGCGCGGATATCACTTGATAACCGCGCCGGCCTCGATCCTCATCAAATTTGGCTATCGCTTTCTTACGCCGCTCCCTTCGGCAGGGTGAAGCAGAACGCCGACCCCTTGCCGGGCGTGCTCTCGACATGGACGCTGCCGCCGTGCGCCTGCACGATGTGCTTCACGATGGAGAGCCCAAGCCCGGTACCGCCGCGGTCGCGGCTTCTCGCCTCGTCCACCCGGTAGAAACGCTCGAACAGGCGCGGCAGATCCTTGCTCGGGATGCCGATGCCGCTGTCCCGCACGCAGACCCGCACCATCTCGCCTGCCTCGGCCGCCTCGACGGTGACCTTCCCTCCCTGGCCGCTGTACTTGACCGCGTTGTCCAGCAGGTTTATCAGGACCTGGTCCAGCCGGCTGCGGTCCGCTCGTACCGAGCCCGCGCCAGTTGCGCCGAGCCACTCCATGGTGATCCCCTTATCCTCCCCCCTCTGCCCCACGAGCAGCAACGCCTGCCTGACCGCGTCTTCCAGCTGGAGGTTTTGCGGCTGCATCCCGACCTCCCCGGATTCCAGCTCGGAGAGGGTCAGAAGGTCCCGCACCAGGCTGGAGAGCCGCTCCGCGTGATTCTGGATGATCCCCAAAAAACGCTCCCTGCGCTGCGGGTCGTCCGCCAGGTCGCCGGAGAGGAGCGTCTCCGTGTATCCCTTGATCACGGTGATAGGCGTCCTCAGTTCATGAGAGACGTTGGCCACGAAATCGCGGCGGATCCTCTCCACCTGCTTCAGGGCGGTGATGTCGTGGAAGACCGCGACCACGCCGCGCAGCGCCACTCCTTCTATCAGAGGTACCCAGTGCACCAGGGTTGCCTGCCCGCCGGGAAGGTGGATCTCCTGGCGCCGCTCGTGCCGCTCGGAGAGCACCTCGCGGCAGGCCGCGTAGAGATCGGGATGACGGCTGATCTCCAGAAGCTGCCTCCCCTGCACTTGGGCTCCGGTGCCGAACATGGCGCAGAAAGCGGGGTTCACCAGGGTGATCACCCCGCTTTGGTCGGTCACCATCACCCCCTCGCCCATCCCCTTCAGGATCACGTCGAGCCGGTTTTTCTCGGAGGAGATCCGCTCCAGCTGCTGCTCGATCCTCTCCGTCATATCGTTCATGACCTGGGCGAGCTCCCCGAGCTCATCGGAACTCAGTACCGGTATCCGGGTGCCGAACTCCCCCCGTCCGATGCGGGCCGCGCCGGCTGCCATGGTTCTCAGGTTGCGGGAGATCACGTTGGAGAGGATGTAGGAGAGCAGCAGCGATGCCAGCACCCCCACGGCCAGGGCGGCCGCCAGGCTCCTCTGAAGCCGCTGCTTCGCCAGTTCGAGGCCCGACAGCGGCAGCGCCAGCCGGATCACCGCATCGCCTCCGAACGGTGCCGCAACATAGAGCATGTCCGTTTGCAGGGTGGCGGAATAGCGGATCGCGCTACCCATGCCGTCTTTCAATGCCTGCCGTACCTCCGGCCGATTGCCGTGGTTTTCCAGCTTTGCCAGTTCAGTCGCTGCCAGCTCCGAGTCTGCCACCACCTCGCCGTTGCCGGCAATGACGCTGACCCTGGCCCGGATCGCCCTGGAAAGCGACGCGGTCAGGGCGGGGGCGTCCTTTCTCAGCTCCCGGATCTCCTTGGATGCCATCAGCGAGGCGACGCGCGCCTCGTCCTGCAGGTGTGCCAGGCTCCCGGAGGTCATGGAATGCTCCAGGTTGATGGAGAGGTAGCCGTAGAGCCCGGCACCGAGAATCAGCACCAGCAGCAGGTAGGAGGCCATCAATCTCCAGCGGAAGCTCCTGGTCATGGCTGTTCCATCTTGTAACCGAAGCCGCGCACCGTCTTGATCATGTCGCCCGCGGCACCGAGCTTGGTGCGCAGCCTGGTCAGGTGGGTATCGACGGTGCGGCTGTCGCCGAAATAGTTATAGCCCCAGACGTTTTGCAGCAGCAGTTCCCTGCTCTGCACCCGGCCGGTCCTCTCTGCCAGGTTCATCAGGAGCTTGTATTCCGTCGAGGTGAGCAGCACCTCGTCTCCCGAAACCCTGACCAGATGCCGCTCGGTGTCGATCTCCAGGACCCCCAGGGAGATGGTGGCCCCCTTCGGCGCCTGCTCGGCGCTTCTTCTGAGCACCGCCCGCACCCGCAGCATCAGCTCCCGGGTCGAGAACGGTTTCACCACGTAGTCATCGGCCCCCATCTCGAACCCCACCACCCGGTCGATCTCCTCCCCCTTGGCGGTCAGCATGATGACCGGAATTGCGGCGGTCCGCTCGCCGCCTTTCAAAAGCCTGCAGAGCTCGGTCCCCATCATCCCCGGCAGCATCAGGTCGAGCAGGATCAGGTCGGGCTGGGCGCTGCGCGCCTCGTTCAGGCCGGAGACGCCGTCGGCCGCGATCAGCGCCCTGAAGCCCTCCTTTTCCAGGTGGAAAGAGATCAATTCTGCCAGGTCTTTTTCATCCTCTATAATCAGTACCGTTTGCATCCCGTAATCCTCATGAGGTTCCGGCCCGGGCCCGGCCCTTAGCTTAACTGCAGGTATTTGCAGAGAAAAACCGGGAAATCCCGCCCGGTCCACACGCTTTGTGGAAAGCGCTGTGGATAAAGTGTGGATCTGCGTCAAAAGCGCTTTCATATTGGTAAGATTAGCGGATTGCCTAAAAAATATGCAGTATTATCGTAACGCTGTTTGGAATAAAACAGTAACGATGTCGAAGGGTTAGTGCAAGTGCTGGAACTGCTGGCAGAATTCCTGTCAACCCTTTTCTTTGAAAAAAATGGCCGACCCTCCTGCCGCAATGGTTCTGCCGCAACGTCACCCGGCGCCGGGCCGGGCGAAGCCGCGCCTCCATTATATAGATTAAGGGAGTTCCGTTGACAAGGCTTTTAACGGGATGTCAAGCGGTTGATGGAGCCGTCTCTGAGAACCCATAAATCTTGACATGCCGCAGACGCTGTGATAATTGATAAATGCCTTTGATTTCAACCAGTTGATTTTTCAATGACGAAACGTTTGGTGATGTGAAACAGGGGGGGACAACCTATGTCGCAACAGATCGATTTCACCGTTGGCGCGCTGCTGGACCATATCGCCGGGAGGTTTCCGGATCATGAGGCGCTGGTTTACGTCGAGCGGGGATTGCGCTACAGCTATCGCGAGTTCAACGAGCGCTGCCGCCAGGTGGCGAAGGGGCTGCTTCGCCTGGGGGTGAAAAAGGGTGACCACGTCTCGATCTGGGCCTATAACGTCCCGGAATGGGTGCTGCTTCAGTTCGCCACGGCGAAGATAGGCGCCGTTCTGGTGACGGTGAACACGAGCTATAAATCCGCCGAGCTGGAATATGTCTTGAAGCAGTCCGACTCCAGTACGCTCTTCCTGGTGCAGGGGTTCAAGGACACCGACTATGTCGAGACGGTCGCCGAGGTGGTCCCGGAACTCGCCCAAGGCAGCCCCGGGGAGCTTGCCAGCGCGAAGCTCCCGTTTTTGAAGAACGTGGTCTTCCTGGGAGAGGGGGCGCCCGCCGGCATGTTCAACTTCGACCGGATGGTCGAGATGGGGCAGGATCTCTCCGACGCGGAACTCTCGGCTGTTGAGAGCGGGCTCTCGGCGCACGAGGTGATCAACATGCAGTACACCTCCGGCACCACGGGCTTTCCCAAAGGGGTGATGCTGACCCACTTCAACGTGGTGAACAACGGCTTCAACATCGGGGAGTGCATGCGCTTCACCGAACGGGACCGCCTCTGCATCCCGGTCCCCTTCTTCCACTGCTTCGGCTGCGTGCTGGGGGTCATGGCGTGCGTCACCCACGGCGCCACCATGGTCCCGGTGGAGATCTTCGATCCCCTGAAGGTGCTGCAGGCCATCGAAAAGGAGCGCTGCACCGCGGTCCACGGCGTGCCGACCATGTTCATCGCCGAGCTGGAGCATCCCGGCTTCGGCAGTTTCGACCTCACCTCGCTTCGGACCGGGATCATGGCCGGCTCCAACTGCCCCATCGAGGTGATGCGCCGGGTGATCCGCGACATGCACGCAAGCGAGATCACCATAGCCTACGGACAGACCGAGTCCTCTCCGGTGATCACCCAGACCCGCACCGACGATCCCCTGGAACTGAAGGTCTCCACGGTCGGCAAGGTGCTCCCCAACGTGGAACTGAAGATCGTCGACATCGAAACGGGCGCCGAGCTTCCCCCCGGCAAGCAGGGGGAGCTCTGCACCCGGGGGTACCTGGTGATGAAGGGATACTACAAGATGCCGGAGGAGAGTGCCAAGGCGATCGACCCCGAGGGGTGGCTCCATACCGGAGACCTCGCCGTCATGGACGAAAACGGCTACTGCAAGATCACCGGCAGGATCAAGAACATGATCATCCGCGGCGGGGAGAACATCTACCCGCGCGAGATCGAGGAGTTCCTCTACACCCACCCGGACATCTCGGACATCCAGGTCTACGGCGTCCCGGACCGCAAGTACGGCGAGCAGGTCATGGCGGCCATCGTGCTCAAGGGGGGGTGCGTTCTGACCGAAGAGCAGGTGCAGGATTTCTGCCGCGGCAAGATCGCCAACTACAAGATCCCCAGGTACGTCCGTTTCGTCGACTGCTACCCGATGACCGCAAGCGGCAAGATCCAGAAGTTCAAGCTGCGCGAGATGGCGATACGCGAGCTCCAACTGGAGGGAGCGGTCTAGGGGGAGGGGTAGCGCCCTGTCGGAGACAAAGTTCAACTTGGCTAGCCACTCGCTCGCTCTCCTCCCCCCGGTGGGGGGAGGAGAGCGAGGGGGGAAGAGAGCGGCTTCTGCGAAGAACGGACCGAGCTCCCCCTCCCTAGCCCTCCCCCTCCGGGACCCTCCGGGGGAGGGGACAATATGAGGCGGATCCAGTACCATTCTCGCGCCGGTCTTTTCCCCTCCCTTGATGGCGCGGTGAGCCGGCCTGTTGACGGGCGCCGCAGAGTGCGCTATCTTTCCTGCTCCCTTTCCTGACAAAAATTCATGAGGAAAGGGACAGGAGGGGACATGCGGCTCACGCCGAAGAACGAACTGGAATACCGCTACCGCAAACTGCAGCTGGAGATGGCCGGCGCGGGTCTCGATGCGGTGATCATGCTGCAAAACGCCGATCTTTTCTACTTCACCGGTACCGTGCAGACCGGCTGCCTCTACGTCCCCGCCTCTGGGGATCCCGTTTACCTGGTGCGCCGGGATTTCCTGCGCGCCCGCATGGAAAGCGGGCTGGCCCAGGTGATACCCTTCTCCTCGCTGAGCGACCTCCCGGGCATCATGGCCGGGCAGGGGCATCCGGTCCCGAAAAGGATCGGCCTGGAACTCGACGTCCTGCCGGTCAACCTGTACCGGAAATACCTCTCCCTTTATCCCGACGCGCATCTCCTGGACGCCTCGCCGCTGATCCGGCGGGTCCGCATGATCAAGAGCCACTACGAGATCCACATCCTGCAGGACGCGGCCGACCAGGCGGACAAGGTGTACCGCCGCGCCGCCCAGGTGATACGGGAGGGGATGAGCGAGCTGGAGCTCGCGGCGGAACTCGAGCAGCTGTCGCGCCTTGAGGGGCACCAGGGCTATCTCAGGATGCGCGCCTTCAACGGGGAGCTCGCCTGCGGCCAGATCCTCGCCGGCCCGGACTCCGCCGCCCCGGCCTGTACCAATACCCCGCTGGGAGGGATGGGGCTCACCCCCGCCTTCGGTCACGGGGCGAGCTACAACAGGATCGGCCGCAACGAGCCGATCGTGGTCGATTTCGCCAGCTGCTTCGACGGCTACATGGTGGACCAGACCAGGATCTTCGCCATAGGAGGGCTCTCGGACCGGTTGCGGCGGGGCTACGACGACATGCTGCGCATCGAGGCGCTCATGATGGAGCTGGCCGAGAGGCGCCCCACCTGGGGGAGCATCTACGACGCCTGCCTCGCGCTGGCCGGAGAGCTTGGCTACGCCGAGAACTTCATGGGGGGAGCCGGCTCCCAGGTCCCGTTCATCGGGCACGGCATCGGCATCGAGATTGATGAGTACCCGTTCATCGCCAGGGGGTTTCATGAGGAGAGACTGGAGCCCGGGATGGTGTTCGCCTTCGAGCCGAAACTGGTGTTTGCCGGGGAGGGGGCGGTGGGGATTGAGGATACCTTTTACCTTACCGAACAGGGGCTTAAGCGGCTCACCTTCTCATGCCGGGAGCTGGTGGTTCTCTAGGACGTTAAAAAATGTAATCAAAATATTAAAACGCGATTTTTTTATATTGAAATTGCAGGAAGGCAATGGTATACATTTGAAAAATTTTTGTATACAGTATACTTTCCAAGAGCGCAACCCCGGCCGAGGCTGCAGTTCGGACCGGTCTGGTGTCGAACAGGTGGCAGATTCGATCGTGAAGTCTTCAATGTGTATCTAACCCCAACAAAAAAGGAGATCCGACACATGACGCAACTCAAAGACAAACTGTTGGAGAAGATTCAAGCCCACCGCCCCCGCATCACCCGACTGACCAAGGAGTTTGGCTCCGTGATCATCGACAAGGTGGACATCGGCCAGTGCATCGGCGGCGCCCGTGACATCAGGAGCCTCGTCACCGACATCTCCTACCTCGACCCGCAGGAAGGGATCCGGTTTAGGGGCAAGACCATCCCGGAGACCTTCGAGGCGCTCCCCAAGGCAGCCGGCTCGGAGTATCCGACCGTCGAGTCCTTCTGGTACTTCCTGCTGACCGGTGATGTCCCGACCGCAGAGCAGGTTACCGCCGTCGAGGCCGAGTTCAAGACCCGCCAGGCAGTCCCCGAGTACGTCTACCAGGCCGTGCGCGCCCTCCCGAGGGACAGCCACCCGATGGTGATGCTCTCCTGCGGCATCCTGGCCATGCAGAAGGACTCCAAGTTCGCCGGCTTCTACAGCTCCGGCAAGTTCAACAAGATGGACGCCTGGGAGTACGTTTACGAAGATGCCAGCGACATCGTGGCCCGTATCCCGGTCCTCGCCGCCTTCATCTACAACCTCAAGTACCGCGGCGACAAGCAGATCGCCATCGATCCGACCCTCGACATGGGTGCCAACTTCGCCCACATGATCGGCCAGAGCGAGCAGTACAAGGACGTCGCCAGGATGTACTTCATCCTGCACTCCGACCACGAGTCCGGCAACGTTTCGGCCCACACCACGCACCTCGTGCATTCCGCTCTCTCCGATCCGTACTACGCCTACTCGGCAGGCCTGAACGGTCTGGCAGGCCCGCTGCACGGCCTGGCAAACCAGGAAGTGCTCGGCTGGATCATGGAGTTCCAGAAGAAGCTCGGCGGCGCCGAGGCGACCAAAGAGAACGTCACCAAGGCGCTTTGGGATACCCTCAACGCCGGCCAGGTTGTCCCGGGTTACGGCCACGCCGTACTCAGGAAGACCGACCCGCGCTACATGGCTCAGCGTGAATTCTGCCTGAAGACCCCGGGCCTCAAGGACGATCCGCTGTTCAAACTGGTCGCCATGATCTTCGAGACCGCCCCCGGCGTTCTCACCGAGCACGGCAAGACCAAGAACCCCTGGCCGAACGTCGACGCACAGTCGGGCGTGATCCAGTGGTACTACGGCCTCAAGGAGTGGGACTTCTACACCGTTCTGTTCGGCGTGGGTCGCGCCCTGGGCTGCATGGCGAACATCACCTGGGACCGCGGTCTGGGCTACGCGATCGAGCGTCCGAAATCCGTCACCACCGACATGCTCGAGAAGTGGGCTGCAGAAGGCGGCAGGAAGATGTAGTAGTTTTTGACAGTAAAAGAAGGGGGGGGGGGCGCTGGATGCGCCCCCCCCCTTTTTTTTGCCTTCAGCCTTGGCCCGGCCGGAATGCCGCACCGCCCTCGGCGCCGGCTGTCACCCTGGTGGAGCCGTCATCCCGCCGGCCGATGCGGGCCGCCTGGAAATGCAAGCGCCCGTGCCAAAATGGCGCGGGCGATCGGGTGGATCAAGCCGAAACAGGGTGAATGGTCGGGCCGGCAGGGGAAACTCTCCTTATCTTATGGCAGCCGCCTCCGACGGGCTGTCCTCCCCGAAGACCTGGGCGGTGAACACGTAGAGGTCCGCCCCCTCTTTCCAGTCGTCCCTCTTGAGTCCCGCCTTGAGCGCCGTCTGGTTCAGGAAGACTTCCCTGCTCCACCCCTGCTCGACCGCTACCTGAGGCAGCAGCACGCCACGGGAGAAGTTCTTCTCCAGGTACAGGCCGTGAGTCCCGACCACCACCTCCTCCGGACCCGAGATCTTGGTAAGTGGGGAGAGGACCGATATCTCCAGCTCGAAGCCGTCCAGGTCCTCCTCCTTCATCGGGTAGAAGCGCGGATCGCGGGTCGCAGCCGATACGGCCATCTCCTGCACCAGCTGGTAGAGCGGCTTCTCCGAATGGAAGTTGCCGATGCACCCCCTGAGCGTCCCGTTCAGTTTGATGGTGACAAAGCATCCCTGCCGCCCGAGCAGCTCTGCCGCAGTCACCTCGGATGCCGGGAGTGGGCCGGTCAGGACGGCTGAGGTTATGGCTTCACGGGCCAGCTCTAAAAGGAGTTTCCGGTCTTTGCTGTTGAGCGTCTCGTTCACGACTCCCCCTCATGTCGATGATGGTGTTTGGCTTTGAATTTAATGTAGGTAAGGTAATATATTTGCCTTCGGTTTACAAGTGCTAACCGCGCGGCCGGATAGTTATTGTGCCGCCAACCGTCTGCAGGAGACATTTATTTGCTTCCCATTATCAAGGACTTCTAGTAAGGTTCATCCCGGTGCCACCTTACTCGATGCTCCAGTAGTTCCCCCTTCGGTCGCCGGCCCAAGTGGCGTCCGGCGCCATCGCTTGATTACTTACAGAGGCGCGGAAACTCCTGGCCGGATGGGATAGCTTGTCGTATACCGGTGCTCACCGCGGCGCTGCAGGAGGGTGAGAGGTCCGGCAGTTGGTCCGATTCAGGCCACAAAGCCGCTGCGTCAAATGGCGCTATGCCGCCAAAAAAGCGCGCAACTTCAATATATTTGCTCTGGTTCCCGCCGGCCGGGCACCGCTTTTGCGCAGCTCAGGAGAAGATTCTAAGTGAATTGTGCAACTATTCCTCTTAAAAAGTATTGACTTCTGTAAGAATGCTAGTATATTCGCCATTTGTTGCGACACAAAAAAACCATGCGCTTGGCGCAGTAATGGTAAATCTAAAAAGAAAAGAGGTGATATCGTCAATGAAAAAACTGATCTCTTTAGCACTTTGCCTGGCTTTGGCTCTTGCCTTTGCTGCTGGCTGCAAGAAGAAGGAAGAAGCTCCGGCTCCGGCTGCTGAGCAGACTGCTCCGGCAGCTCCGGCCGCTCCGGCCCAGGCTCCGATGACTTCCGCTACGGCTCCTGCTGCTCCGGCAGCTCCGGCTGAGCACAAGTAATTCGAAACAGGGCGAGCCCTGTTTCAAGAAGCCCACAGATCGCTCTGTGGGCTTTTTTCGTCTTCCGCGCAGGCCTGATTTGCCTTGACAAGCAACGGGCCGGGATGCTATATGAAGCGGTCGTCTACTATAATGAGCCTGGAGGAAACTATGGAAAGAACATTTGCAATCATAAAGCCTGATGCAGTCGAGAGAAACGTGACGGGCAAGGTACTGGAGATGATAGAAGCAGCCGGTTTCAACATCGTGGGGATGAAGAAGATCCGTCTCTCCAAGAGCCAGGCTGAAGGGTTCTACTACGTCCATTCTGAGCGTCCGTTCTTCGGCGACCTCTGCAGCTTCATGTCCAGGGGCCCGGTAATCGCGCTCGTTTTGGAGAAAGAGGACGCCATCCTCTCCTGGCGCGGCCTGATGGGCGCCACCAACCCCGCCAACGCCGAAGCAGGGACCATCCGCAAGGCTCTGGGCGTCAGCATCGAGGAGAACACGGTGCACGGCTCCGACTCCCCGGAGTCCGCCTCCTTCGAAATCCCCTATTTCTTCAGCCAGCTCGAACTGGTATAATCCGGAAAAGGACAAGGCAACAAAGAGCCCTTCGCTAGAAGGGCTTTTTTATATCCAAAACGCATGGAAAAAACAGACATAAAGAATTTGACGCTGCCAGGGCTCGAGGCATACATCTCGGGCATGGGAAAGGAACGCTTCCGGGCCAAGCAGATCTTCAAGTGGCTCTACCAGATGGATGCCACGAGCTTCTCCGAGATGACCAACGTCTCCAAGGAGTTCCGCAGCACCCTTGAAGAGAGCGCCCTGATCAGCAACCTGGTACCGGAGGTCGTGGAGGCATCCGAGGACGGCACCAAGAAGTACCTGTTCCGCCTGTCGGACGGTGCTGCCGTGGAGAGCGTGCTGATACCGGACGAGGGACGCAACACGCTTTGCATCTCGAGCCAGGTCGGCTGCGCCATGGGGTGCGCCTTCTGCCTGACCGGAAGCTTCGGGCTCTCCCGGAACCTGACCACGGCCGAGATCGTGAACCAGGTTTGCGCGGTGAAGCGCGATGAGCCGGTGCGGAACATCGTCTTCATGGGGATGGGGGAGCCGCTGGCCAACCTATCGGCCGTGATCCCCGCCGTGCAGATCCTGACCGACCCGGACGGCTTCCAGTTCTCCACCCGCAAGGTGACCGTCTCCACCTCGGGGCTGGTGCCCGAGATGGCCGAGCTCGGAAAAGCGGTCACGGTGAACCTGGCGGTGTCGCTCAATGCCACCACCGACGAGGTGCGCTCGCAGATCATGCCGGTGAACCGCAGCTACCCCTTGAAGGAGCTTCTGGAGGCCTGCAAGGCGTTTCCGCTCCCCTCCCGGCGCTGGATCACCATCGAGTACGTGCTGATCCGGGACCTGAACGATTCGCTGGAGGATGCGAAGAGGCTGGTCCGGCTGATCAGCAATATCCCCTCCAAGGTGAACCTGATCCCGTTCAACGAGCACGAAAGCTCGGAGTTCAAGAGCCCGGGCCAGGACGCCATCGACAGGTTCCATAAGTACCTGCTGGACAAGAACGTGACGGTGATCACCCGGTCCAGCCGCGGCAGCGACATCTCC
>DNRQ01000196.1:44319-76214 GCA_003499925.1 Geobacter sp.
ATTCTAACCGTTCACCTTTCACGTATTCTAACCGTTCACCTTTCACGTATTTTAATCTTCTAGGGGGATCCAGATGACGAATGAGGTAATCGGGGTTATCGGCGGCAGCGGGCTGTACGAGATGGAGGGGATGACCGAAGTAAGCCAGGTGACGGTCGACACCCCCTTTGGCAGGCCGAGCGACGAGTATGTCACCGGGATGCTGGACGGCGTCCGCATGGTCTTTCTGCCGCGTCACGGCAAGGGGCACCGCTTCACCCCCAGCGAGGTGAATTACCGGGCCAACATCTACGGCATGAAGAAGCTCGGTGTGACGCGGATCATCTCGGTTTCGGCGGTCGGTAGCCTCAGGGAGGAGATCGTCCCGGGGCATATCGTGATACCGGACCAGTTCATAGACCGCACCCGCGGCTTTCGCAAGGACTCCTTCTTCGGAAACGGCGTGGTGGCCCACGTCCAGTTTGCCGACCCGGTCTGCGCCGACCTCTCGGCCACGCTCTTTAGCGCGGCGGGGGAGGTGGGGGTAACGGTGCACCGCGGCGGCACCTACGTCTGCATGGAAGGGCCCGCCTTCTCCACCCGCGCCGAGTCCCACCTGTACCGCTCCTTCGGCGCCTCCATCATCGGCATGACCAACCTGACCGAGGCGAAGCTCGCCCGCGAGGCGGAAATCTGCTACGGCGTCATCGCCCTATCCACCGACTACGATTGCTGGCATGACGCCCACGCCGACGTCTCGGTAGAGGCGATCATCGCCATCATCAAGGCGAACGTCGCCAACGCCAAGCTGATCATCCGGCGCGCCGTGCAGCAGATCGCCGGGGAGCGCAGCTGCCCCTGCGCGGAGTCACTCAAGTACGCGGTGATCAGCGACACCAAGGTGATACCGGTGGAAACCAGGGAGAACCTGGAGCTGATCCTCGGGAAGTACCTGTAGAAGTACCTTTGGAGTCATTGCGGAGCGGTCGGAGAAAGTTCTCCCTTTGGCAGAGGCCGCGTCGTCTTTCAGACTATGCGGACAAACGGTTTCCTGATTAGGTACAATCTTCAGCCAGTTGTTTGTCCCTCCCCCTTCAAGGGGGAGGTTAGGAGGGGGATGGGGTGCTTTGATGCCGAAAAACCCATCCCCACCCCGGCCCTCCCCTTGAAGGGGAGGGGGTTTTGGGCAGTGGCTGAAGATTAGCACTGATCAGGAACGGTTTTAAGGGGTGGTCTACGGGATTTGCCCTCGTCGCCAGCTGCACTTGATATCGCACCCTGGGCCAAATCCCCCCCGCCCCCCCTTTTTCAAAGGGGGGAGTGAAAAGGCTTGCCTTAATCTTAATCTTGATCTGCCTTGGTGAAGGCTTGCCTTAATCTTAACCTTAACCTGTCTTTAATCTGTCTCTCGGAGGTTTTCATGAGCATACTAGTCGTCGGTTCCGTCGCCCTTGATTCGGTTGAAACCCCTTTCGGCAAGAGGGACCGCGTGCTGGGTGGCTCCGCCACCTACTTTTCCACCTCGGCCAGCTTCTTCACCGACGTGAACCTGGTCGCCGTGGTGGGCGAGGACTTCCCCGAGGAACACACCCGGTTCCTCGCCTCCCGAAACATCGATCTCACCGGCCTGTCACGGGTTCCGGGGGAGACCTTCCACTGGAAGGGGCGCTACGGCTACGACCTCAACGAGGCGCAGACCCTGGAGACCCACCTGAACGTGTTCGAGAGCTTCAAGCCGGTGATCCCCGAGGCTTACGCGGACGCCGAATACCTGATACTGGCCAACATCGACCCGGAACTTCAGATGGAGGTCCTGAACCAGGTGAAAAACCCCAGGGTGGTCGCCTGCGACACCATGAACTTCTGGATCTCCTCGAAACCCGAGGCGCTCAAAAAGGTGATCAGCCGGGTCGATTTCTTCATCATCAACGAGGGGGAGGCGCGCCAGCTTTCCGGCGAAGCCAATCTGGTGCGCGCGGCGAAGGCGATCATCGGCATGGGGGTGAAGAACCTGATCGTGAAGCGGGGCGAGTACGGGGTGCTGATGTTTAACGGCCACTCCGTCTTTGCGGCCCCGGCCTTTCCCCTGGAAGAGGTATTCGACCCGACCGGCGCCGGCGACACCTTCGCAGGCGGCTTCATGGGGTATCTTGCCAACACGGGAAACCTGACCGAGGAGGGGGTACGGCAGGCCATCGTCTTCGGTTCCGTCATGGCCTCCTTCAACGTGGAGGCCTTCAGCCTGGACCGGCTCAAGACGCTGAGCTACCAGGAGATCGAGGCGCGCTACCGAGGCTTCAAGAGGATGACCCACTTCGAGGGGGTAGGCGAGCTGTAGGGCTCCCCGCAGGGCGATGACCAACCCTGAAGCCGCGTTCATTGACAAGGCGGGGTTAATCTGTTAATTTTTCCAGGTGTCGGTTTCCGGTTTCCCAGGTGAGGTGTATGCCCCGTCCCATCCCGTTCATGCTGGCCTTGACCCTTCTTTTTGCCTCCGGCTGCGCCCTGAGCGAGGCGCAGAAGAACCGGTTCGTCTACCATTACCAGATGGGACAGTCGTTCTACGCCGAAAACAACTTCACCGGGGCGCTGCAGGAGTTCACCGAGGCGGAGAAGCTCACCCCCGAGGACCCCGCGCTGTTGAACCATTTGGGGCTCACCTATTTCCGCAAGGGTCACTACGACCTCGCCGAGCGCAAGTACCTGGTGGCGCTCGAACTGAAGCCGGGCTATTCCGAGGCGCGCAACAACCTGGGGGTGAATTACCTGGAGATGAAGCGGTGGGATGACGCCATCGCCCAGTTCAAGCTGGTCCAGGATGACATCTTCTACCAGGGACAGGAGGGCGCCCATATCAACCTGGGGCTCGCCTACCTGGGCAAGGGGGAGTACCAGCAGGCGCTCGCCGTGCTGAGAGGCGCGGTCGGCAGGAATGGCGGAGACCCCCGCACCAGGATTCACCTGGGCCGGGTCTACTTTGCCCTGGACAGGACGGAACTGGCCGTTGAAGAGTACAAAAAGGCGCTGGAGCTGAACGGCTCCTACGCAAACGCCTATTACTATCTGGCGCTGGCCAAGGTTAAGCTCAAGGAGCCGGGGGCGGCTCGAAGCGCCTTCAAGGAAGTGGTCCGTATCGCTCCGGATTCCGAGATCGGGCAGCTTTCCAGGGAGTACCTGGACCTGCTCAAGTGAGGGAACGTGCCTGAGGCAGATGCAGAAAAAGGGGCGGGACTCCCGGTAGGGGAGTACCTGAAGAGTGTCCGCGAGTCGCGGGGGCTCCAGCTGGAGCAGGCCTCGCGGGTGACCAAGATCAGCAAAAGCTACCTGCTCGCCATCGAGCAGGGGGAGTTCGACAAGCTCCCGAACGCCGCCTACATCAAGGGGTTCCTCCGTCTCTACGCCGGTTACCTGGCGCTCTCGGGCGACGAGGTGATCAGGAGGTACGAAAGCACCCTTCCCCCCGTTGCGCGCCCCCAGGTGGAGCACAGGCCGGAGCGCCCGGTGGAGATCATGGAGAGGGCGAAGCTGGGCGGGCACGGGAGGTGGCTGATACCGTCGCTGCTGCTGGTCCTGGTGATTCTTGCCGCCATCTTCCTCACCCCCGAGCGTGCGGAACAGCCGGTGCCGCCGGCACCTCACCCCGCGCCGGCGCCCCCCCCCGCGGCTCAGGTTGCGCCCCCCGTGCTGCCGCAGCTCACCTCGGCCGCTAGCGCCAGGGGGGTCACACCCGAGGCCGAACTCCCGCCCCGGGCCATTCCGGCCGGGGAGAGGCAGGCGGGGGGGATCATCCTCAGGCTGCGCTTCAACCAGGACAGCTGGCTCAGCATCACCATAGACGACAGCATCTCGCAGCGCTACGACCTGAAGGCCGGGGACATCATCGAATGGAAGGGGGCGCGACTTTTCGTGCTCGATCTGGGGGACGGCGGCGCCGTGGAGGCGGAGTTCAACGGACGCCCGCTCAAGGCGCTGGGCGAGCCGGGAAAACCGGCGCACGTGGAGTTGAAGGCCCCATAGCAAAGGAAACCAAAGCTTAAGGAGAAGGATGCATGCAACTTGCAGCGCGCTGCCGGAAATGCGGCCGGGTTATGAAAAGTGAGCGGGTGGACAACTACCGGGTGAAGATGAGCTGCAGTTGCGGCTTCTCGGACTTCCGCACCATGACCGAGCGGGTGAAGACGGTGAATCCCTTCTACCACAAGGCGGGCTTCACCCCCTTTCTGGAGAGCGAGAAGGGGAAGATGGTGCTCACCATGCAGAAGGCGAACCGCGAGCACCTGGAGATCATCTCGCTCGAGGAGATCAGCATGCTGGTATCCTCGGACTTCGACCTCCCCGAGGTGCTGCAGGGTGTGGCGAACAAGATCGCGGACCAGCTCAAGGTGAGCGTCTGCTCGATCTACCTGATGTCCGAAGGGGACCTGCTCCTGGCGGCCACCTACGGTTTCGACCCCTCCTTCATCGGAAAGATCCGGATCCGGCTCGGCGAGGGGATCACCGGGACCGTGGCCAAGCAGAGGCAGTACATCTCCCTGAACCGCGCCTCCCAGGACCCGCGCTACAAGAGCTTTCCGGAACTGCAGGAGGAGAAGTACAATTCCATGCTCTCCTTCCCGATCGCGGACAAGCAGGATATCTACGGCGTGATCAACGTGAACAGCACCACCATGAAGACCTTTTCCGACGACGAGATCTACTTCGTCTCGATTATCGCCAACCTGATCCTGAGCGCGGTGAAGCTCAGGAAGAGATTTGCCGCAGGCGACCGTGGCGCGGCTTGACAGCCGTTGGGGCAGTGTTAGAATCATGGTTGCGCTTTTTAATAAATGAATCGGAGTCCGATCTTGCCAAAACAGCCCAAGCGAATACTGGTCGTAGATGACGAGGAGAACGCGCGCATCGGCCTATCCCGTCTGCTGGCCAAGGAGGGGTTTCTGGTTGACAGCGTTGCCAACGGTTACGAGGCCCTGAACTACCTGCGCGAGCAGGAGGTGAACCTGATCGTAACCGACATCAACATGCCGGAGATGAACGGGATCACCTTCCTGAAGGAGCTGAACCGGAGCTACCCGCGCAGCAACGTGATCATGATCACGGCCTACGGCGGGGTGGAGTCGTACATCGAGGCGATGAACCTGGGGGCCTTCGAGTACATCAACAAGCCGGTGAAGATCGACGAGCTCAAATCGATCCTGAAGAAGATCTTCAAGGAAACCAGCCACTGACTCAATTCATGCCGACCGGGGGGGCCAGATGCCAGCTTTTGACAAGATTCTCTATGCCACCGATTTCTCCGAGAGTTCGGAGCACGCCTTCCACTACGCGCTCTCCCTGGCCAAGCAGTTCAAAAGCCGGCTGATCATCCTGCACGTCATCAACGAGCCGGTCGATCTGCGCGGCTTCTACGTGCCGCACGTCTCCTTCGAGAACCTGGAGAAGGAGATCGAGCAGGGGGCACAGAAGATGATGGCGAAATTCTGCGCCACCCATATCGCCGATTTCACCGACTACGAGACCGACATCGTCTCAGGGATACCGTACGAGGAGATCCTGAAACGGGCGGAAAAGGAGAAGGTCTCCTTCATCGTGCTGGGGACCCAGGGGAGAAGCGGCATCGACCACCTCCTTTTCGGCAGCACCGCCGAGCGGGTGGTGAGAAAGGCGCTGGCTCCGGTGGTCACGGTGAGACTCCCGTGACCCCCCTGAAACGTCGGATGCGCGCAGAGATGTACCGCGGGGCAGCGTTTGCTGCCCCCTTTTTTATTTGAGCGACCACAGCCCCATCTGCAGAAAATAGGAAGAGCTATGACCACTTTGGAAAAACAGCCGCGCGGCCGCGTGCTGATCGTCGACGACGAGAAGGTCATCCTGGACCTGACCGCCATCATCCTCAAGAACCGCGGCTACCAGGTCTTTACCGCGCTGAGCGCCCAGGACGGGCTGGCGGCCATAGAGAAGGAGCGCCCCGAGCTGGTGCTTCTGGACTACATGATGCCGAACATGGACGGCCTCACAGCGCTCAAGGAGATCAGGCGGCGCTACCCCGAGACCTACGTGATCATGTTCACCGGCAAGGGGAGCGAGGAGATCGCCGTCGAGCTCATGAAGGCGGGCGCCTCCGATTACATACTGAAGCCGTTCAACAACCAGGACATGGTCGAGCGCATCGAGAGCGTCCTGAAGCTGCGCGCGGTCGAGCTGCAGAACCGGGCGCTTCTGAGCGAGCGCGAGCGCCTTCTGGCCGAGATCGCCGACTGGAACCGGGAGCTGGAGGCGCGCGTGCAGGAAAAGAGCGAGGCGCTGGGGCGCGCCCAGGTCGAGATCGTCCAGTCGGAAAAGCTGGCGACCCTGGGGTACCTCTCGGCCGGGATGGCGCACGAGATCCGGAATCCGCTGAACTCGATCGCCCTCTTCGTGCAGCTCATCAAGAGCGGGCTGGACGAGTCGGAGCGCCTGGACTACGTGGAGAAGATCCTGAAGGAGGTCGACAGGATCGACAGCATCCTCGGGAAGCTCCTCGACGCCTCCAAGAGGCCGAGGTTCGAGATCAGCGAGGTCCAGGTGGACCGCATCCTGCAGAACACCCTGGAGGCGTTCACGCCTCAGCTTAAGCAGAAGAGGATCAAGGTGGTGACCGACTTGCGGCGCATCCCTCCCGCCATCAAGGCGGACCCGCTGGAGATCGAGCAGATCTTCACCAACCTGTTCCTGAACTCCATCCACGTCATGGCCGAGGACGGGACGCTGGGGGTGCAGCTGGACCAGGACGACTGCTACATCAACCTGAAGGTCTCCGACACCGGTCCCGGCATCCCGCCGGAGAACCTCCCCAATATCTTCGACCCCTTCTTCACCACCAACAGCCGCGGCACCGGCCTCGGGCTCTCGGTGGTTTTGCGCATCGTGAAGACCTACAAGGGGAAGATAGAGGTGGAGAAAAGCGACTCCTCCGGCACCACCTTCTCGGTCCGTCTGCCGCTGGTCACCCCCAAGTGCTGAGCGGGCGCTTTACCCTTCCCTTTTAGGCTGCTTTTTTGTATGATGGCCCATCCCATCAGGTTTTGAGGTCGAAATGGCAGCAGCTGGCAGGGGAAAGATCCTCCTCGTAGACGACGACAAATTCTTCCTGAAGGTCCTCTCCGATGCCTTCACCGATGCGGGCTTTCTGGTGGTAACGGCCCGGGACGGCGTTTTGGGGGTGCAGGCCTTCCTGGACGAGGCGCCCGATGCCGTGATCTCCGATCTGGTCATGCCGCGCATGGGAGGGGTGAGCACCTGCCTGGAGATCGCCCGCCTGGCCGGAGAGCGCGAGCCGGTCATCGTCCTTCTCACCTCCATGTTCCAGGGAGCCCCGCACGAGCACCAGATCCCCGAGATGGGGGCCAAGGTGCACATTCCCAAGTCCACCTCACCGCTTGATATCGTCATCATCGTCGAGCAGCTTCTGGACAGAAAGAGGCGCGGCAACAGCGCCGCCTGACGGAACTTCCCATGCCATTTCTGCTGCGAAACCTCACCCTGAACCCCGGCGAGGAGGAATCTTCACTGCGCCCGCTGGTAGCTCTCAAGCTTGGCGTCCGCGAATCCGAGATCACCTCACTGACACTGGTGCGCAAAGGGGTGGACGCCCGGAAGAAGGGGCGCATCAAGCTGGTCTACACGGTGCAGTTCGCCCTGAGGGACGAGTCGAAACTCTCCGCCGGGGGGGACCTGTCGCGGCTCGAAGCGCCAAAGCCGCTCCGCTTCCCGAGACTCCCCGGGAATTCCGGCATCGTCATCGTCGGGATGGGGCCCGCCGGGCTTTTTGCGGCGCTGAGGCTCGCCGAGTACGGCCTGACGGCGCTGATCCTGGAGCGCGGCCGCAACGTGGACCAGCGCGCCCGGGACGTCTCCCGGTTCTGGCGCGACGGGACCCTTCTTTCCGAGAGCAACGTGCAGTTTGGAGAGGGGGGAGCGGGAACCTTTTCGGACGGAAAGCTCACCACCCGGGTCAACGACCCGAACTGCGCCTGGGTGCTGCAACAGCTGGTGAAGTTCGGAGCCCCGCCTGAGATACTCTACGCGGCCAAGCCGCACATCGGCACCGATCTGCTGCGCGGCGTGGTAAAGGGGATCAGGGTGAGGCTCTCCGAGGCGGGGTTCGAGATCAGCTTCGAGAGCAGATTCAGCGCCCTCAGGATGGACAACGGCAGGGTCCGCGCCGTAGTGGTGAACGACGACGCGGAGCGCGACTGCGACGCGCTGGTGCTGGCGCCGGGCCACAGCGCACGCGACACCTACGCCATGCTGCACCAGGCAGGGGTCGCCCTGGAGCAAAAACCTTTCGCGGTAGGGCTTCGCGTGGAGCATCCCCAGGCGCTGATAAACGCGATCCAGTACGGCGAGAACGCGCACCCGAGCCTGCCGCCGGCCGAGTACGCCCAGGCCTACAACAACGAGAAGAGCGGGCGCTCCGCCTACTCCTTCTGCATGTGTCCGGGCGGTGTGGTGGTGGCCGCCGCCTCCGAGCCGGGCGGTGTGGTGGTGAACGGCATGAGCGGCTACCGGCGCAACGGGCCCAGCGCGAACAGCGCCCTGGTGGCGACGGTGGGGCCGGCCGATTTCGGGGACCGCTCCCCGCTGGCGGGGATCGAGTTTCAAAGGCTTTTGGAGCGGCGCGCCTTCCGGGCGGGAGGGGGGGGGTACCTGGCCCCGGCTCAAAGCCTGCTCGCCTTCCTGGGGAAGGGGAAGGGGAAGCTCTCCTCCAGCTACCGCCCCGGTGTGACCGAGAGCGATCTGGCGCCCCTGCTGCCGGAGGCCGTCGTGGCGACCCTCAGGGAGGGGATCCAGTTTTTCGAGAAGCGGATGCGCGGCTTCGTGAGCGCCGAGGCGACCCTGACCGGCGTGGAGACCAGGACCTCCGCTCCGCTGCGCATCATGCGCGGCTGCGACCTGCAGTCGGTAAGCCATCAGGGGCTCTACCCGACCGGCGAAGGGGCGGGGTATGCGGGCGGCATCATGAGCGCCGCGCTGGACGGCATCCGGGTAGCGGACGCCATCGCCGCCAGGCTCGCTGCCGGAGCGGTAAGCTAGGCCAAGCCACGGCAAGTCGGACCATCGCCGGCGGCTACCGTCCTCTTGCCGTTTTATTCGTTTTACTCTTTGTAGCCCTTTCGGTCCTTTTGGTCCTTTTAGTTTTGCCGTAGCCTAACGAGCCAACCATGTTCCGTGGGTGCCTGACGCCTCCGGACTTAAAGCAGCAGATAAGGAGCTTCACTTGAAAACGAAATGCGTTGCCGACATCAAGGATCGGGACCTGGTGGATGGGATCTTCCTGGTCAAGGACAAGATCCTCGCCATGGCGAAAAACGGCAAGCCGTACCTGACCCTCAAACTGATGGACAAAAGCGGGGAGGTCGACGCCAAGGTCTGGGATAACGCGGACGAGGTCGGCTCCCTGTTCGACAAGAACGATTTCCTCGCCGTGCGCGCCAAGGCAAGCGTCTACCTGGGGAAGATGCAGCTGATCCTCTCCGAGCTGAAGCTGGTCCCGGAGGATCAGGTCGATCTGGCCGATTTCCTGCCGGAGACCGACCGCGACATAAACGTCATGGTCGGGGAGCTGAAGGGGCTGGTCTCTTCCCTCAGGGACCCGGAGCTGAAGAGGCTCCTGATCGCCTTCTTCGGGGACCCGGAGCTCATGGCGCAGTTCCGCGTCGCGCCGGCCGCCAAGGGGATGCACCACGTCTACCTCGGGGGGCTTTTGGAGCATTCGCTGGCCGTGGCGAAGCTGGTGGACGCCATGACCCCGCTCTACGAGGGGCTGAACCGCGACCTGCTGATCGCCGGGGCGCTTCTGCACGACATCGGCAAGGTGCGCGAGATGAGCTACATCCGCTCCTTCGACTACACCGACGAGGGGAAGCTGATAGGGCACATCACCATCGGGGTCGAGATGCTGCAGGAGCGGATCTCGTCGCTTCCGGGCTTCCCGGTCGAGCTCGGCATGCTCCTGAAGCACATGCTCCTGTCGCATCACGGCCAGTACGAGTACGGCTCGCCCAAACGCCCGAAGACGGTTGAGGCGACCATCCTGAACTACCTGGATGACCTCGATTCCAAGATCAACGGCATCAGGACCCACATCCGCAAGGAGCCGGACAACCCTTCCCGCTGGACCTCCTATCACCGGCTTTACGACCGCTACTTCTTCAAGGAGAACTGCCTGCAGGGTGAGGAGCAGCTGCACCCCGAGGAGTTTCCGGAGCTTGAAGCGGAGCTGCTGCCGGAACCGGTGCCGGTCGCGCGGCAGGAACCTGCGGCGGCCCGGCAGGAGGGAGCGCGCGGCAGGGATGAGGCGCGCAAGTCCTTCAGCAACAGCCCCTTTGCGGCACTCAAAAACGAGAATCTCGACCTGTTCTAAGCGGATCCAGAAGGATCCTGGGAGGAAATGCGATGTTGATCGAAACGATAGTTGTCGGCCCGCTCGGAGTGAACTGTTTCATCCTTGGCGACAAGCAGAGCAATGAGGCGATCGTGGTCGATCCCGGTGCCGATTGCGAGATGATCCTTGCCGCCGTCGCCCGCTTCGGCCTCAAGGTGAAGTACATCATCAACACCCACGGCCACTTCGACCACGTAGGGTGCAACCGCTCGGTCCAGGAGGCAACCGGTGCCGAGCTGCTGATCCACGAAAACGATGTCGTCCTCATGTCGCAGGCCTCCAGGAGCGGGCAGATGTACGGCCTCACCGTCGAGGATTCGCCGGCACCTTCGCGTTTCCTGACCGACGGCATGCGCCTGGAGTTCGGCAGGCGCTGCATCGAGGTGCTGCATACCCCCGGCCACACCCAGGGAGGGTGCTGCCTGTTGCTGATGAACGAACGTCTGGTGATCACCGGAGACACCCTGTTTGCCGATTCGGTAGGTCGCACCGATCTTCCCGGCGGCTCTCACGACCAGTTGATCGCCTCCATCCAGACCAAGCTCATGCCGCTTGCCGACGAGACGGTGGTCTGGCCCGGACACGGCCCCTCCAGCACGATCGGCAGGGAGAGACGCATGAATCCATACATCAACGCCTAGGGGGAAGTGATGCTGAGAGGCAAGGAGATCGTTCTCGGGGTCACCGGAGGGATCGCGGTATATAAGGCGGTGGAACTGCTGCGCCTTCTCACCAAGGCTGGTGCCGTGGTCCATGTCGTGATGACCCGTGCGGCGACCGAATTCGTGACGCCGCTCACCTTCCAGACCCTCTCCGGGCAGCCGGTCCACCTGGAGCTCTTCAACCTGATCTCGGAGCAGCAGATCGGCCACATCTCGCTTGCAGAGCGGGCCGATCTCTTCATCGTGGCCCCCGCCACCGCCAATTTCATCGGCAAGGTCGCCGCAGGGATCGCGGACGACCTTTTGAGCACCACCATCATGGCGACCAGGGCACCCGTTCTGATCGCCCCCGCCATGAACGTGAACATGTACCAGAACCCGATCTACCGTGAGAACGAGGCGCGCCTGAAGGGGCACGGCTACCTCTTCGTCCCCCCCGCCTGCGGCATGCTGGCCTGCGGCTATGAAGGGGAGGGGAAGCTGCAGGACCCCGAGCTGATCCTCGAGGAGGCGGTCGCGGTACTCACCCCGAAGCCGCTTGCCGGGGAGAGGATCCTGGTCACGGCCGGTCCCACCCGCGAGGAGATCGATCCGGTCCGCTTCATCAGCAACCACTCCTCGGGGAAGATGGGGTACGCCATCGCCCGGCAGGCACGTCTGCGCGGCGCCGAAGTGACCCTGGTGACCGGCCCCACGGCGATCACCCCTCCTCTCGGGGTCGCCGTTATCCGGGTGGAGAGTGCCGAGGAGATGAGGGAAGCGGTGCTGGCCAGGCTTGAGGAGACCGATATCGTCATCAAGGCTGCCGCCGTCGCCGATTACCGCCCCAGGTTGCGCGCCCAGATGAAGGTGAAGAAGACGGCCGCCCATCTTGCCATTGAGCTGGAAAAAAATCCCGATATCCTGGCCGAGATCGGTACCCGCAAGGAGGGCCGAGTGCTGGTCGGGTTTGCGGCGGAGACCGAGGACCTGGTGGCCAATGCCACCCTGAAGCTCACCCTGAAGAACCTCGACCTGGTGGTTGCCAACGACGTCTCCCAGGAGGGGGCCGGCTTCCACGTCGACACCAACATAGCGAAACTGCTCTTCAGGGACGGGCGCGTCGAGGAACTGCCGATGATGGGGAAGGACAAGATGGCAGGGATCATTCTGGAAAGGGTGGCGGGACTGCGCAGGGAACAGGGCCGGGGGAAATGATCATGCGTCCCTGCGGTGTGCAAAACTCGCTGCAAGTAGCGTAGTGCCGTAGGTCGGGTTAGCCCGAAGGGCGTAACCCGACATGCAATCGATAAGGTGGAGGGTGCGGATGATGTCGGGACCGGGTTTGTCGGGTTACGCTGCGCTAACCCGACCTACCATCTGGCGCTCCCCCATCCCCACCCCGACCCTCCCCTTGAAGGGGAGGGAGCAGCTTGCAGCGCTGCGGGGCGTGATCACTTCGACAGGATCTGCAGCAAGAGCTCCGGCTGGCAGATTGCCTCCTTCAGCTTCATCTTCAGGTACTCAAGCTCGGCATAGGCCTGCGGCTTGGTGATCTTGCCGCTCCGGTACAGAAGCCTCAGGTTCTTGCGTACCGCCTCGGCGGCGGCGAGCGCCTTCTCCCCGGTCGGGTCGGCCTTGTAGAAACGTGACTGCTCGTCGTGATTGAGGAAATCGAACACCGCCTCCTGGGCCAGCTGCATGTACTCGTCCCGGTCGCTCTCCTCCAATGAGTAGCGCGAGGAGTCCGAAAGCGTCTGCAGTATGCTTTGCCACTTTTCCAGGCGGCTCACCAGCAGGATCGAGTTGAAGATCCGCTTGTTGGTGGCGAAGGAAAAGATGGTGTCCGAGAGCACCTTGCGCAGCAGCTGGTCGTTCTTGCTGAAGTGTTCCCGCGCCACCTTCTTGCCGGTATCCCAGATCTCCTTCTCCACGTAATTCTCGAAACGCATCTCCCAGTAGGCGTGCTTCAGGGTGAGCGACGAGAAGCTCCGCATCACCTTGTACGGCACGAAATAGTTGTGCGCGATGCAGTCCGCAGCCAGGTGGCTCAGGTAGCCGTAGGCGCAGGCCTGCTGTGAGGGCTCGTCGGCTTTTTCCAGGATTTTGTGGCCGATGCGCCAGCGGTGGCAGTGTTGCAGGTAATGGGTGAACTTCTTTCCCAAGGTGATGTCGGCCGCAATGGTGCCGTAGAGGAAGTCGAAGGGATGGCTGCCGATGATGGCGGCGACCGAGGGTTCCAGCGCTTGGAGATTGGACAGGACGTTCATGCCGAGCTGCAGGTGGATTCCGGCACCCCAGGCGAACGCCTGCTCGGGTATCGCTATAACGAGCAGCACGGCTGCTGCAAGAAGTATCAACATGTGTGTGAGCATAGTGAATGACCCGGAAAAAGTAAAGGGGTTTCGTATGGTTGAGATCGAAGAGAGGGAGCTGCTGCTGCATTCGCTCAAGGGGTATCTTGAGGAGCTGAGGGAGAGCGGTGTGGAAGAGCTCGGCTTTGCGGAGCTGCCTTTTTCGGAGGATTGCCAGGGTGTCGGCAACCCGCTGGCGCGGCTTCTCCTGGTGATGAGCGGCGCAGGGTTTGCCGGGGCCGCGGGTGAACTGCTGGCAAAGATCATCCAGGCGATGGGCTTTGCCACCTCCGACGTCTTTTTGCTGAGCTTCAACGCCGGGTCTGGCGGGGCGGGGAGCCCTGCGCGTGAAGCGGTTCTTGCGCGCATCGCCGCAGTCGGGCCGGAGGTGGTCGTGACGCTCGGAGAGCCGGCGGCTCAACTGCTGCTTCAAAGCCGCCAGCCGGTCGAGAAGCTGCGGGGCCGTTTTCACGATCTGGAGGGAATTCCGCTCCTGCCTACGCTGCATCCCGATGCGATGCTGGAAAATCCGGCCCTGAAGCGGGAGGTCTGGAGCGACATGCAGCAGGTGATGCGGCGCCTGGCGCAGCCAGCGTAGCTTCAGTCGCTGCAGAAACCTCCTCAACCTCCCTCCCCTTCAAGGGGAGGGTCGGGGTGGGGATGGGGTGGGAGCGAATTTAACAGCGGAAGATCGATGTTGACTCAGATTGCCATAGGCGCTTTTTACCTGGGCGTGCCGCAGGATTTGAGGTTTCCGTTTTCGAAAAGATGAATCGTTTCCTGCTCGGCGCAAACCGTATCCCCGATCTGTACCTGCGTTGACAACTTGCAGGCTTCCAATTTCCCCGATGGATAGAAAGAGATCTCGCTCAACTCATTGCATCTGATCCCCTCATAAGTGAAAAAGTCGGCGCTAACGCAGCTTTTGAGCATCCCGGGTTGGTAAAAGTCGATGGGTGCCAGGTGGTTGCATTTGACGCCGTTGACAAAGTACATGTCCCTGAGCAGACACGACCTCAGCTGCCCGGTCGGGTAGTAGGATATTGCAGAGCCGGGATTGCAGATCGATTGATCAGCTGCTGGAGATACCTCCACCTTCGTTACCATTACCAGCAGGCCTAATAGGATGGTGGCGAGCTTCATGATATCTCCTTCTGTTGCAGGTATAATCAGCCATTTCGGTGACTGGGCAAGTATAGCGGGCAAAGCCAACAATGCAATATTGCGACAGTTGTGGAGAAAGCAGCCGCTTGACAGCCGAAAAAGATCAGTGTAGGTTAATGTTATTGGCGCAACATTCCAATACAACAAAGGAGAAACGCTCATGGCAAAGTTTCAGCGCTTGATGAAAGTCCTGCTCTGCGCCGGTTTCCTAGCGACATTCGCTGGGTGCGCAAGCCCTGAAAAACGCGAGACTGCTGGACAGTATGTTGACGATTCGATCGTGACCACGAGGGTGAAGGCAGCCATATTTGATGAGATGGCTTTGAAAACCTTCCAGATCAACGTCAAGACCTATGAAAGCACGGTGCAACTGAGCGGGTTTGTCGACACGGCAGAGCATGCGCGAATGGCGGGAGATATTGCTCGCAAAGTCGAGGGGGTGAAACAGGTCCGCAACGATCTGATTGTCAAATAGCTCAGCCCGCATGATGTGCAGATAAAAAACCCGCTCCGGCGGGTTTTTTTTGTGCTGCCTGCGGCGGATGCTGAAACGGGATTTTGAGCGGCAGGGTGATAGCGCGGGAATTCGCGGCGGTGTTGTTCCAACGGGAAAGCCCCCTCCCGGAAGAGAGGGGGCTTTGGATTGTTAACGGTGATGGGTCGGTTTAGCGTGGGATTTGCTCTGTCCTGCCTTCTGTCCACTTTCGCTTGTGGACGAGCGACTTGAGGATGGACGCTCACTTTTCGACTCTGCACCGAAGGATTTCATGACATCGGCCATGCTGTTGTATTGACGATCGTCCAGTCTCTGGATTTCATCGATCACGATCTGCTCGGCCTTCAGGTGCTGGGCCTGTTTGAGAAGATCTTGTTTCCCTGCGGGGAAATCTATACCTTTCAGGTTTTTCGTTACATTGGCCGGTGAATGGCCGCTACCACGTCCAGATGTTGTTGCCATAATGTCCTCCTTCTACAGCGTTAACTATCTGTACCACAAGATGATTATATGGACTTGCAATTATTTCAGCAACGCAAAAAGTATATATAAGATATGAAAATTCATTTGAAGCATGCAGTCCCGATATGTTCCAATGAATGACCGATGTTTCAACCCATCTTATTTTATAAGCTACTTGGATTCAGGCATCATGAATGATTACGAGTATAATGAACGAAGCAATCTATCTCGGATGTATCTGTTCACCTTACGTAGCTGCCGCTCGCATACATCGGTTTGAACGAGTCAAGAATCGCGTCCCAGACCTTCAGCTTCCATGTCAAGCGACGGTCTTTTGAAGTTGTAGTTGGTGTGGGTAATTCAGGGGAGGGGGCACTTGGTTGCTCACCGGTCCAGGTTGCTCACCCGGCTCACGGCTCGGTTTTCAGCCAGCACCGGAGCATCTCCGCGACGCTCCAGGCCTGGGCCACGCACCCCTTGGGCTGGTAGGGCTCCTCCGCGTCGAAGATCTCGCTGATGGAGCCTATGCACTGTTCGTTCAACTGTTCGACCAGCCCCTCCAGGAATCCGCGCGCGGTGGCGACCTGCTCCGGGTGGAGGCGCAGCCAGGCATCGACGAAGGGGCCGATCAGCCAGGGCCAGACGGTCCCCTGGTGATACGCCGCGTCCCGGGCCCTGAGGTCGCCGCTGTAGGTCGCCTTGTACTCGGGATGGCCCGGCGCCAGGGTCCTGAGACCGACGGGGGTGAGCAGCCGCTCCCGCACCGTGCCGAGCACGGCAGGCCACTTTTCGGGATCCAGCACCGGATGGTCGAGCGAGATGGAGAAGATCTGGTTGGGACGGCAGGCGGTGTCGTCGCCCGGCTCGCCGTCGACGATGTCGTACAGGTAGCCCCCCTCGGGGTACCAGAAGCGCTGGTTGAAGGAGCGATAGCTCTGATCGGCCAGGGATCCGAGCTGCTGGGAGTACGCCTGGTCCCCCTCCTCGGCGCTCCACTTCTGCAGAAAACGCAGGGCGTTGTACCAAAGCGCGTTCAGCTCGACCGCCTTGCCGCGCCGGGGGGTGACCACCCAGTCACCTACCTTGGCGTCCATCCAGGTCAACTGGTACCCTTCGGCACCCTGCCTGAGCAGGCCGTCGGCGGGGTCGACGCCGATGCCAAAATGCGTGCCGGCAAGGTGCCGGTCCACGATCTGCCGCATCTGCGGCATGATCAGGCGCAGGGTGGTACGGTCGCCGGTCAGCTCCAGGTAGCGCCCCAGGGCATGGAAAAACCAGAGGCTCGCGTCGGCGGTATGGTACAGCCCGTCGTTTTGCCCCTCGGGGAAAAGGTTCGGTATCAGGCCGTCCTTCACGTAGTGGGCGAAGGTGCGCAGGATCCAGCCGGCCTCGGTGTGGCGGCCGGTGGCAAGGGTCAGCCCCTCCAGCGAGATCATGGTGTCGCGTCCCCAGTCGGTGAACCAGTGGTACCCGGCGATCACGGTACGGATCTCGTCCCCCATGGCGCGCGCGCGGACGCTGTCCTCGTGCCTTCCCGCCGGGGTGATGATGAACTGGTCGGCGGCGAGCACCAGCTCCGCCGCCAGCCCGCTGCGCGCCCCGGGGTCTGCCGCGGCCAGGATCAGCCTGCGCCGCTCCCTTTCCCTCTCCAGGGCCTCGGCGGGGGAGAGGGCGCGGATGGTCTCCCAGCTCTCGGTCGATGCGGTCAGCGCCGCGTCCTGGCCGAGGGCCAGATCGACCGCGAAATAGCCGGGACTCCAGATGCTCCCCAGGGAATCGTAGCCGCGGGCGTGCTCCACGGCGTAGTAGATCTCGGTGGTCTGCTTCTCCTCCAGGGTGAAGGTCCCTCTTCCCCCCTCGATCACCAGCCGAAGCTGCGGCGGATTGCCCCCCGAGGCGATCTGGTAGCGGTTCCCCACCGCGGAGAAGATGTAGGGCTCCTCCACCTTCAGGTCCACCGGCGCGTCGTGGGGACGGAAATGGAGCGACGGCTGGAGTTTCAGCCGCAGCTTTTCCGCGCCGGAGACGAGCCGGTAGATGATGTGCACCGTGTTCTGGCTGTGCACCAGGATGAGCCTTTTCTCGATCACGGTGCCGTTCATCTGGTAGCGCCAGACCGGGAGCCCGTCTTCCAGGTGGAACCCCGCCAGATACTCCATGCCGTGGAACTCCAGGGCTCCCCCCTGTTTCTGATCGCCCCCGAACTTGAGGGTGCTGCCGTCGGGAAACCTGATCACCTCGGTGAGCCGGTTCAGCACCAGGGTGCGCCCCAGTGGCGAAGGGTAGGCGGCGATCAGCAGCCCGTGATAGCGGCGGGTCAGGGCGCCGCAGACGGTCCCGGAGGCGTATCCCCCCAGGCCGTTGGTGACAAGCCACTCACGCTCCAGCAGCTGCCGGGTCCGGGTCCCTTCGTCGTCAGAATTTAACGGGATGTCTCGCGTTACCGTCGTCATCTTTATCTCCGTTGGGTACCGGTATCAATGCCACTGCGGCATGGCCCTGGAGTCGCCAGAACTTGTCGGTCTCAAGCTTCGGGGTGCCGGAACCGCCGTATTCGATGCGCTCGCTGGTCCAAAGCACCTCCCAGCGCTCCCCCTCCGGCGGTGCCAGCATCGGTTCGGGGGCGGGAGCCAGGTGCATCTCGCGCCCCAGGTTGAACAACAAAAGTCGCTGCTGGTCCCCCAGGAAGTAGCGCAGCAGCAGACCGGCCCCTCCCAGCACCGCGCCTTCGATGTGGCAGGAGAAGGCGGCGCTGAAGACCGGGTCCTCGCGCCGCAGCTTGATCAGGTCGCGGTACAGCGCGTAGCACTTGCCGTTGCGCTCGCGCTCGCCCGGGTCCAGCCTGGAGCGGATGTAGGTGTCGAGGTTGTACGGCTTGTCGATGGTCACGATGACCTCGGGGGAGTCGATATTGGTGAACTGCTTGAGAAACTCGATGCGCCCCGCGTGCACCTGCCGGGAGATCTCCGGGCTCAGGTCCGAGAAGAAGAGAAAGGGGGTGGAGGCGGAAAACTCCTGCCCCTGGAATATCATCGGGGTCTGCGGGGAAAGCAGCAGCAGGGCGGTCATGGCCCGAAGCGAAGCCGGGTTGGTCAGCTGGTGCAGCCTGATGCCCCAGGCGGAGTTGCCGACCTGGTCGTGGTTTTGCGTGTAGTTGATGAAGCAGCTGGGGCTGATGCCGATGGTCGGCGTGCCGCGCCGCTTCCCATGCCAGAAATAGCGCTGTCCCTGGTACAGGTAGCCCCACTTGGCGCCGGAGACCAGCTCCTGCGGGGAGCCGTAGTACTCGGAATAGTAGGCGTCGTGATACCCGGTGAGCGCCACGTGGACGCTGTGGTGGAAATCGTCGTTCCAGACCGCGTCCATCCCGAACCCCCCCTGCTCCTTGGGGTGCAGGCAGCGCACCTCCTGGCTCTCGTTCTCGGCGACCATCAGCACGCTGCGTCCGCCGCCCGCCTGCCGGGCCCGCTCCGTGATGCACCCCAGGATATGCTCCGGCGATTTGTCGAACATGGCGTGGGTGGCATCGAAGCGCAGCCCGTCCAGATGATATTCCTCGATCCAGTAGGCGCCGTTGGCGATGAAGAAGTCGCGCACCGGGCCGCAGTTCTTGCCGTCGAAATTGATCTCCTTGCCCCAGACGTTCATCTGCTCCGGGCTGTAGTAATCCAGCGAGAAGCGCTCCAGGTAATTCCCCTCCGGGCCGAAGTGGTTGTACACCACGTCCAGCAGCACCCCAAGCCCCAAGGAGTGGGCGCGGTCCACGAAGCGGCGCATATCGGCGGGCTCTCCGTAGAGCCTGGTGGGGGCGAAGTGGTTCACGCCGTCGTAGCCCCAGCCGAACCTCCCCGGAAAATCCGCCACCGGCATCACCTCCACCACGGTGATCCCCAGCTCCGCCAGCGAGGGGAGCTGCTCGGCGGCGGCGGCCCAGCTCCCTTCCTTGGTGTAGGTGCCGATGTGCATCTCATAGATCACCTGCCCCTCGCGGCCGATCCCTCGCCACTGCCGGTCGCTCCAGTCAAAGGAGGGATCGACCACGCAGGACGGGCCGTGCGGCCCCTCCGGCTGGTAGCGCGAGGCGGGGTCGGGATAGCTCTCCCCCCCGTCCAGCCGGTAGCGGTACAGGGTGCCCGCAGCCGCCTCCCGACAGTGCGCCGAAAAGTACCCCTGCTCCTCTGCCGTCATCTCGATCGGATCGCCGGCTCCCTCTCCATGGAAAACCAGCTCCACCTTCTTGTCAGGCGCCCAGATGCGGAAGTGGACCCCCTCCTGCAGCAACTCGGCCCCTACGGGATATCTTCTTTGCCGATCAGTCATGGATGGCCTCTTGGTGTGGGTGGATTGGCATGCCTTAAGGTTTAAGGTAGCATGTTTTGCCGGTTTTTAAACCGGCAGGCGAGACAGTAAGGGGGACCAGGGCTTTCCGCCCCGGCGGTTGACAAAACGGCGGCGCCTGATCGTGCTAAAGGAAGTTACCGTATCCAAGCGATCAGAGAGAGTGAGGCAAAGTTTTTTAACGAAAAAAAATTGACAGCTTGGGGCGCACTGCTAATATTGCTCCTTATTACCTTAGATTGTTTTAATTTTAATTAGATGGTCCCGGCAGGAAAACCCGTGGCACCAGGGGATTTATGGCAGGCAGCGTTCTCATAACCGGGGGTGCCGGATTCATTGGTTCCCATCTGGCAGACGAGCTTCTGCGTCACGGCTACCGGGTACGGGTGCTGGACAGCCTGCTTCCACAGGTGCACGGGGCCGGCGCCACCAGGGCGCGTTACCTCGATCCCGAGGTCGAGCTGGTGAAGGGTGACGTGCGGGACGAGGATACGGTGCAGAAGGCGCTGGAGGGGACCGAGGCGGTGTTCCATCTGGCCGCCATGGTCGGGGTGGGACAGAGCATGTACGAGATCGAGCAGTACACCTCGGTCAACAACTGCGGCTGCGCGGTGCTTCTGGAGGCGATGGCGCGTGCGGCCGGCGAGCGCAAGCTGATCGTCGCCTCGAGCATGAGCATCTACGGGGAAGGGCGCTACCGCGACGCCCAAGGGAACCTCTACGACGAGGTGCAGCGGCCGGTGGAGCATTTGAAGTGCGGCAGGTGGGAGCCCAGCAACGAGAAGAGCGAGCGGCTCATCCCGGTCGCCACCCCCGAGGGGAAGGTCCCCTCCCTCGCCTCGGTGTACGCCCTCTCCAAATACGACCAGGAGCGGATGGCGATCATCATCGGCAACTGCTACCGCATCCCCGTGGTGGCGCTCAGGTTTTTCAACGTCTACGGCACCCGGCAGGCCCTCTCCAACCCCTATACCGGGGTGCTCGCCATCTTCGCCTCCCGTCTGCTGAACCGCAACAGCCCGCGCATCTTCGAGGACGGCCTGCAGCTAAGGGACTTCGTGAGCGTCCACGACGTGGTCACCGCCTGCAGGCTGGCGCTCGAGGTGGACCAGCAAAAGGCGCAGGTATTCAACATAGGAAGCGGCGCCAAGCTGAGCGTTCTCGAGGTGCTGCAACGCTTCACCGCGCTTTTGAACTGCGGGAGCATCGAGCCGGAGATCACCGGGCAGTACCGCGCGGGGGATATCCGGCACTGCTTCGCCGACATAACCTCGGCCCGCACCCATCTGGGGTACCAGCCGCGGGTCAGGTTCGACGAGGGGCTCGCCGAGCTTGCCGACTGGCTGGAGGGGGAGATCGCCGTCGACCGGGTGTCGGAGGCCCATGCCGAGCTGGCCCTGCGGGGGCTCACGCTATGAAAGCGCCTTCCGCTGAGGGGCTCCCCGGGCATTTCGGCCTGGTGGAGTGGTTTCGCCCGGGCGAGCAGCACCGGGTGGAGCGGGTGCTCTGCGACATGAAAGGCATCGGGGCGGCGCGCCTCAGGACCGGCATTTCCTGGGCGGACTGGTACACGCCCGGGGGGGCCGCCTGGTACCAATGGCTGATCCCGCGCCTGGCCCGCGAGGTGGAACTCCTCCCCTGCGTGCTCTACACACCCCCCTCCATCGGCGTCGAGCCGAAGAGCTCGTCCCCGCCGCTTCGCCCCAAGGCGTACGCCGATTTCATCGACCTCTTCATCACCGGCTTCGGGGAGCATTTCGAATACCTGGAGCTCTGGAACGAGCCCAACAACCTGAGCGAGTGGGACTGGACCCTCGACCCCCACTGGACCAAGTTCGGGGAGATGATAGGGGGCGCCGCCTACTGGGCCCGGCAGCGCGGCAAAAAGACGGTGCTGGGCGGCATGAGCCCGATCGACGGGCACTGGCTCTGCCGCATGTTCGAGCTGGGGGTCATGGAGCATATCGACGCGGTCGGCATCCACGGCTTCCCCGACATCTTCGACTACACCTGGAAGGGGTGGCAGAGAAACATCTCCATGGTGAGGGAGCTGCTGGACCAAAAGAAAAGCGACTGCGAGATCTGGGTCACCGAGGCGGGTTTCTCGACCTGGCAGCACGACGAGTTCAAGCAGACCAGGGTCTTCCTGGAGCTGCTTGAGGCACCGGCGCAGAGGATCTACTGGTACGGGGCCGACGACCTCGACCCGGCGCTGGCAGCGGTGGACCGCTTCCACCTGGACGAGCGGGAATACTACTTCGGTTACCGGAAGGCCGACGGAGCGCCCAAGCTTTTGTACCGCCTGCTGGAGGAGGGGGGCGTCTCGGCAGTGAGGCGGGTGGCTGGGGCGGGGAGCCGGCTGCGCCCGGGGCGCGCCGGCCGGGAAGGAGCGATCCTGGTCACCGGCGGCGCCGGTTTCATCGGCACCAACCTGGTCAAGCGCCTGGTCGAGGAGGGGCGCCGTGTCATCGTCTACGACAACCTCTCCCGGCAGGGGGTGGAGAAGAACCTGCTCTGGCTGCGGGAGAGCTGCGGCGACAGGCTCGAGGTGAGGATCGCCGACATCCGCAACAGCGTCCTTCTGGCAGAGGCGGTGGCCGAGGCCCAGCACGTCTTCCACTTCGCGGCGCAGGTCGCGGTGACCACCAGCGTGGAGAACCCCGCCGCCGACTTCGCCGTGAACGCCCTGGGCGCCTTTTCGCTCCTCGAGGCGATCCGCAAGGCAAAGCACCCCCCCTCGCTGCTGTTCACATCGACCAACAAGGTGTACGGGGGGATAGAGGGTTGCAGCATCCGGAAAAACGGCTCCCGCTATGAGCCGGTGGACCGCGAGTTGCGGGAAAACGGCCTGGGCGAGGCGACGCAGCTCGATTTCCTGAGCCCCTACGGCTGCTCCAAGGGGAGCGCCGATCAGTACGTCCTCGATTTCGCCCGCAGCTTCGGCATCAACGCGGCGGTGTTCCGCATGAGCTGCATCTACGGCCCGCACCAGTACGGCACCGAGGATCAGGGGTGGGTGGCCCATTTCGCCATCCGGACGCTCCAGAACAACCCGATCACCCTCTACGGCGACGGCTGCCAGATCCGGGACCTGCTCTTCGTCGAGGATCTGGTGGACGCCTTGTGCCGGGCCCGGCTCATCATGCCCCAGATCGCCGGCCAGGCCTTCAACATCGGCGGAGGGCCCCAGCGCTCGGTGAGCCTTTGGGAACTTCTGGAACTGCTGCGCTCCCTGCACGGCGGGCTGCCAGAGATCTCGAGCGACGACTGGAGGACCGGTGACCAGAAGTATTACGTCTCCGATACCAGGAAATTCCACCGGGCCACCGGCTGGACAGCGCGGCACTCGGTGGAGGACGGGGTGAAAAGGCTCTACGGCTGGCTGAGCGACTCCCTGCACCTCGCCGCGCCCCCTGCCGCAGGCTTCGGCCGGCCAAATTATCCCGCTTCGGGTGTGGAGGCGATCTGATGGGTGACGTGATGCAGGCGGCGGTTATTCTCTCTCCGGGACAGGCCGGGGTGGTCCGGGTCCCCCGCCCCACCCCCGGCAAGGGGGAGGTGGTGGTGCGCATCGAGGGGTGCGGGGTCTGCGCCTCGAACCTGCCGCTTTGGCAGGGAAGGCCCTGGTTCAGCTATCCGGTCCTTCCCGGAGCTCCCGGCCACGAGGGGTGGGGGAGGGTGCAGCAGCTAGGCGCCGGGGTGAGCGGCCTGCGCGTGGGGGAGCGGGTCACCTTTCTCTCCTATAACGCCTATGCGCAGTACGACAGGGTCCGGGCGGACGCGGTAGTGCAGCTTCCCCACTGCCTCGACGCCATCCCTTTTCCCGGGGAGGCGGTCGGCTGCGCCATGAACGTCTTCCGGCGCAGCGATATCGAGGTGGGGCAGACGGTCGCCATCATCGGCGCGGGGTTCCTGGGAGCCATCGTCACCGCCCTGGCCTGCGCCCGCGGCGCCCGGGTGATCGCGATCTCCCGGCGCGGCTCCTCCCTTGAGCTGGCCCGCAAGTACGGCGCCCATGAGACGGTGCTGCTGGACGATCACCAGCGTGTCATGGAGCGGGTCAGGGAGCTCACCGCAGAAAAGGGGTGCGACCGGGTGGTAGAGGCGACCGGTTGCCAGTGGCCGCTCGATCTTGCGGGGGAACTGGTCCGGGAGCGCGGCAAGATCGTCATTGCCGGCTTCCACCAGGACGGCGCGCGCCAGGTGAACATCCAGCTCTGGAACTGGAAGGGGATCGACGTGATCAACGCCCACGAGCGCGAGGCCAAGGTATATCTGGAAGGGATCAGGGCGGGGATAGCGGCGGTGGAGCATGGTCTCTTCTCGGTCTCCGATCTGGTGACGCACAGCTTCGGGCTGGAAGATCTGGCGCTGGCCTACCGGGCGCTGGATCAGCGTCCGGAAGGGTTCGTCAAGGGGATGGTCCGCGTCGAGCCATCCGGGTAGATCCCGGTAATCTCCCGCTGCCGGCTCCCCTCCCTTGGCCTGTCAGCCGCAGCCTTGGGGACGGGGGGCACTGACATTAAGTTAGCTGGTTAGCGCTGATCTTCCGCTGTTCANNGAAGGGGAGGGAGTTTTTTCAGCGGAAGATCAGCGCTAATCTGGTTGAGTTAAGGCGACGCCTGCCTGTCTCCCCCCTTTGCCAAGGGGGAGGCTTTCAACTGGCACATCATTGGCTGAAGATGAGCACCATCCTTAACTTAACGGCAGTGGGGCGGGGGGAGGGTGGGGAGCTGTTGCAGCTTGCACAGGATTGAGGGCCGGACCTGAGCGCTGATCGCATCGAGCATCAGGAGAGGGGAAGGGATGAAGACAAAGGGGACGCTCCCGAGGATAGGGTTTCTCGGCACCGGCTGGATCGGCCGGCACCGGATGCAGGCGATCTGGCAAAGCAAAGAGGGGCAGATTGCGGCGATTGCCGACGTATCGAGCGAAAACGCGCAGCAGGCGGCAAAGCTTGTTCCGGGCGCCGTCGTCGTCGACTCCCTGGATGCGCTGCTCGAGATGGGGCTCGATGCCGTGGTGATAGCGACCCCCAGCGCCGGGCACTGTTCCCAGGCGGTGCGTGCCCTGGAGCGGGGACTTGCCGTGTTCTGCCAGAAGCCGTTGGGGAGGAGCGCACGGGAGGCGCAACTGGCGGTGGATGCCGCCCGCGCCGCCGACCGCCTTTTAGGCGTCGATTTTTCCTACCGTTATACCGATGGAATCCAGAAGATGCACCAGTTGGTGAATTCGGGGGAGATCGGGCAGGTCTATGCCGCCGACCTCGTTTTCCACAATGCCTACGGCCCCGACAAGGCCTGGTTCTACGACGCCGAGCTCTCCGGAGGCGGCTGCCTGATGGACCTGGGGAGCCACCTGGTCGACCTGGCACTCTGGTTCTTCGATTTCCCCAGGGTCAGGAGCGTCTCCAGCTCGATCTATTCGGCCGGTGAAAGGCTCAAGGGGGGCTCGGGGAAGGTGGAGGATTACGCCGTGGTCTCGATGGTCCTGGAAAACGGCAACGTGATCCGGCTCGCCTGCTCCTGGAACATCTCCGCCGGCCGGGACGCGGTGATCGAATCGTGCTTCTACGGAACCAAGGGGGGGGTCTGCTTCAGGAACGTGGACGGTTCCTTTTACGACTTCGTCGCCGAGCGCTTCCGCGGCACGGCGCGCGAGACCATTGCAGCGCCTCCCGACGACTGGGGGGGGAGGGCCGCCGTTGCCTGGGCGCGCCAGCTCAGGGAGCGGGGGAGCGGCTTCGATGCGGCGGCGGACAACCTGGTCCGCGTGGCGGCGGTTCTGGACGCCGCCTACGGGCGCTAATCTGCAGTTTCAGCCGGGGAACAGCCATGATCGCTTCGACGCTGACACAGGTTCATGACCACCTCGCCCTAGATCCGCTGCCGCGTCGCATCCTGATGACGGCGGACCCGATCGGCGGCGTCTGGAGTTACATGCTGGAACTGGTCCGCGGGCTCGCCGGGTACGGCATCGAGGTCTCCCTGGCGACCATGGGGCAGCCGCTGTCGCTGGAGCAGCGGCGCGAGGCAGCCGACGAGGGGAACCTGACCCTCTACGAGAGCGTCTACCGGCTGGAATGGATGGACGACCCCTGGGAGGACGTCGAGCGGAGCGGAAACTGGCTCCTGGCACTGGAGGCCGAGCTGCGTCCGGACCTGGTGCACCTGAACGGCTACGTGCATGCGGCGCTTCCCTGGCGCACCCCCTGCCTGGTGGCGGCCCATTCCTGCATGCTTTCCTGGTGGCAGGCGGTGCGCCGGGATGAGCCGCCGCCGAGCTTCGAGCAGTACCACAGACGCGTGTTGCAGGGAGTTGCCGCAGCCGACCTGGTCGTGGCGCCCACGGCGGCGATGCTGGAGGCGATCGAAAAGCTCTACCTGCCGCTGCCAAACGCCCTGGTGATCCACAACGCGCGCGGCCGCACCAGGTTTCGTCCCGGCAGGAAGGAGGATTTCATCCTCTCGGTGGGGCGCATCTGGGACGACGCCAAGAACATCGGGGCCCTGGCCCGATCGGCGTACGACCTCCCCTGGCCCGTGTACGTGGCCGGCGAGCAGAACCGTCCCGGAGGGGGAGGGTCGGTCAGCATGGACGGCGTGAACCGCCTCGGCTTCCTGGCGCCGGAGACACTGGCGCCCTGGTACGCCGCCGCCTCGGTCTATGCGCTGCCGGCCCGCTACGAGCCGTTCGGCCTGACCATCCTGGAGGCCGCCCTGTCGGGGTGCGCCCTGGTTCTGGGTGACATCCCGAGCCTGCGCGAGCTCTGGGAAGGTGCCGCGGTCTTCGTCGACCCGGATCAGGGCGAGGCGTTGCAGGATGAGCTTTGCGCCCTCTGTGCGGACCGGGAACGTCTGGCGAGCCTGGGCGAGAAGGCGCTGGCGCGAAGCCGCAGCTTCAGCGCGGCGAAGATGACGGCTGGCTACCTCGCCGCCTACCGCCAGCTGGTCGCCGGCTAGGGTGCAACCCCTCCAGCCTCCCATTTCGGACCGGGACGGGTCAAAGCCTCGACGCGAAAGGCGCGCAGGCGCAAGGACGCAGAGGGGAAGACGGTTCATGAGGCTAAGCGTCAGGCATGCCCGCCACTTCCTTTTTGTGTTCCCCGCGCCTGCGCGTCTGCGCGCCTCTGCGTTAAGCCTGCATGCCTTCTTCCGCAATCGGGCAAAGGGATGACCGGATGCGCATCGTAATGTTCTACCACTCGATCGTCTCGGACTGGAATCACGGCAACGCGCACTTTCTGCGCGGCATCGTGACGGAGCTTCTGGAAAGAGGCCACCGGGTGAGCGTTTACGAGCCGAGGAACGGCTGGAGTTTCTCCAACCAGATGCTGGAGAAAGGGGAGAGCGTCCTCGGGCGCTTCCGGAAAGCCTATCCCCGGCTGCGCGGCATCCCCTACGATCTGGAGGGGATAAAGCTCGACCGGCTGCTCTGCGGAGCGGAGCTGGTCCTGGTCCACGAATGGAACGAGCACGAACTGGTAAAACTGATCGGGGAGCATCGCAAGCAAAAGGGGGAGTACCGCCTCCTGTTTCACGATACCCATCATCGCTCCGTCACCGATGCCGACGCCATGCGCGCCTACGACCTCTCCGGCTTCGACGGGGTGCTGGCCTACGGCAAAAAGATCCGGGACATCTATCTGCAGAAAGGGTGGGCGGACCGGGTCTGGCTCTGGCACGAGGCCGCCGACGTCCGGGTCTTCCATCCGCTGGAACCGGTCGCCAAGGTGGGGGATGTGGTCTGGATCGGGAACTGGGGAGATGACGAGAGGAGCGAAGAGATCCGCGAGTTTTTCGTGGAGCCGGTAAAAAGGCTCGGTCTGAAGGGGATGGTCTACGGGGTCCGCTACCCGGAGAAGGCGCTCAAACTGCTGGAGCAGGCGGGAATACGTTACGGCGGCTGGCTCCCCAATTTCGAGGTGCCAAAGGTGTTCAACAAGTACCGGCTCACCGTGCACATACCGCGGCGCCCCTACGTCACCGCCTTGCCGGGGATCCCCACCATCCGCCCCTTCGAGGCGCTGGCCTGCGGCATTCCGCTGCTGTCGGCGCCGTGGGAGGACAGCGATCGCCTGTTCGACCCGGGCAGGGACTTTCTCTTTGCCGAAGGCTCGCATGAGATGGAGCAGCTGATGCGGTCATTGCTGGACGAGCCGCAAAGGGCCGGGCAGATGGCTAGCCATGGTCGAAGCACCATCCTGGCGCGGCACACCTGCAGCCATCGCATCGAGGAACTGATGACGATCTGCCGGGAGCTCGGCGTCGCCGGGAAGGTCCCCCTTTGACCGAACAGCACAGGCAGTTCTTGACTTAACCGGTCAGCGCCGATCTTCCGCTGGGTTTTCTCCCCTCCCTTGACGGGAGGGTGAGGCTCACGCAGACTTTTCACCCTCTCCCCAACCCTCCCCCATCAAGGGGGAGGGGGTGCTTTGGGGAGTTTGCGGAAGGTTAGTACCAATTAGATGCCTTAATGGGCAATGCCCCGTCAAATGATCAGCTAAGGAACCAGACATGGCCGCCCCCCTCTCCATCGCCTTCTTCGCCTCAAGCCTCGTTTCATCCTACTGGAACGGAGCCGCCACCTACTACCGCGGCCTGGTGCGGGCCCTGCACCGGCTGGGACACCGTGTCACCTTTTACGAGCCGGACGCCTACGACCGCCAGTCGCACCGGGACCTGGACGATCCGGATTGGGCCAAAGTGGTGGTCTATCCTGCCACGGAATCCGCCGCTCTCCGCTGTCTGGAAGCCGCCCGGGGTGCCGACCTGGTGGTCAAGGCGAGCGGAGTTGGAGTCTTCGACGAGCTTTTGGAGCGGGAAGTCCTGCTGCTGAAACGGGAAAAGACCCAGGTCATCTTCTGGGACGTCGATGCCCCCGCCACCCTGGAGCGGATCGGCAAGAACCCGCACGACCCGTTCCGCCGCCTGGTCCCGCAATACGACCTGGTTCTCACCTACGGCGGCGGCGATCCGATCGTCGGCGCCTATGGCGCCTTCGGAGCCCGGGGCTGCATCCCCGTATATAACGCGCTCGACCCCGATACCCATTTTCCGGTGCAGCCCGATCCGCGCCTGCAGGCGGATCTCTCCTTCCTGGGCAACCGTCTGCCGGACAGGGAGAGCCGCGTGGAGGAGTTCTTTCTCCAGGTGGCCGGGGAGCTCCCGGGCAAGAAGTTCCTGCTGGCAGGCAGCGGCTGGGACGACAAGCCGCGCGCGGCGAACGTGAGCTACCTGGGGCACCTGGGGACCCGGGATCACAACGTCTTCAACAGCAGTCCCATGGCGATCCTCAACATAAGCCGCGCCAGCATGGCGAGAAACGGCTTCTCTCCGGCCACCCGTGTCTTCGAGGCGGCGGGTGCCGCGGCCTGCATGATCACCGACCAATGGGAGGGGATCGAGCAGTTCTTCGAGCCGGAGCGGGAGATTTTCGTTGCGGCCAGCGGCGACGAGGTGGCAGGGATCCTGGACCGGCTCACCCCGCAGGTCGCCGCAGCCGTGGGATCCCGCGCCCTGACCCGTGTCAGGGCCGAGCACACCTATGCCCACCGGGCACGGCAGTTCGAGGCGATCTTCTCGGCAGGAGCTCGGGGTAGCGGCGCCGCAGGGGGGACGCCATGAAGATCGTGGTCTTCGGGCTCTCGATAACCTCTTCCTGGGGAAACGGTCACGCGACCACCTATCGCGGCCTGCTGCGCGAGATGGCCAAACGCGGCCACGAGGTGCTCTTTCTCGAGCGCGATGCCAGCTGGTACGCCCAAAATCGCGATCTCCCGACTCCGCCCTACTGCCGCACGGTGCTCTACTCGTCCTTGCCGGAGCTCTTGGAACGGTACGGAGCCGAGATCTGCGGGGCGGACTGCGTCATGGTCGGCTCCTACGTGCACCAGGGGATCGAGGTGGGGAGCTGGGTGACGCAAAACGCCAAGGGAATCACAGCGTTCTACGATATCGACACGCCGGTGACCCTTGCCGCGCTGGCGCAGGGAAGCTGCAAATACATCTCTTGCGACCTGATTCCCCGCTATCGCCTCTATCTCTCCTTTACCGGCGGGCCGACTCTGGAAAGGATCGAGCAGCTCTACGGCTCCCCGGCTGCGCGGCCTCTGTACTGTTCCGTCGACCCGGACCTTCATTTCCCGCTGAAGCAGCCGCACTCCTGGGATCTCGGCTATCTGGGCACCTACAGCAGCGACCGGCAGCCGGGCCTGGAGCGGCTCCTCTGCGCGCCCGCCGCCTCCTGGCCCCGGGGGCGCTTCGTGGTCGCAGGCCCCCAGTATCCGCCCGAGATCAAATGGCCCGGGAACGCGCAGCGGATCGAGCATCTCCCCCCGGAAAGCCACCGCGATTTCTACTGCTCGCAGCGCTTTACCCTGAACCTGACCAGGAAGCAGATGCAGCAGGCAGGCTTTTCTCCGAGCGTGCGGCTCTTTGAGGCGGCGGCCTGTGCCGTCCCCGTCATCAGCGATCACTGGCCGGGGGTGGAGCAGTTCTTCGTACCGGGAAAGGAGATATTGCTGGCGTCGAGCTCGGCCGACGTGCTCAGCATACTGCAGGATTTTCCCGAAGGGGAGCGCCGGGCCCTGGGAGAACTGGCGCGAAACCGGGCTCTGAAGTCGCACTCAGCCGCACGACGGGCGCAGGAATTGGAGAGCTACCTGGCCGCCATCTAGTTTATTACCTTCACATAACCTCCACCCGTTGGCCAGGCGACCGGGCGAATACGAGATTCGCCCCTACCAAGTTGCCATGATCGCGCAGGGGCGAACCTTGTGTTCGCCCGTCCCTTGCGGCTCAGGACTGACTCCTGTCAGGTGGTGCGCATGACCGATCCAAAGACAAACGGCCTTGAGCAAAAGATCAGCGAGCTCTCCCCCTGGTTCCACAACCTGCATCTGCCGGATGGGAGCCAGACCGCACCCGATCATTTTCTCGGGGACTTTCCCACCTTCAAATGGCGCGAGATCGCCCCGCACATCCCCGCGGACCTCACCGGCTGGCGAGCCCTGGATGTCGGCTGCAACGCGGGCTTTTACAGCTTCGAGCTGGCGCGGCGGGGCGCCCGCGTGGTGGGGATCGATTGTGATCCCCATTACCTGCAACAGGCGCTCTGGGCGGCCCGGCAGTACGGCCTTGAAGAGAGGGTCGATTTCAGGCTGATGCAGATTTACGATCTGGCGCGGGAGGCCGGGAGTTTCGACCTGGTCCTGTTCATGGGGGTGTTTTACCACCTGCGCTATCCCCTGCTTGCGCTCGATATCGTGGCCCAGAAGACGACCAGGCTGATGATTTTCCAGACCATGACCCTGCCGGGCCGGGAGGTCGTCGAGCCGCTGGATTATCCCATCAACGAACGGAAGGCCCTGCTCGAACCCGGCTGGCCCAAGATGGCTTTCATAGAGAACAGTTTTACCGGAGATCCGACCAACTGGTGGATCGCGAACCACGCCGGAGTCGAGGCGCTGCTCCGTTCGGCCGGCCTGCGGATAACCGGCTATCCGGGTGACGAGATGTACCGTTGCGAACCGAACCCCGAAGCCCCTTCCTGCATGACCACCTGGAACAGGGGGGAGTATCTCTCCGCGATAAACGCCAAGGAAGAGCGCTGAACGATCCATCCCTTGATGCCGGCTTTCTCACAGGTTACTAACATTTTCTCCCTCGCTGATGCTCTCAATTTTCAACCTGATTAGTGCTATCTGCAGCCTGCATCAGTGCAGCGGGAAGTCCCCCTTTGAAAAAGGGGGATTTAGGGGGATTTGCCTTGAAGCGCCGTCGGCACTCCGTTGCAACCTGGGTAAAATCCCCCCCGACCCCAGCGTTGTCCGGTTAAGTTTTTGCACTATGGTGCGCTCGTCGTAACAGCTTAACTTTATACGATTTACCTGCTCTTTGATTTCTTATATGTAGTAGTTCCGCTGCCTCATTTGCGATCTTGAAGCGTAATTCTCTCACTCGATTGATACTGACTGGCTCACCATGTTGCTGTCGGCAGTAGATCGCAAGAAGCAGATAGGTGATGAGACCACCAAG
>DNRQ01000167.1 GCA_003499925.1 Geobacter sp.
GATGTCGCCCCGATAGATCTTGTCATACAAGGCGTGGAAGCGGCAGGATGGTTCCTGCTTGGCCTTGCGGTAGAGCTTCCTCTGAAGCGTCCTGATTGATTCCGGGGTTGTTAGCATGGATGCAATCCCCTCTCCTCCGCTCTTTGGTTGCGTGAACAAAGCAGGGTCCCTTCCCTCGGACCGGGTTATGTTGTCCCAAGTCCTCGAACGGTACTATGGACCCCTCCGACTCCCGATACGGCCCGACGCGACTTCGTTTCCTTATACGCGCCGGTTGATGTTCCTCAACATCACCGCAGCGGGTCTCCAGCACTGCACTGCTCATATTCCGCAGCATGCCGACCCTGCTACCCCGGAAGATCACATGAGCCGATTCCGTTTTCAGAGCCCATGTGCAACGGCCTTCCCCATCTGGTCACTGGGTCGGCATCTTCAGATCAATTGACGAGGCTACGTGTAGGTTCACTTTCGTTACGGCCTACTGCTTTGCCAATTGGGAACTCACGACCCCTTGTTACCAAGACGCCGCTCCCTTGAACTACCGGGGCGTACGGATAATTCCCCGTGCGGGACTTTAACCCGCTATATGTGAAGCAGTCATTACTGCGAACGACCAGGCATTGATAAATTGACAACTTTACCTGGTGCCTTTCCGCCCTACCGTTTCCTCTTGGGTAGCGAGGTTTTGTTGTCGTGGCAGTCGTCAATGGATATTTGACACTTCATAGATCAGGAGGCGTCCTCCGGGGGGAGTGGGCGAGTGACGGGCGCTTTGGGTGCGGGGGTGAGTGCGGAGCGCAGTTGTTCCATCTGGGCTGCAAGATCTGGCCGGATCGCTTGCAATTCCTCCATTCTGCGGGCGGCGCAGGACATGGTCGATTGGTCCCGGTGGCAGTACTTCCCGAGTTCGGTGACGGTTGCGCTTGAGAACTCTAACACCGCCCATGCCGTGAGAGCCCTGGCCTCGAAACTCCGCGCGTCCCTTCCCGGCGTTGTCAAGAGGTGGTCGGCGTCCTCGCCGAGGATGGTCTTAATGGCTTCGATGGTTGCCTCCAGACCGGGCTTCTCGGGTGGTGCCTCCTCGATCCCTTCCAGAATGTCCAAAACGAAGTAATCGTCTCCCAGAAGTCTTTTGTCCATGTTCCTCTCGCCATGGAAGCTCTTGTTACGGCCCTGACCGATCATCGAGTCGACGAAATCGCGGAACAGGGCTTGGGCTTTCTTTCGGTCGGATGAGGAAAAGGTCGAAAGGATGAAATCAGTCTCGACCCAGGGGAGGGTCGTCTTGCCAAGGTAGGCCAGGTGGCTGCTCCACCTGTACATCTCCGGACGCTTGACGATGCGGGCGCGTACCGGGTTGAGGTGAATGTAGGCGGCAAGCTCCTTCAGGTACTCGTCGGCCTCGATGAGTATCGCCTTGTAGCGCCCCTGGAACAGGTGCCCGGACCTTCCGTGCCTCCAGTTGAACCATTGGGTGTAGCGCTGGGCGATGCGCTGCATGATTTTGGGAAGCGGAACCTCTGCGATCTGGGCCTCCAGGTGGATATGGTTTGTCATGAGGCAGAATGCGTGGATTCTGAAGGGGAAGTGGCGGAAGGCGTACTCCAGGATGGAATAGAAGCGGAAGCGATCCTTGTCGTCGACAAAGACGTCCTGACGGTCGTTGCCTCTCAGGATAACGTGATACACGGCCCCGGGCATGTGAATGCGGTCCATTCGCGACATGGCGCAAGCATACCCCGAGTTGTCAATTTATCAATGCCTGGCCCTACCATGGCCCATGGCCCTACCATGGCCCATACGGAACAGTTTTTTTCGGCATTCTGTCAATAGTGCTGTCTGTCTACACAACAATAAAGTAAGGAATTAGTAAAGTGGAGTAATAGGCGGGCACCAACCAGGTGGCGGTCTCCGCTGGCGCTCCGCCGCTACGCCCCAAAGCCGTTGGACGAGAAATAGTGATGACAACAGGCACACAAGAGGTTATCATATCGGAATGAAACCTATCAAGTGGAACTCAGACAAGAACATGCTGCTCAAAGCAGATCGTGATGTTTCCTTCGAGGAGGTGCTGGTAGCGATCTCGCAAGGAGCTCTCCTTGATGTAGTCGAGCAGCCTAATAAGGAGAAGTACCAGAACCAGCGCATTTTTATTGTTCGCATTCGCAGTTACGCCTATCTGGTTCCCTTTGTTGAAACAGATGAAGAAATTTTTCTGAAGACAATCATTCCAAGCCGAAGTGCCACCAAGAGATATATCTCGAAGGGGAAGAGCAATGAGTAGAAAGATGAAACCTGAAGATGACAAATATGAAGACGACATCTTATCATCGTATGAGAGCGGAGAGTGGAAGTCTGTGGCCAATCTTGACGACGAAATAGCCCGTTATGCCTCAAGCGCTGCTGGCACGCTCACTAAAGATAAACGCATCAATATTCGCCTCTCTTCTCGAGATCTGGAAGATATCCAAATGCGGGCGGCCGAAGAAGGCATGCCCTATCAGACACTGATTGCCAGTATCGTTCACAAGTATGCCAGTGGCCGACTAGTCGAGGCCGCATCACGTCCAACCAAGCGCTCAACCGGTCGAGCTAAAAAGCTGCGCGCCGGTTAGCTCTCCAACGTTGACCTGAAAGCGGGCAGCCCCAAAATCTGCAGTGGGGCAGGGTCGGACCAAGCTAAAATCTTACAATCATAGACAAATAACTCAAATTTCGCCCAATTTTAAGCCTTATAAGCTCGTTTTCGGTGGCAAAAAGATGCGTTTAAGATTGTTACGGTATACGAAGTCCCAACCATGAAGTTGGACCGGCCGAAAAGCCATCCGGTCAACTCCCGACCGTAAGGCATAAAATGGGTTTGAAAAAATAAAGGCTTGATCCCCAATTGGGAGCAAGATATAATCCTCCCCATGCGCATCATATCCCGTAAAACCCTGAGAGAATTCTGGGAGCAGCGTCCAGACGCGCGGCAACCGCTGCAGGCATGGTACGATGATGCCAAGCATGCCGAATGGGGTTCGCCCACGGATATCAAGAGTGTTTACCGCAATGCCAGTTTTTTGGCGAACAATCGCGTCATATTCAATATCAAGGGAAACGACTACCGACTTATCGTTGTCGTGCAGTACGTGCACGGCATACTTTACATCCGTTTCATAGGAACCCATCGTGAATATGACAGAATAAACGCAGCAACAATTTGAACGGGGAAATCATATGGAGATCAAGCCTATAAAAAATGAAGTTGACTATGAGGCAGCACTCAAAGAGATTGAACTTCTGTTCGATGCTGCTCTTGACACGCCGGAAGGAGATAGACTAGAGGTGTTGACAACCCTTGTCGAAGCCTATGAAGAAAAGCATTATGGTATCGCCATGCCTGATCCGATTGAGGCAATTCTGTACCACATGGAAAGCCGGGGGCTGACACGCCGCGACCTCGAACCGTATATCGGCAGCCGCGCTCGTGTATCAGAGGTGCTTAACCGCAAACGCCCACTAACTATGGAAATGATCCGTAATCTTCATAAGGGACTGAGCATACCGGCGGAAGTCCTGATACAGCCTTACCCTACGTTCAGAGATGCGGCTTAACCAGCGGCGGCACAAGTAACAGCGAGCGGTAGAGTAGAGAACAGGTTGGGGAACATCCGGGGGACGCCTTTGAGTTTCTTGAGTTTGTTGGGTACAAGAGGAAAGTAACTCAAGAAAGTCAAAGGCGTCCCCTCACTTCTGAAGGCGTCCCCTCACTTCTGGAGGGAAATGGGACGCTGAGCGAAAGGTTTGGCGTGTGCCTTTTGGTTCAATTCGAGTACCGAGAACGAGGCTTACATTATAACCCTTCAGGTCGTGTCATCTCGGCGATTTGTAGAGATCGTCGTGATCAAGGATGCGGAGGAGCAGGATTTCGGCTGACCAATCAGGATTACCGGCTGGAAAATAACCACCGGGGTCAAGAGAGAGCCGGTAGCGTCCGTCAACCCGTGCGGACCAGGCGGACGGATCGTTGATGATCCGTTCCAGATGGAGTCCGGGGTGGAGAGGATCGGCTTCCAGCAAGGCGAGTGACTTGGCAATCTTTTTCCGCAGCACTTTGTTGGAGCGAAACTGCTCCAGGTCCTTGATAAAGAGTTTAGTCGGTATCAGTTGCGGCATCGACCATCTCCTTCCGCAACCAGTCGGGCATTTGCTCGACACCGCTCTGCCGAGCTTCGCCAAGTTTGGCTAGTCCCTTATCGGACAGACGAACAGTAGGGTATACCGCAACAGGAGAAAGCGAAAGATTGCCTCCTTCAAGGATTGTCAAGTCAAGGAAAGTGCCGGGCTTCAGCCCGAGATCTTTGCGTACGGCGGAAGGCAGGCTGATGCTTCCCCGTTTATCAATGCTTACCAACATGGTGAACCTCCAAATGAGCTACACTGTCAGATTTCAGAATATGCGTTTTACGACAATTTGTCAATTTGTCATGCAGAAATTCTAAAAGACCGAAGGCTGCCAACCATCGGGAAGACAGATCACCCCGGGCAATTGGGGTCGCCTGCTTTATTTTTCAGACACAAAAAAAGGACCTCTTGGGAAGGTCCAGATAATCCGGCAACGACTGTATCCTTGTCAACTTATTCCGAAATCCCCCCGGCCCCAATATTCAGATTACTGCGGCGACTAACAACCGGTGAACCCGGTCACCCTCAGCCCCGTTGGCCCAGAGGGAATAATGGCTAAAGAGGATTTGTGAGCTTGCCACGACTGACCGGTGCGGTCGTTTGTCCGTGCTGACATTTGCGATTTGATGGCTGTGCAACAAGGGGTTGATGTTCCGCCGCAAACCGGCTATCTTCCACTTTCTTGTTTACAACAGCCGGTTTAAAAAGGACCAGAAGACCTTGACCAAAAAAACAGATGCCATCTATGCTGCGCCCCTGCAGGAAATGATCGATTTTCAATTCGATGAACGGGTCGTCGCGGTCTTTCCCGACATGATACAACGCTCGGTCCCCGGCTACGGGATGATCATATCCAATATCGGCATCCTCGCCGCGAAATACGCCCAGGCCGGGAGTCACTGCTATGATCTCGGCTGCTCCCTCGGGGCGGTCAGCCTCGCCATGCGCCAGAGGATCAATCAGCCGGAGTGTGACATTATTGCTGTCGATAACTCCCCGGCGATGATCGAACGAGGCCGTGAGCTCCTGGCTCGCGATTTTGTGCCGACCGTTCCGGTGACCATGATCTGTGCCGATCTCCAGGAGGTCACTATTGAGAACGCCTCGGTCGTCGTCCTCAACTTCACCCTGCAGTTCATCCCCCCGGCGCAGCGTCTGGCGCTGATTCAGCGGATCCATGCGGGGCTCAAACCGGGCGGCATCCTCATCCTCTCCGAGAAGATCGCCTTTGGCGAGCCGGGGCGGCAGCACTTTCATGAAGAACTGCATCACGACTTCAAACGGGCCAACGGCTACAGCGATCTCGAGATCAGCCAGAAGCGGTCAGCGCTGGAGCAGGTGATGCTCCCCGAGACCCTCGCCTGTCATCATGAGCGGCTGCAGGCGGCGGGATTCCCTTGCTCCGATCTTTGGTTCCAGTGCTTCAACTTTGCCTCTCTGGTCGCGATTAAATGAACTTCTACGATCCCCTNNTTGCGCTGCAAGACGATGTCACCATCGGCTCCAGCGCCGATCTCGGCCCAGTCAACCGCGAAGAGCTGATCGCCCGACTCCAGGCCTTTCACCCCTGGCGCAAAGGCCCCTACAATTTCTTCGGCATTGAGATCGATACCGAGTGGCGGTCCGACTGGAAGTGGGAGCGCCTTCTGCCGCACATTCAGCCGCTGGCCGGACGCAGAGTCCTCGATATCGGCTGCGGCAACGGCTATCACGGCTGGCGCATGCGCGGCGCCGGCGCCGACTTCGTCCTCGGCATCGAGCCCTTCCTGGTTTCGGTGCTGCAGTTCCAGGTGATGCAACGCTACCTTTGCGATCCGCAGCATCATGTCATCCCCATCGGCATCGAGGATCTCCCCCCCAATCTCGCCTGCTTCGACAGCGTCTTCTCCATGGGGGTCCTCTACCATCGTCGTTCCCCCCTCGACCATCTTTTCGAGCTCAAGGGCTTCCTGCGCCCGGGGGGAGAATTGATTCTGGAGACGCTGATTGTCGAAGGGGATCAGGAGACGATCTTCATGCCGCAAGCTCGTTACGCAAAGATGCGCAATGTCTGGTTCCTCCCGTCGATTGCGGCGATGACCTTGTGGCTGCAGCGCTGCGGGTTCACGGAGATTGCCTGCGTCGACACCAACCGTACCAGCCGCGAGGAACAGCGCTCGACGGAGTGGATGCGCTTTGAGTCGCTGGCGGATTTCCTTGATCCGGATGATGCGGAGAAGACGATTGAAGGGCACCCGGCGCCGCTGCGGGCGATCTTTACGGCGACGAGGCCGTAGGACAACGAGCTGCAGCCGGAAGGGATGGTTTCGTGCTGAACTGTTATTTTCTGGAATGACCTGGAGGCTTCGTGAAAATCACCTGCACCAAGACGGTTATCCTTTTTTTCATTCAACTTGCCGTCACAGCCTTGCTGCTGGCGCCTGCACAACGGGCAACCGCCGACCCCGGCGACGCCGTGACCATTGGCGCCCCCCCCACCGTTGGCTCCGGCGCCAGCCTGCTTCCCGGTTCGGTCACCTCGGCCGGAATAAACGTCCCCTTCAGCCAGACCTTTCCCGGCTCCGGCGGCATCCCCCCCCTCACCTGGTCCATTCCGAACGGCACCCTTCCCACAGGGATCGGGATCGACAGCCAAACCGGCGAGATTTCGGGGGTGACCGCCGTTTCCGGGGTCTTCCCGTTCACCATCCGGGTGACCGACGGCCTCGGGGCGAGCGATTCCATGACCTGGACCCTCCTGTTCAACGAGGGACTCCGGCCGGGCTGGCCCAGGGAATTGCAGCATAGGCCCGGCGCAGGCACCCTGATCGAGTCCCATGCCCCCGTCATCGCCGACCTTGACGGCGACGGCCGGGACGAGGTCATCGTCGCCGACACACCCAACTCCGCTCCGGAGGGACCGCACCCCTCGGCGCTCTACGTCTTTTATCCCGACGGCTCCTTTGCAAAGGCCGATCTCCCCGGCATAGCCACAACCCCCGCAGTGGCGGATCTCGACGGCGACGGACGCAAGGAGATCATCGTTTCCGTCAGGCAGTATTACTCATCCGCCAACTCCATTTTCGCCTTCCATGCCGACCTCACCCCCGTCGCAGGCTTCCCCGCCGGAGCATACGACGCCTCCAATGGGGGTCCCGGCTTGGTCTCCTCCCCGGTGGTCGCCGATTTCGACGGCGGCGGGGCCCTGAAGATCGCGGTACTCGCCTCCCCTGACGACCCGAACGATCCCAATTACCAGAAGAACGTCGCCATCCTGGTCGACGGCAGCGGACAGACGGTTCCGGGGTGGCCCAAGGTGTTCGGCAGATACACGGTCGGGAGCGGTGATGCGCCACCGACGGTGGGGGATCTCGACGGCGACGGCAGCAAGGAACTGGTCTTCGCCTCCGCGGACGGTTACCTCCGGGCCTTCCGGGGTGACGGTACGCAAGTCAGTGCGTGGGCCTTCGATGCGGATGCGCAGGGGGCATGGAACGCGGCGCTTGCCGACCTCGACGCTGACGGCTACCTCGACGTGGTGGTTCAGTACGGCGACTCCACCGACCCCTACATCATCAAGGCTCTGGACCGCAACGGCAACGTGCTGCCGGGGTGGCCCAGACTGCTCCCCGGCAACGACTCGGGTCCGGCAGGCCCCGCCCTGGCGGACCTCGATGGCGACGGCCGTCCGGAAGTGGTCGCCATCGCCGGGATCAACTGGAACGAGGTGCATCTGCTCAAGGGTGACGGCAGCTATCTCGCCGGCTGGCCGAAGGTTCTGGAGGGGCGATCCAACGCCGGCTGCTATCCCGCGGTCGCCGATATCGACGGCGACGGAAATCAGGAGCTCCTGCTGACCGGGATCGACGGTGCCGGCAACGGACAGCTCTTCGGCCTGCGCGCCGACGGCTCCACCGTAGCGGGCTTTCCGAAATACGCCTCCCCCGCGAACCAGCTGGCCAGTTCGGTCGCCATCGGGGACGTGGACGGCAATGGCCGGCCGGACCTGGTGGTGAAAAGCGAGAGCGGCTTCCTGTTCGAGTGGGAGTTGCCTCAGCAAGGAGGCGCCCGGCCCTACCAGTGGCCGATGTTCCGCAACGACCCGCAACATTCGGGGGCCCTCTATCCGGGGTGGCTCAAGGTCGCTCCCTTCAGCATGCGCTTTCCCGACGTCAAGGCGGGCTCAACGGCTGCGACCCGAACCTTCACCTTGACCAATCCGCTCCCGGCGCCGGCGACCATCTCCGCCCTATCGGTATCCGGCGCGAGCAGCGCCATGTTCTCCGTCTCGCCAGGGAGTTGCGGCACCCTCCCCGTTTCCCTCGACGCGGGGCAAAGCTGCAGCATCGACATCTCCTTCTCCCCGGACAGTGCCGGCTTCAAGGCAGCCAATCTCCTCGTTGCCACAACGACCAGGGGCGCCCCGCCGGCCGAGGTAGCCCTGAGCGGCTACGGCACGCCGCCGGACCGCCGGCTCAGCTACCTCAAGAGCGGCCCGGGAAACGGCACGGTCTCGGCCTCGACCGGGACCGGCTACGGCGCTTCCGGCTCCGAGATGGTCCCTGACGGCAGCGTGGTCACCCTGGTGGCGCTCCCGGACGGCGACTCCCGCTTCTACGGGTGGACCGGCTGCGACACGACGAGCGGTCTCTACTGCACGGTCACCCTGCTCTCCGACCGGAGCGTAACCGGAACCTTCATCAGCAGCAACAGCACCCTCAGCTACACCAAAAGCGGCAACGGCAACGGCACCGTCTCCAGCTCCACCGGCACCGTCTACAGCGCCTCGGGGAGCGAGTCGGTCCGGGGCGGAGAGCTGGTCACCCTGGCCCCCTCCCCCTCCGCCGATTCCGTCTTCTCCGGGTGGAGCGGCTGCGACTCCGTGACCGGAGCCGTCTGCACGGTGACCATGACGGCGCCCAAAAGCGCGACGGCCAGCTTCACGCTCAAGAGCTTTGCGGTGACGGCGTCGACCGTGGCCGGAACCGGCACCATAACTGCGAACTCAGCCACGGTCGATTACGGGGGGTCGGCGGACTTCACCATCACGCCGGCAGCTGACGAGTACCTCGTCGCCGTGTTCGACAACGGCGCCCCGGTAAGCGTCGTTCCCGTCGGGGACAACGGCTTCAGCTACGCCGTCGGCAACATCACCGGCAATCACGCAGTCACCGTCAGGTTCGCGCTCCCGACCACGGTGACCGCGGTTGCCGCAGGTTACCTGCACTCCCTCGCCCTCATGAGCGACGGCACGGTCTGGGCCTGGGGCGCCAACAGCGACGGCCAGCTTGGCGACGGCACCGGGACGGCCCACGCCTTTCCGGCCCCGGTGCCGGGGCTTGCCGACGTAACCGCCATAGCGGCCGGCGCATCCTTCAGCCTCGCTCTCAAGGAGGACGGCACGGTCTGGGCCTGGGGCGGCAACCCCTACGGCCAGTTGGGGGATAACAGCACCACCTCGCGGAGTACACCGGTCCAGGTGGCAGTGCTATCCGGCGTGACCGGCATCGACGCCGGGAGGTACCATGCCGTAGCGCTCAAAAGCGACGGCACGGTCTGGGCCTGGGGCTACAACGCCAACGGGCAGCTGGGAGACCGATCGGTCACCAACAAGAAGGTTCCGGTCCAGGTGCTTTCCGGGGCTACTGCCGTCGCCGCCAGCTACTATAACAGCACCGCCGTCAAGGGCGATGGCACGGCGTGGGCATGGGGGGCCAACAGTCGCGGCCAGTTGGGCGACGGTAGCCTGGCAGGCCGGTCCTGGCCCGTGCAAGTCCCGGGGCTGTCGAATGTGGTCGCCCTGGCGCCCTCGATGTACCACGCGGCGGCGCTGAAAAGCGACGGCACCGTCTGGAGCTGGGGCGACAACCGGTACGGCCAGCTCGGCGACGGCACGACGACCAGCCACCTCACCCCCGTGCAGCTTGCCGGTCTGTCGGGGGTCGGCTCCCTGAAGGGAGGGGACATATTCAGCGCAGCCTTGAAGGACGACGGGACCGTGTGGAGCTGGGGCGACAACTCCGCAGGGGAGCTGGGCGATGGCTCGAACCTGCAGTCGGCGACCCCCCTGGGGGTCGCCGAGCTTTCCGGGGTCGTTTCCCTCGCGGCCGGCAGATATCACCTCCTCGCCTTGAGAAGCGACAACACGGTGTGGGGCTGGGGGGCCAACGCTTCTGGCCAGCTGGGAGACGGAACCGGCAGCAACCGGTCGACGCGGACCCTGGTGCGTGGCATCGGCAGCCCGATCTGGCCTCTGGCCACCGTCAGCAGTGTAGCCAGCCCCAGCAACGCGACCGACGCCGGCATCGCCGTGGGGGGGAGCGGTCTGCTCAGCTACAAGTATCGTCTCGACGGGGGCGACTTCTCCGTCGAAATCCCCGTGGAAACCCCGATCAGCCTCAGTTCCCTCGGCGAGGGGACCCACGTCGTCGCGGTGACGGGCAGGGACGGCACCGGCCAATGGCAATCGGTAGCGACCACCACAGGCTGGGTTGTCGACACCACAGGGCCGACCGCAACCGTCAGCGGCACCCCGCCCAGCCAAACCAATGTCACAAGCGCGACCCTCGTCATCGGCGGAGCCGAAGTGGTAGCGGTCAAGTACGCCATCGACGGCGGCGCCCTCTCCTCTGAGCTGCCAGTGCCGGTCCCGGTTTACCTGAACGCCCTCGGCGAAGGGCCCCACTCGCTCTCCGCCATCGGCAAGGACAGCGCCGGCAACTGGCAGAGCGTACCGACGCTGGCCAGCTGGAGCATCGAACTGGCGGCGCCGACCACAACCCCGTCACCGGCGGACGGAACCTTCGTCGTTTCCGGCAGCGTCACCCTTGCCTGCGACGACGGCGCCGGCAGCGGCTGCGCCGCCACCAATTACTGCCTCGGCACCGGTTGCACCCCCGGCACCCTGTACGCCGGCGCCATAACGGTCGACGCCTCAAGCGACCTCAGGTACTGCTCAACCGACGCTGCCGGAAACCGCGAGGCCGTCAAGAGCGCCTGGTATACCGTCCTCGCCGCCGACTACGCGGTGAACCTCACCATGGCGGGGGCCGGTACCGGGAGCGTCACCAGCACCCCTCTCGGCTTGTCGACGGGCGCCGCTGCGTCTGCCCGTTTCGCCGGCGGCTCGACCGTGACCCTCCATGCCGACCCGGGCGACTTCTCGCTCTTCAGCGGGTGGAGCGGCGCCTGCAGCGGCAGCGGCGACTGTCTGCTGGAGATGACTGCGGAGCGCGCGGCGACCGCGACCTTCAGCATCGATACGGCTCATGCCACCTACATAGCCACCGGCACCGGGACCTACAGCCCCACGATCCAGGCGGCCTATGACGCCAGCAGCGACTCCGACGTGATCCGCCTCTGGGGCATCGACTTCGCTGCCGACGTTGTGCTGAGCGGGGAGAAGAAGGTAACGCTCAGCGGCGGCTACGACCCGTCCTATGCCGCTCCCATCGGGAGCACCACCCTGAACGGCCGCCTGAGGGTCTTGGGAGGAACCGTCAGCATCGAGAGATTGGTATTCAGGTAGCGAAGGGGCGGAGGGTTGGGGAAAGGGGGAGGGACCTGAATAGCGGAAGATCAGCGCTGATCAGGATAAATTACGAGCCCGGCCCACCCATTCGCATAACTGCGTGGAATGAACCTGCAAGCATGAAAGTGAGCGGCTTCGTAGAAGAGAAAAGCACGGTTAAGGCGGCAGGGAGAACTCTAATGGATGATCTTCAACACCAGTACCGGGTCATGTTCGATAATATGGCACAGGGTGCCTTCTATCAACTGGCGGACGGTTCTCCGGTCGATATAAATTCAGCGGCGCTGGCGATGTTTGGCCTCAGTCGCGAGACGTTCATGGGACGCAACGGCTGCGACCCGGGGAGGCTGACGGCCGAGAATGGGACCGAGATCCCTCCACGGCAGCATCCGGCCATGGTCGCGCTTCATACCGGGCAACCCGTGCGGGATTTCGTTGCCGGATTTCATAACCCGCAGCAACAACGCTTTACCTGGCTGAACATCAACGCGATTCCACTGTTCAGGGAAGGCGAAAGCACACCGTACCAGGTCTTCGTTACCATGCATGACATCTCAGAACAGAAACGGATCAACGACATCCATCTCTCCCGTATTCACCTGATGCAGTTTGCCAATACCCATCCCCTCGAAAAACTCCTGGTAGAGGCTTTGGATGAAGTGGAACGACTCACCGGCTCCGTCATCGGCTTTTATCACTTTTATGATCACGATAATCAAGCGGTACTGCTCAAGGAGTGGTCCACCGGAACAGCGAACCTGTTCTGCCGTGCGCATGACAAGGGTGGACACTACGGCGTAGAGCAGGCAGGCGTCTGGATCGACTGCATCTTGAAGGGGGAACCAGTCATTCATAACGACTATGCCAGCTTGCCTCACCGCCGTGGCCTGCCGGAGGGGCATGCGCCGGTAATCAGGGAGCTTGTGGTGCCGGTCAAGAGAAATGGGCGGATCGTTGCCATCTTGGGGGTCGGAAACAAGGCTGTTGACTATAACGAAACAGACGTCCAAACCGTATCGCTTTTTGCCGATCTGACCTGGGACATCGCCGAGCGCAAACAGGCCGAATTGATGCTGCTCCAAGCGAGCCGCCAGTATGAAGTCTTGACCAATACCGCTATGGACGGTTACTGGTTGGTCGACGCCAAGGCCCGCATCCTCTTTGCCAATGAAACCAGTTGCCGCATGCATGGCTACAGCCTGGAGGAGATAGCCGCTAAAACCCTACACGATTTAGAGGCGGTAGAGAATGACGCTGAGACTCTTGCTCATGTTGCATTGATCAGAGAGCGGGGATACGACAGGTTTGAGACACGCCACTACACCAAAGGTGGCGGTGTTATAGATGTGGAAATGAGCGTTTCATATCTTCCCGAAAACGGATCTTTCCTTGCCTTCACACGCGACATCACCGAACAAAAGCAGATGCAGGGTGACTTGCTCAGGAGTAAGAACGAGCTGAAGCTGGCCAATGAACTGCTGGAGCATCGAGTAAGCCAGCGGACGGCCGATCTGCAGGCGGCAATCCGCGAGCAGGAATCCTTCAGCTACTCGGTCTCCCATGACCTGCGTGCACCCCTGCGCCATATCAACAGCTTCAGCTCCATATTGAAAGAGGAGTACTGGAGCATTCTCCCAACCCAGGCCTGCGATTACCTCGATCGCATCAGGGGCGCATCCGGCAGGATGGGTGCGTTGATCGACCACCTCCTGGAGTTGTCCCGGGTAACCAGGGCAGAGATCAGGGTGGGGGAAGTTGACCTGAGCGAATTGGTGGCAGCTACTTTGCGTATGTTCGAGGAGACCGAGCCGCATCGGAAGGTGGAACAACGCGTACAGCCTGGCATTGTGGCACTGGGCGATCATCACCTGCTGAGTCAACTGCTTGAAAACCTGCTGGGAAACGCCTGGAAGTACACCTCGAGGAAAACGCCGGCTCGCATCGAGTTCGGCACGACTTTGGTTTCAGGGGAGCAGGCCTGCTTCGTCAGGGACAACGGCGCCGGTTTCGACATGAGGTACAAGGAGAACCTTTTCAAGGCATTCGAGCGCCTGCACGGCTGCGATTTTGAAGGGATCGGCATAGGGTTGGCAACTGCTCAGCGGATTATCCAGCGCCACGGCGGCAAGATTTGGGCAGAAGGGGAAGTGGACCGGGGAGCGGCCTTCTATTTCACCTTGCCGGCGGGGCCTTAGATGAGCGCTGCATCGAAGGATGCGCTGCCCGCTTCGTAAAGGCGCACCAAGACCGCGAGGGGGAGAACGGAGCCTCCTCACGGTCCTGGTTCAGGTGATGCTAAATTCCAGCCTGCGGTTTGGGCTCACGCTCTATGATGATCTCGACACGACGGTTGTTGGCACGACCCTCTGCCGAGTCGTTTTTCGCGATCGGGCTACCTTCGCCACGTCCATGCGACTGGATGTGATCGGCTCGGTACCCTTTCTGCACAAGGTAATCGCGCACCGCGTCGGACCTGCGCTGCGAGAGGTCCCGGTTGCTTGCATCGGTTCCTTGGGAATCGGTGTGCCCCTCGATGATTATATTGCGCGCCGGAATCGCCAGCAATGCATTCGCCACCTGGTCCAGCTTTACTCGCGCAGAGGGCATCAGGTTCGACTGGGCGGATCCGAAGAGGACGCTTCCGGTCAGCGTGACGACTATTCCGCGTTCCTCTTCCTTCATCGTGGCGAGCAGGGCGAGCGAGGCGAGTGCATCGCTTGCCCGCTGCTCGGAGTTGCTTAACTCAAGCTTCGCCTGTTGCATGTCGGCTTGTTGCTTCAGCGTTTCGGCATGCGCCTTGTCGTTGGCGGCTTTGAGCGCAGCTTGCTTCTGGAGTTCGGCCTCTGTCCGGGCGGCCAGCTTCTCCGCATCGTTCGCCTCCTGCTTCCCCTGCGCTATCAGGGCCTGCTGCATCTGAAGCTCGGCGTGAGCCTGGTCCCTGGTTGCCCTGAGCGCGGCCTCCTTGTCGAGTTCAGCCCGGGCGTCGGCGGTACGTTTCTCGGAGTCGCTCAGGTCCTGCTTCCCCTGCCTTACGATCTCGGATTGCTTTTTCTGGAAATCAGTGTTGGCACCGTCTTTATTTGCCTTGGCGGCGGCCATGAAGCCGAGGGCTCCGGCCTGCTGGGCCTTGCGCTCGGCAACATAAGCGAGATCCCTTGTTTTGCTGGAGCGGGGTTCGTTCCGGAAGGACTGTTCCGCCCGGGAAAGCGCCTCCTGTGCCTTGTGTAACTCCGCCGGCGCGAGCTGCTGCGCAGGCCCTTCGCTGGCCACCTGGTAGGCCGATCGAGCGTTGACGAGTTCGCCAGGCACCGCGGTCGCGCAGCCAGCAAAGAGCCCGGCGCATGTGGCTAGGATTAAGTATGCCGATGTTTTCATGGAAAACTCCTTTGGGGTCAGGCTCGGTTATTGGTTGTCTTTGCGTAACTGGTGTAAACGCTCCAATGCTGCCAGGGCCTCGGACTTCTCGGCATCCGCGTGCGAAAGCGCGACAGCCAGCTCGGCGTCGGATTCGGCCCGCAACAGCATCGACTCGGCCTCCTTGTTCTCCCCTTTCGCGAAAAGTCCCTTGGCCATTTCCTGTTCCTCCTTGGCCAGTTGCAAATAAAGCGCGGCTTGCGGCACTTTGGCCGCGCCGGCCTCCTCTGCGCTGCGAATCCCCGAGGTTGACGCCTCTGTGCGCAGCGGGGCGCTGGCACACCCCGCGATCATTGTGGTGGCCGCAACGGCCACGGAGAACAGCACGATTCCGATCCTGGATGAGTGTTTCATTTAGACCTCCTTTACTGTCTGGATATAAGGTTGTCCCATTGGAACAACCTGCCGCTTTTGACGAGGTTGCTGTATTGGACCAGAGGTTAACGCTTGCCGCTCCGTCTCAAAATAGCTTTACCGGAACAGGCGACGGTGCTCATCTTGACAAGAGGGATTGGCAACTAACGTGCCAGAAGAGGCCAGTGGATTATTCCCGGTAACGGTCCGGTTTTGCAGTGGAATCTGGCGGAGCAGATGCGCAGCGCAGCAAGTTCCGTCAAGGCAATCCGTCACCCGTAACGTAACCGCCATATTTGGAGGCTTGGCGAGCCGAGGCGTTGACAATTTCAATTAAAGGCTATACATTGACCAAGCTTTAGCTGGCGCCTTTTCCTGTCAAGGAGCTTGGTGTTCAGGGACAAGCATTACCAACCAAAACAGGAGGAATGGTTATGTCTAGGAAGATTTTTTTTCAGGTTGCGTTGATTTCCCTGTTCTTTGCGGTCTCTGCTTTTGGAGGTCCCGACGGGGTCAAGACCCGTGGAAATCTAAGAATATTGGGCGACGGTAACGGGTTGGTTTTTCCAGACGGCAGCATGCAATCCAAGGCAGCCGAGCAGGGACCTATAGGGCCGAGCGGCCCGGCAGGCCCTGCCAACACGCTGAGTATAGGAACTGTCGCCACGGGCGCAAGCGACAGCCAGGCGGCAGCGACTATCACCGGGAGCTCTCCCAATCAGGTTCTTAACCTGACCATACCGCAGGGGCCGGGGGGTCAGGTAACCTTAGCTACCATTTGTGCCGCGATAAGTGCAGAAAATGCCCAACTCCCTTCTTTCTGTTTTACATCCAGTTATGAGCCACTTCAAGTCGGCAACAAATGGGTATATACCAGTCTGGTTCCTGGAAAACACAGGAATGATGAAATCATCGGGGCTGAGACCTTATATGGATTGACGACCTATATCAAACAAAGATTAGAACCGTCACCGGATGACTATCAAGAAAAAAACTGGTTGGCCTATGATGGTTCTTCACTTCTTCTATTCAGGATCTGGGCTAACGAGGGCGCTGACCAGGCAATTGATTTATCACCACCTGCCGTTCTAAACAAGATAAGCCCACAGCTTGGCGATAGCTGGTCTTGGGGGATCCCCAACGCATATACCGCCAATGTTGAGGTATTGGCTGTTAATGATACAGTCACAGTTCCAGCAGGAACGTTTCATCGTTGCATAAAGATAAAAGAGACGGCGGTACCCTCAGGCAAGGTCAAAATCATTCATTACGCGCCAGGTGTTGGAATGATCAGATATGAAAATCAAGGATCCTGGGTTGAAGAGCTTGTATACGCAAGAGCAGGTTCTAAAACATATGGAGTAGCTCCATGACACCCGATGATTGTCGACATGGAGCCGCAGGGGCCAAGACCTGCATTTCGGCATGAACCAGGATAATGTGGCGAACACCCCGAAACACGAAGGAATATGGATATCCCGGATGGCGGAAGGGACGGCTGGGCCAATTTAAGGAGGTGACATGAAGATCATCGCTCGCATCATGTTCGTTTCCGCACTGCTCTTCAGCTCCGCTCACAGTGCCGAGGCGATCCAGACCCTTAATGAATTCGAGGTCGGAGATCAAGCCAAATGGAGTTGTGCAAAAAGCATCGCCGTCACACTTTTTCCCGCGGCAGGAGAATTCAAGGCAGATAAGGATCTCCAGCATTACCAGGTTGATTTTGCCAAGAAGCTGGCCTCGGGTCTCAAGAAGATGCCAGGTGTCGAGCAGGTGGAAATCGTCGATGATAAATCCGCTGCATCGGCCGACGTTTTGATACTCGGTCAGTTTACCGAGCTGACCAAGGGGAATGGCGCACTACGTTTCTGGGTAGGATTGGGAGCCGGCAAGTCCTCTTGCGGGGTAGACATGAAAGGCGTGGATCTCAAGAGTGAGTCAGAGATATTCCGACTGGATCATGCCAGGCGATCTGCCATGGAGGTAGTTGGCGATGATGTCTTGATCAAGAATATGGACGAGGTGGTTGAAGACGTGATCGCAGGATTGGCGGCTGCAAAAGGAGCATGCGGCTCGGGGCCTGCGCCGGAAAACAGTACGGGGGCGAACTAGGGCGCCCGTGCGATTGCGCCCTGCTTCGATAAGGTTTGGGGCGCGAGGCGGGGGGACGGGACGATCGGAATCCCCCTCCTCTCAACGCGTCACGGCAGGATCAAAAAAGAAGAAAGCTCCGCTGATGTGAATGACGAGACGCCCGTCGCTCAGGCGCACATACTCCTGAAATCCCGGAAGATCGCAATTCGTCTTCACCACCTGAACTTCCCGATCTTCAATGCCCAACTCCTGCGGCGTAACCCGCCAGGCGGTCCCCAGGTAATCTGCCGCGGGAACTTCTTCCCGTCGGAAACGGACCCCCCTGCAGGCGCGGCCGTCGAAGATTATTTCGCTCCTGGTTATGTCGAGCGGTTTGAACAAGAACGCTTTCGCCTCCTGCGCGCTCCACCTGGAGCGCTCTCCCAGCACATAGCCGGAAACGGTCCATAACACGCGCATCGATGCTCCTGCTGCTTCAGCGGCTGGGGTAGTCTGCCGCCCTTCAACCCTTCCCGCATCCGACAGGCAGATGCAGCCGCATAAGGGGAGCAGCAAGACGCATCGCAAAAATGGGGCGACCTTTTTACCCATCCGGTTCTCCTTGTCGGTTACCTTCGTTCTCAATACGATTCTCCCACCCCTCCCTGATGGAGGGGCGGGAGTGGCAACCGTGCGGTCCCCTTCATCGAGGCTATCGCTTCAACTCCCCGCCGGTTTGCTGCATTAATTGCCGCATGAACATTTCCTTCCTGTTGCCCTCATCGACCATATTCCCCCCGGCGATCTCATCGCTTTTCTGCAAATCGACTGCGCCCGATGCGCCTGGGACTGCATTAATCGTGGTGGTCATCCCGGCAACCACTGTGAATCCATACCTTATATAGCTGCTGCCGTTGGAAAATACCGCTTTGAGGTCATAGCTGTTGGGCTGTACCCCCGACGCAGTAGCCACCCATCCGGGAGGGAGTGCCGAAGGGAGCAGATTGGAGCCCCAGTACGGCGAGGAAGTCGGTGATATGTAGAGCTGAACGATGGATAGGCTGCTGGAGGCGTTGACGACCCGGATTGTGCCGCTTGTGGAGACAGGGACCAGGTAGAACACCAGGGCGCTCTGGTTGCCGTTTACCAGATAGCCGGTGGTCGTCTTGGTGGTAAAACCCGCCTTGGAGATGACCAGAGTGTAGCTGCCGGCCGCGATCCCCGCGATGCCGAAGGTCCCGGTGCTGCCGGTAGTGGCGGTCTTGCCTGCAATCGCCACCGTCGCCCCTGCGAGAACCGCTCCGGTCGTGCTCCCTTGGCGCACGGTGCCGCTCATGCTGTAGACAGGCACGGCGGTGAGGTAGTATACCAGGCCGCTGCGGTTGCTGCTCACGACGAAGCCGAGTATGGTCCTGGTGACGAACCCGCTCTTGGATATAACCAGGGTATAGGTGCCGGCCGGCATCCCCGCGATGCTGAAGGTCCCGATGCTGCTCGTTGTGGTCGTCCTGCCGGCGATCGCGACCGTCGCCCCTGGAAGGACCGGCCCGATCGTGCTGGTCTGGCGCACGGTCCCGCTTACGGTGTAGCTGGGCGCGAGGTAGAAGACCAGCCCGCTCCGGTTCCTGTCGACCAGGTAGCCGGTCACGGTCTTGGTGACAAATCCCGTCCTGGAAATAACCAGGGTGTAGCTGCCTATGGGAATCGACGCGATGCTGAAGGTCCCGGTGCTGCTCGTCAAGGCGGTTTTGCCGGCGATGGCAACCGTCGCCCCGGCGAGGACCGGCCCGGTCAAGCTCCCGATACGCACCGTCCCGCTCATGGAGTAGCACGGCGTGAGATAGAACAGCAGGCCGCTCTGGTTGCTGTTGACGACGTAGCCGGTTACGGTCTTCGTGATGTACCCCGCCTTGGAAATGACCAGCGTGTGGGTGCCGGAGGGGATCGCCGCGATGCTGAAGGTCCCGGTGCTGCTGGTAATGGCCGTCCTGCCGGCAATTGCCACCGTCGCCCCCGCCAGGACCGGACCGGTCACGCTGCCATGGCGCACCGTCCCGCTCATGGAGTAGGTCGGGATGACGCTTAGGTAGAGCACGATACCGCTCCGGTTGGCGTTGACGACGAAGCCGGTCATGGTCTTGGTTATGTATCCCGGCTTGGAGAGGACCAGGGAGTAGGTGCCGGCCAAGATCCCCGGGATGCTGAAGGCCCCGGTGCTGCCGGTTAGCGCCGTCTTGCCGGCGATCGCCACGGTCACTCCCCCCACCACCGGACCGGTCAGGCTCCCCTGCCGCACGGTCCCGCTTATGGTGTAGGTAGGCGCGGCGGTGAGATAGAAGACCAGTCCGCTCCGGTTCCTGTCGACCAGGTAGCCGGTGACGCTCTTGGTAATACAGGTCGGGTGGGACATGGTCAGCGTATGGGTTCCTGCCGGGATCGCAAGGATGGTGAAGGTCCCCGTGCTGGTCGTCACGGCCGTCCTGCCGGCGATCGCGACCGTCGCCCCTGCCAGGACCGGTCCGGTCGTGCTCCCAAGCCGCATGGTGCCGCTCATGGAGTAGGTCGGCACGGCGGTGAGATAGAATTCCAGTCCGCTCCGGTTGCTGTTGACTACGTAGCCGGTGGTCGTCTTGGTATAGAACCCCGCCTTTGAGATCGTGAGCGTGTAGCTGCCGGCCGGGATCCCCGTGATGCTGAAGGTCCCGGTGCTGCTCGTTGTGGCGGTCTTCCCTGCGATGGCCACCGTCGCACCGGCGAGGACCGCGCCGGTCGTGCTCCCCTGCCGCACCGTCCCGCTCATGGAGTAGCTGACGGTCGTCGACCATCCCAGATCCTTCAGCAGCCCGATAGTTACCGGACCGGGGTCGTGGTTGGCCGATCCCGAACCGATCGAGTAGACCATCATTTTGTTCACGGTTCCTGCGAAAGTGCTGTAATCAAGATGGGAATAGCTTGATCCGCCCGTCCAGGAACTGGGGGCATACATCTTTACCCGCGCCCCCCCGTTGGCCGCATTGGCATTGGCTCCGCTGAACCAGAGATTGCTGGAGGTTAAAAGAGCGGCAAGCCCGGCGGAGGGAGTGGTGTATGAGGTGAGTGGCGTGCCGGTCCCGCTTTGCATGAAGGTGTCGTATATCAAGGGGTATCCGGAATGACCGTAGCTCCCCAGCCCGCTGCTGACCTGTGCGGTTCCGGAAAAGTTGAGCCCGTGAGCGATCTCGTGGGCAGCCACCGTTACCAGATCGTGCTGCCCATAGGGTGGCTGGCCGTCCGTGCCGAAATACCAGTTAAACCCCGAGTTATAGGTGATATGCATGTCCGGGTTCTGCCCCAGCCGACTGCCCGCAAGGGCATTTGCCAGTGATTGCTCGTACCAGGTATCAAGCCTGGGAGCTCCGGCGAAGTTGCGAATTATCGGCGTTGCGCCCGAATAACCGAGGATAGTGGAAGAGCCGAGATTGGACCAGCACGCCCTGATGGTGATCGGCACGGCCGACTGGACCTTGTTGCCCCAGATGGCCGCAGCTGCTTGGAATGCGGTTTTGGCACCTTCCGGAAAAGTGCCGCAACTCTTGCCCCAGAGGTCCTGCTGGCCGGCGGCAAGATAAGTGAAGGTGAAGCTCGAGATGGCCGATTCAGGGGCTGCCAGCGCTTCAGCGGCGGAGGGCCCCGGAACTTGAATGTTCTGACTCTCGGGATTGGGGTCAGCCACAATCACCAGGGGAGGCACTGCATTGTCCAGCATCAGGCCGTCGTTGGATAGTTGCGGTTCCAGTGCGGGAAGCACCAGGTCCGCTCCGGCTGCGAGTCCGGCGTTCTCGCCCTGCGCCTGAACCGATCCCGTTGTCAGCAGAATCATTAAGAAACTCAGGAAAAAACAGGTTGTGAATTTCCACTTTCTCACTTTATCCCCCTCTCTTGCTTGGATTTTGAAACGCCAGGACTGCCAAACCAGGACTCAAAACCCCCCTTGGGCTGCAATATCAAAACGAGGAACTCCCCCTTGATCACCCCCTTTTTTCCTCGGCGTAGATGGCAATGCAAAACTATAGTTTGCTTAAGATGAGGCACAATTACCCGAAAGTCTAAATTCACGACCAATGGGTTACACCTCCAGGTTAATTCCGATGGGTGATAAGTGGTGGCCAAAGGTGTGAAGCGAGGTTTTGCAAACGCGGGGATAGCTCGGGATAATCGCGTGAATCTGTTTAGTTGGAGCAACTGGCGAGCAGCGCACCAGCCTGGGCATGTCTCTTGAGGCTTAGGGTCAATCGGGGGGAATTCGGCTTTAAATGAGGTAAGAGGAGGGGGTTAGAGTTTGAGTTTCAAGGCCAGCGGCGCCAGCTGAGTGCGGCTGGTGATATTGGCTTTTCTGAAAATACGGCTGATGTGGCTTTTGACGGTCTGTTCGCTGACTTTGAGCCGGCAGGCGATCTCCCGGTTCCTGCACCCATCCGCTATCAGGAACACGACGTCCCGCTCTCTGCTGCTGAAGCGTTCACACAGGTTTGTAGCATCCGCCATGGGGGGATTTTGCAGCAGCGCCTTAAGCTTGTCATTATCGATCCAGACATGGTCGGCATGGATGGTCTGCAGGGCTTTGTGAAAGAGATCGGTGCCCGTGCCGGTCGAGATGACACCGTGCAGCCTGTAGGTAATCAGCAGCCTGATGATCTGGTCCTCGGCCAGGCCGGTGTCGATCAGGATCAGCTTCGCGTCGGGCCACCGTGCAGGGAGGGATCTTTCCAGGGTAGCGACATCGAGGAGAATCTCGTCCGGATCAAATTGGTCGTTCAACTCCACATGGTGAGCCACCATCGTGCAGTAGCCTGCCTCGTCGTCCAGAAGTACCTGCAACGCTTCGCAGAGCAGTACGCTGCTCAAGTTGATCAATATCTTCATCCGAGGCCTTTCGATATTTCCTTCCAAGAGCCCTCCCCGGTACGACGGCTCGGTTGATCCGGGTCAGCGGTCTGCGTGGTGCGGGAGTTGACACTGGGAAACTATAACCCCGCGAGACCAGCATTCAAGCGCACAATTAACACGCCCTAACTTTACCCGTCGGAGCTATTACCGCTAAGGCACCGGCGCAAACCTCATGGTGCCTCCATTTTGCAGCCGAAACCGCGTACCGTTTGTATAATACCCTTGTGCACCGACACGGGAAATTCGCGATGCCGCGAGGGCCAGATTGAGGAAGGGCCGGCAACCTTTGCTTGATTTTCGCTTGGGGTTGTGGAGAATGGAATGAGGCAGCATTGAAGAGGAGGACGCCATGTTCAGAAAGATGCTGGTATGTACCGATCTGACCCCTGCTTCAGAGGCCCTCGTCGATTGCGTGGCTGTTTTAAAGAGCGTCGGCACCGAGGAGGTTATCCTCACCCACGTTATCCACGTGGCCAACACCCCGGGGCTGGAAGATATCCTGATCCGGGACGCCAGGCCGGTTCTTGAGCGGCAGAAGAACAGACTTGAGGAACGGGGGATCAGGGTCGTCCTGGAGATGCCGTTCGGTCTGCCGGCTCAGACCCTTGACGAAACGGCGGAACAACATGACGTCTGCGCCGTTCTGATCGGCTCTCACGGCAAGGGAATCATCCAGGCGGCAACCCTGGGGAGCGTCTCCGCCCAGTTGCTGCAGCAGACCAGGCGCCCCCTTTTACTCGCCCGGATGGAGCTCCTGACGGAGGGGAAAAGTGAGGCCGTCTGCCGAAACATGTTCGACCGCGTTCTTTTCCCGACGGATTTTTCCGAGACGGCGGAGAGGGCTCTGGACTACCTGGGGAAGATAGCACTGGAGACCGGCTGTCCGGTGACGCTCATGCATGTGATCCCAGCAAAGGATGCAGATGCCGACGCTGCCAGACGCCGAGAGGAAGACGCCGGCTATCTGCTCGAAGCGAAGAAGCGGCGTCTGGAGACATTGGGAGCAGCAGAGGTGGCCATAGACCTGGTGCACGGAGAAGCAGCAGAGGAGATAATAGGTCGGACCAAAGCGGAAAATTTCTCTCTCGTGATCATGGGGAGCCAGGGTAAAGGGTTTCTGAAAGAGATCCTGCTGGGGAGCACGGCCAACGAGGTGGCCCGCAATTCCGGCGCTCCCTTGCTCTTCATTCCAGCGCTCTGCTAGTCGCTGTGGGAAGTATGCGGCAGATTACTGCCTCAGCTTCGACTCGCCTGCGGATATCGTTACCGGTACCACGGCCATAGACGGTAACTGCCCACGCCACCCCCTCCCTGCCCCCACTGCCATTAAGTTACCTGATTAGCAATGATCTTCCGCTGTACGTCCCTCCCCCTTCAAGGGGGAGGACAGGAGGGGGATGGGGGTGTGCTCTGTCGCAGACTCTACCCCATCCCCACCCCGACCCTCCCCTTGAAGGGGAGGGAGAGTTGTTGGTAGCGGAAGATTGTTGCTAATCAGGTTAAGTTAAGCTCCTACTTGATTGCTCCCCCTCCCTGCACCCTCTCCCCAGCCCCACTGCCATTAAGTTAAGC
>DNRQ01000087.1 GCA_003499925.1 Geobacter sp.
CAACGCTGCCTAAATCCCCCTTTTTCAAAGGGGGACTTTCAGCCACACCCAGCGTTACTGAAGATAAGCGCTAATCGGGTAACTTAATGGCCTTCTCTACCCGAGCCTTTCCACCGCCAGCCGCGTCATTTCCACGATCTCCGCCGGCTCCTCCAGCCGAAACCGCAGCGGCTTTCCAAAGCTCACCGTCACCTTGCCCCGCTTGGGCCAGCTGGCGCCGTCAGGGAGTACCCGGTCGGTGCCGCTGATCTTTATCGGCACCACCGGTATCCCCAAAGCCTTCACCATGATACCCAATCCCGGCTGGAACGGCTGCATCCCGCCGTCCCTGGAATGCCCGCCCTCCGGGAAGATCAGGATGTTTACCCCGGCATCGGCAAGCCTTCCCATGTACCTGAGCGAGCCGCTGAACCCGCGCGACTGCGGCAGGGGAAACAGGTTGAGCAGCAGGGTGCCGTACTGGTAGCAAATGCGCCTCATGACCATCCCGGGCCCGTGGTGCTCCCCGAAGAAGAACTCCTCCCAGGCTGCGGTGGCGCATCTGTAGCGAAGCCTCGGCGGCAGCGCGAACATGACGGAGGGCTGGTCCAGGTAGCTCATATGGTTGGCGACGAAAAAAACCGGCCCCTGCAACGCTTCCAGCTCCTCGATCCCCCGCACCTCCAAGGTGGCGAAGCTTCGGTACAGGGGGGCGTGGCATACGGCGTCCCAGGCTCGGCGCATCCCCTGGACGAAGGCGTTATTGGTCCAGAACCGGAAATGGTCGTGCCGGCCCAGCTTCTCCCGCTTCACGATGATCCGGCGCAGGTCCGAGACCCGCGTCTCGATCCCGATCTGGGAGTCCTCTATGTCGAGCCGGTATTCCTGCTCCAGGAAATTGACCAGTTCCAGCCGGTCGATGGAAGTGAGCCCCAGGTCGGCCACCAGCAGCGACTCCTCGCGGATCTGCGCCGCGCCGGTGCCTGTCACCCTGGCGAGCAGGTTCAGCAGGGCGTCCCCGGTGGCGGTTGCATCGCCCCCCTCGGCTCCTTTTTTGATCGCTTCCTTGACCGCGAACTTCTTGATCTTCAGCGTGGTGGTCTTGGGAAATTCCGGCTCGGGCCAAAGGGTGTAGCCGGTAATCTGCTGCAGCGCATCGAGATTCTTGTTGGCCTGTCCGATGATATCCTCGGGAGCGATGCCGCCGCCGTCCAGAAGCAGCACGGCGTGCACCTCTTCCCCTCCGCCCCGCTCCAGGCCGATGACGCAGGACTCCTTCACCCCGGCGACCTTGTTCAGCACAGCCTCCAGCTGGTCGGGATAGACGTTCACCCCCGAACCGGTGACGATCAGCTCCTTCTCCCGCCCCTTGATGACCAGCCAGCCGTCCGGTCCGATCTCGCCGAGATCGCCGGTCCGAAACCAGCCGTCCTCGGTGAAGGCGTCGCGGCTTGCCTGCTCGTTCTCGTAATAGCCGGGAAAGACGTTGTCTCCGCGCGCCAGGATCTCCCTACCCTCGATCTTGAGCGCGACCCCGGGGAGCGGTGGCCCGACCGAGCCGGCCACCTGCCGCTGCATGGTGTTGACGCAGAGTACCGGCGAGGTTTCGGTGAGGCCGTACCCCTCCAGCACGGTGAATCCCATGCTGCTCCAGAATTTGAAGAGCTCCGGGTCTAGCGGAGCGCCACCCGAGACGAAGACGGTGAAGTGTGCCCCGAACTTCCTTTGAACCGGAAGAAAGAGCAGCCGGCGTGCCGCTTTGGGAAGCCGGGCTGCAAGCCGCGCCAGAATCCCAAACAGTCCCGAGAGGTGCTTTTCGGCGAGCTCCCGCTCGATGGTCGTCTTGAGCAGCTGCATGAGGCGGGGAACCGACATGATGACGTAGATGTCCTCTTCCTCCAGCGCTTCCATGATGGCCGAGGGCTTCAGGGTGCTAAGGTAGACGATGGCTGCGCCGCGGTAGAGCGGGGTGAAAAAGCCGCCCATCTGCTCGAACATGTGGGATAACGGCAGCAGGGAGAGGAAGCTGAATGCGGGCGTAATGATAGGTAACTGCCCGTTTATCTGGGTGAGGTTCGCGACCAGGTTCCGGTGGGTGAGGATGACCCCCTTCGGATTTCCGGTAGTGCCGGAGGTATAGATGAGCTGCGCCGTATCTTCGGGGGCGCAGACGGCAATTGCGCCGACCGGCTCGATCTCTTCGAGCAGATACTGCAGCTCTTCCAGCAGCATCGAGGTGGCGGCGCTCACGCGCTCCGGCTTGAACCGGCTCTGCAGCACGAGGTCCGCCTTGGTGAGGCTGCGGATGGCATCGGCACGCGCCAGGTCGGACATGAAATCGACCGGGACCGCGACCGCGCCGCGGATGATGATGCCCCAGTACGCCACCGCCCACCAGGAGGAGTTCGGTCCCCAGAGGAGCACCCTGTCCCCCGGCGCCACGCCGCGTTGCGCCAGCAGGCTTGCCATCTTCAGTGCAAGATCATGGAACTGCCGGTAGGAAACCACCAGCCGACGCGCGCCGGTGCGGTTCACGAAGGCCGTTTTGTCGCCCAGAGCCGGGAAGGTATTGAATAAATCGATAAGTGTCCGCATTTTTCTCCTTCGTCATATTGTCGGAGATCAGTTCCCCATCCCGCCAGGCGCCAACTCATCTCCCCCCGCACCCATTTCCGCCAACTCTCCTCCCCCCGGAGGGGGGAGGTCGGGAGGGGGGAACAGTGCCGGCTTCACCGCAGATCTAGCCATCTCTGCTGGAGAGCTACCCCTAGCTCCCCACCCTTGATGGGAGGGGCTGGGGGCACTGNNGCAGTGGGGGCTGGGGGAGGGTGAGGCTGTGGTTGCAAGTCTGACCCTACTCTTCGACCTTGGGCTTTCCGATCTCGATTTTGCGCTGCTCATGGTAGAGGAAGCGGACCATGTTGTACTCGAAGGGATAGCCGCTCTCATAGTAGCGGAAACTCTGCTGATGCCGGGCGTCGACCGTTCCCAGGGCGGTAACCCCGGCATCCCAGGCGAAACTGTTGCTGGAGCTTCCAAAAGGATCGACCCCGGTATAGAGCCCGTAACTGATGCTGTAATCCACGGCGAGTCCGCTCGTGTCGCGCACCGACGAGGGGCCGAAGATCGGCAGCACCAGGTAGGGTCCTGATTCGGCGCCCCAGTAGCCAAGGGTCTTGCCGAAATCCTGGTTTTGGCGTGCCAGACCGAACCTGGTGGCCGGGTCGAACATGCCGCCCAGTCCCAGGGTGCTGTTGGTCAGGAAGCGGCCCAGAGTGGTAGCGGATTCCACCCCTTTGAGCTGGAACAGGCTGTTGGTGAGGTTTCGGACCTCGCTCAGGTTGTTGAAGACACCGGAGATGCGATCCTCGACGAAGTCGGGGGTCACGAACTCGTAGCCGGTCACCACCGGGAGGAAGAAGTATTTGTCCAGGTAGAAGTTGAACCGGTACATGCTCCGGTTGAAAGCCTCCCAGGGGTCGGCGACCTCCGCGAAGCGCTGATCCTTGAACTCGCTTACCGAGTGCCTGGGTCGCACCTCGGCCAGGGTATTGGACCTGATCGCGGCGCAGCCGGTAAGGGAAAGCATCAGCGCCAGGGCGAGGGCGATTCGGCAAGCGTGGTATCCGGTAACGGTCGTCATGGCCGCACTCCTTGTTCCTTGAAGAAACTGACCATGTAGGCCATGTTGTCCCTGTACTCCAGATTGCCCAAATGGCCGCCGCGCGGGTAGACCTTGGCCCGCTCCCCGAAAATCTGGCGCAGGTAGTCAAGCTCGGCCTTGCTCAGTATGAAATCGTTTTCGTTGGTCATCACGCCGAACTTCGCTGAAGATTTCAGGTATCCCTCGATGCTTTTCAGGCTCAGAGAAGCGATGAGCGCCTCCTTGGTGAGGCCGGGGCGGCGCGTCTGCATGTAGGGATAGAAGTACTCGTTGAAATAATCAAAGAAGCTCAGGTGGGTGGAGACCTGGAAATAATCGGAAAGGGGGTCGGTGCTGCGCAGCACCCGGTTCTTCGGCACCACGTAGCCGCTGTTGGTCATCACGTCGGAGGCGAAGATCATCCCTGCCAGGTTGATGCGGTAGGTGAGTCCGATCAGGCCGGCGGTCTCCTCGCGTGAGAATAGGCGCTCCGAATAGATCGCATAGAGAAAGTCGTCGTTTATGGCGACAAAGTTGCCGGCATGGTAGAACGCGCTGAACTTGGAGAGCATCTTGTTGAAAAAGATCCCCTCCTTCTTGGGGCCGCCCGGGATCTGCTTCAGCAGTTCCTCGATCCTGGTTGCCGAGCCGTAGAGGCTGACCGGCGGGTTGACCATGAGCACCTTGCCGAAGTTGAAGACCCGCCGCTCCTCGTCCAGCTTAGCCACGAAGGCGGCCTGGGCCGCCCCCAGGCTGTAGCCGCCCAAGTGGAAGGAGGAAACCTCGATGTCGCCCTGCACCCGTTTCCAGGCGACCTCCATGGCATGGTAGAGGTCCGCCGAGTCCTCGGTCAGGTCGCCGGGGATGCCGCTTTTGGAGGCCGAGATGATGAAGTTGGCATGGGTCGGCGAGGGGAGGGTGATGACGTGGAAGCCCGCCTGAAAGAGCGCCCTCATCATGGACAAGAGCTTGGCCGACTGGTCGTTGGCACCGGCGCCGGCGATCAGAAAGACCAGCGGTGCCTTCTGCTTCTGGTAGGCGAAGCTGCAGCGCAGCCCCTCGTCGTAAAAGAACACCGGCGGTTTGTGACGGCCGGGGATCACCTCGAGCACGAGCTGGCGCAGGCGCATCTTTTCGGTAATCTCCGGCATGAGAGCCGCTGGGGTTCCGAGGATGGTCGCTTCATACGAACCCGGGATCGGGTAGCCGTAGCCGTCGTCAGCCGCAAGGGCAGACCAGGGAGAAAGGACGAGGCTGGCGATCAGCAGCAGTCTCAGATACATGACGGACTCCTAGTGGAAGATTGTTTGGAGATAATAGCAGGGAACCGGATGCAAGTCAGCAAGGCCCGTGAAACCGCTCCTCGCAGTAGTCAGGTTCAGCTGACAAGGTAAGAGCAGATAACGTGCCAGAGGTCAGCCGCAGATGCTGAGGGTGTAAGTAGCCGGATTGACGCTCAAAGCCGGCAAGACGGATCCGGGATTGTGGGGAACCCGTCAGGGTAATCCGTAACGCGTTGCATAACTGCCAAATATGACGGATTATAAGGACCGCGGCCTCCACCATCCCCATCTCTCTCCTTAGCTTCATTTCCCGAGTCTCCCGACAAAATTCCGTACGCGCCCGGTTTCATCTTTATACAAGCGTGTTAGACCCTTATACAAGCGTGATTCAGCTTCATATACGCGAATCTGTTAGAAATAAACCCTTGACAGTATCTTAACGAAGCGCGCATACCATATTATGGTGTCAGTCATAACTGGAATTGTTATAATTGTTTGTTGAGTTTAGTCATTATTTCAAGCAAATACTGCTAAGTGAATAGTATGAACCATTTGATTTATTAGCGTGAAAATTACAACCATACATGCGTCTATTGGTTTTTTGCTCACAATTGATTCAGGTGTTATTCAACGTGCATGTCTGAAGAGAGTGCGGGGACACTCCTCAGGCGGGGGGTGTGGGATTTCCAGGAGACAGATCCACACCTGACAACTGTCGTTGAATGACAAACAAAGCAAAAAAAGAGGGGGGGCCGTAATGCGTGTCAACTTAGACAAGAGTGTGTCAGCAGTAACCGCCGGTGTCGAGCAACAGAAGGGTTTTATCGAAAACTTGGTGCAGAGTTGTGCGGTCCCAATATTTGTTTTGAGTGCGGACCATCGGGTTTTGATCTGGAACAGGGCATGTGAAGAGCTTACCGGCGTAAAGGCAGAGACCATGCTTGGCAAAGATGAATCATGGCGGGCTTTTTATGACCATAAACGACCGGTTCTTGCCGACATCGTCATCGAAGGCAATATGGCGCTGGCTTCAATGCATTACGGAATTTTCAGCAAATCGACCTTGATACCGGAGGGACTGCAATCTGAAGGGTGGTACAGCAATCTCAATGGCAAGGACCGCTACATTTTTTTCAACGCGGCGCCCATACGCGATGCTGAGGGGAATCTTCTTGCCGTGGTCGAATCCCTGGAAGATATTACCGATCGAAAACGCTATGAGGAACAGATCGAGCACCAGGCAAACTTTGACGAACTGACCCAACTCCCCAACCGCAGCCTGCTAAACGACCGTATTCAGCAGGCACTGCACACAGCTCGCCGCAAAGATTATAATATGGCCCTCCTTTTGATCGACCTGGATAATTTTAAGTTCATCCTCGACACCTTTGGCCATGATGTCGGTAATCAGCTCCTGAAAATAGTTGCATCCCGCCTGGTCGGATATGTCCGCGCCAGCGACACTCTGGCGCGTCAGGGGGGAGACCAGTTCGTTGTCGTGGCTTCTGATCTGGGCGAACCGGAGCATGCCGCCACGGTTGCCGACAAGATTCGGTCGATAATTTCCGAACAAGTGAAAATTGCCGATCTTGAGTTTTCCATCACCTGCAGCATCGGCATCAGCGTTTTTCCACGGGATGGAGAAGACGTGCAGACACTCATCAGGGCTGCCGGCATGGCGATGTATCGCGCCAAGCAGCAGGGATACAATAATTTCCAGTTTTATACAGATGAAATGAACGCTTTATCACAGGGTCATTTGACCATGGGAAATCTTCTGCGTCACGCCCTGGAAAGAAATGAGCTGCAACTCCATTATCAGCCGAAGGTTAATCTGCGGACCGGTCAAATCACTGGAATGGAGGCGCTGATCCGTTGGCAGAGCCCGACGCTGGGGACGGTATCCCCGGCCGAATTCATTCCCATTGCCGAAGAGACAGGGCTGATCGAGCCGATTGGAGAATGGGTGATCAGGACGGCCTGCGCTCAGAACAAGGCGTGGCAGGTGGTGCATCACGATTCGCTCACGGTGGCGGTTAACGTGTCGGCCCGTCAATTCAGAGGGGGGAACCTGAGCGCTGCGGTCAGCCGGGCATTGCAGGAAACCGGCCTAGCTCCGCACTGCCTGGAACTCGAGCTTACCGAAAGCCTGGTAATGCATGATGTCGAGACTGTTGCGGCCATCCTGACCGAACTGAAGAAGGTGGGGATATCACTCGCGATGGACGATTTCGGCACGGGCTACTCAAGTATAAGCTGTTTGAAACGTTTTCCTTTCGATAAAATTAAAATTGACCAGTCGTTTGTCAGGGAGGTCACTACCGATCCCAACAGCGCCGCCATTGCCCGGACGGTCATCGCCATGGCGCAAAGCCTGCATTTGAAAGTGATTGCCGAAGGAGTGGAGACGGAGGGACAATTGAGTTATCTTCGCAGAAACGGCTGCGACGAAATACAGGGGTATTATTTCAGTCGGCCGTTACCTGCCGCGGAATTTGAGCGGTTGCTCCGGGAGGGCCGATGCCTGCAACTCCCCGAGGAGCACATCTGCCCAAGGAAAACATTGCTCATTGTGGATGATGAAGAAGCGGTGGCTGCCGCCCTGGCGGCTGTGCTGGAGACCGACGGTTATCATGTTTTGGTCGCTAACAGCGCCGCACAGGGTTTGGAACTGATGGCAAACCATCATGTAGCAGTTGTCCTTGCTGATCAGAGGATGCCGGGCATATCCGGCAGCGAGTTCCTGGGAACGGTCAAGGAAATCTACCCGGAATCGGTCCGCATGATTCTTTCAGGGGCTGCCGACTTTGATACCGTCACCAATGCGATTAATTGCGGAGCAATCTACAAATTCTTGTTCAAACCGTTGGCAGCAGAAGAACTCAGGTTAAAGGTCGGCGATGCCTTCAGGCACTACGAGTCGCTGCACAAAAGGAGTGAGCGAGTAATGCACCACAGTCAAGGAGGATAACGCCATGACGGCTGACAAAAAGAAGATCGGTGAGATCCTCGTTGCTAACGGGACGATTTCTGAAAAGACCCTGCAACGCGCGTTGGAAAAGTTGAAAAAGGAAAACAAGAAAATCGGCGTAGCCCTCGAGGATATGGAGGTTGTAACCGGCCAGGAAATTGCTCAAGCGCTTGCAGATCAGCTCGGGTGCGAGATAGTCACCGATATCGCCAAGTATAGTTTTCCTCCCGACCTCCTAAAGTTGATCTCTGTCGATATAGCGATGCGGCACTTGCTTTTCCCCTTGAAAAAGCAGGGTAATAAGCTTTGTCTGGCCATGGCCGACCCTACCGACATGAAAATAGCTTCAAATTTGTCAAAGAACCATGATCTGGAAGTAGTTCCTTTTATTGCGACAAGGTGGGATATCATAACTGCTATAAACAAACACTATCTCGGCAAGGACAGTAAGCCCGACCTGAGAAAAACTGTCCTCGTTGTGGAGGATAACTATCTCATAAATTCAGAGATGGAACAGTTGTTATCCAAGGAGGGCTACAGGGTCGTGTCAGCCAAAGATGGGATTGAAGCTTTCAAGAAACAGCAACTGTGGGGCCAGGCTTTGAAAGTCTCAACTTGGCAGGGTGAGTTTGCCGGAACTTCAAAATTACGAAGCCTGACAAGCCTGACCCCATTGCCCCTGCCATTGCCCCTGCCTGTTAGGCGGCGAACTGCAGCGAACTCGCCGGTTAGATCAGAAATCCGGAACGGTAAGGCGGCCCGCCAAACTGCACGAAGCAAGAATAGATAAGGAGGATGGGATTGTTATTTATCTTTATTTCTATGATAATGAACGCCATAAAACACCGCACGTTCATGCAAAGCATCAGGGACAGGATGCCTCCATATCCAAGCAACTGTGGGGCCAGGCTTTGAAAGTCTCAACTTGGCAGAGCAACTGTGGGGCCAGGCTTTGAAAGTCTCAACTTGGCAGGGTGAGTTTGCCGGAACTTCAAAATTACGAAGCCTGACAAGCCTGACCCCATTGCCCCTGCCATTGCCCCTGCCTGTTAGGCGGCGAGCTGCAGCGAACTCGCCGGTTAGATCAGAAATCCGGAACGGTAAGGCGGCCCGCCAAACCGCACGAAGCAAGAATAGATAAGGAGGATGGGATTGTTATTTATCTTTATTTCTATGATAATGAACGCCATAAAACACCGCACGTTCATGCAAAGCATCAGGGACAGGATGCCTCCATATCCATCCTTGACGGAGATGTCCTGGCTGGCGAAATCCACAAGGCAAGCTACGCTTGGTTCAGGCATGGATTTCCATTGAGATAGGAGATTAGCATGGAATCAGTTACTAAAGTTGTTCCACAGGACGACTATCATTTGTTGGTCTCATTTAATACAGGAGAAACAAAGCTGTTTGATGCACGGCCATATCTCGATAAAGGTGTTTTCACTCAGTTAAAGAACCAGGAACTGTTCAAGCAGGCATATGTTGCTTATGACACTGTCTGCTGGCCCGGTAATCTGGACATTGCTCCCGAAACCCTCTATGACCGTTCGACGGCTTTAGGCGAAGGCAACCATGACAAGTGACAGTGTTGTTGTTGATGCGGCAGCTTTGGGAAATTCCGGGGGACAATGCTTAATTCCGGAGGGCCTGAGGGGGTCAAGTATCAGCCGGTGAAGGGACTGATAAGCCGGTGAAAGTTCGGCCGGTGGAAGACTGTGATAGTTAGGACAAATGCAGGATGATATCATCAACGTAAAAGTAAAACGGGGACAGATCGAAAGCGCCGGTAAAAGCAGGCAAAGGGCAGGTGGTGAAAGTCCACTACATGTGGGTGGCGAAGATTGCAGGTCCAATGGACTGACGGCGCCACGCGTAACCTTGGCTCAATTGAGGCGATATCGCGCTGGACAATCCTAGGGCGGCAGCGTGAATTGTTTTTTACGACCACTTTAACAGCTGGCGAAAGAAAAATACTCCGGATCGTTTGCAAAGAAGATTGCAAGCCAATTCGGAGTATTTTTTAACAGCAACTGCGCTAATTGTCGATTGGTGGGCGAGACGGGATTCGAACCCGTGACCCCTGGCTTCGGAGGCCAGTACTCTATCCAGCTGAGCTACCCGCCCGGGAAAGAAATACTTCTACACCATTATTGTTGTCAACTCAAGCCTTAATTATAAAAAAACTGATCTGCCTAATCTTCCACCTGGTCTTCCCGCTCCCTTTTCACCCTCTCCCCAACCCCACTGCCATTAAAGTTACCCGATTGGCAACAATCTTCCGCTACCAACAACTCTCCCTCCCCTTCAAGGGGAGGGTCGGGGTGGGGATGGGGTAGCGTCTGCGTCAGGCACACCCCATCCCCCTCCTGTCCTCCCCCTTGAAGGGGGAGGGACGTACAGCGGAAGATCATAGCCAATCCGGGTTAAGTAAAGCTCCTGCTCTCGCTCCCCCTCCCTTGATGGGCTTGATGGGGAGGGGGTGGGGGGGCACTGCCNNGTGGGGTGGGGGGAGGGTGAGGCTTATGCGAGCTTTTCACCCTCTCACCAACCCTCTCCCATCAGCCTTCGCCAAGGCTACGGCTGACAAGAGTGTTTGTGCGGTTTGCGGAAGGCAGTACCAGTCGGGTCATTGTTTGACAGATACCTGCCTCATTTCGCGACGGAGGCGTAGACCGGTACCGTTATCTCTTTCTTCTGCGGATTGTTGGTCACGATATGCAGATAGCCGCTTAGCACCTTCGCTTCCGGGCGCGGCGTGATCGACAGCTCCACGGTTCCCGTCTCTCCCGGTTTGAGCTCGGCTTTCTTGATGTTCGCCTTGATCTGGAGCGAGTTCGAGTTGACCGTCACGGAGAGAAGCTTGACGCTGCTCCCCCCCCTGTTGGTCACCGCGACGCTCACCTGCTTGGTCGCCCCCGCTTCGATGGCGCCCAGGCTCAACTGGCGGGGTGCCACCTGCAGTTCTTCCACGATGTCCGCTTCCATGTTGAAGGTGTATTTGGGCGTCTTGCCGGCATTGGTCGTCATGACCACGGTTTTATGCACCTTGCCGGAAAAGTTCCCGGAGTCGAAGGTCACTTGTATCTCGGCGCTCCGGCCGGGGGGGATCAGCGAGGAGGAGGGCTTCACCGCAGTACAGCCGCAGGCGGCCTCCAGTTGCTTGATCTGCAGTGGTTGATCGCCGCTGTTCCTGATTTTGAAGTCGTGCTGCACCTTCTTTCCCTGGGTGATGGTCCCGAAATCGAAGGTCCCCTGTTCCACGGTAAGCTCCGGTGCGGCGAGGGCGGCAGCCGCAAAAACCAGGTTGGCCAGCAGGGCGAAAACGGGGAGGTGGATTTTCATGTAAGACCCCTTTCTATTGCTTTTGAGCAAGTATTTTGCGCTATTTATACCACAAAGGGGCCGCCGAGGCCAGAATGATTTGACAGTGCAAATGGCATCTGTTATAGAAAAATCGGGAGAAAATTAATGGAGCAGGCATACCTGTCGGACCAGGGGCTCAACCTGCGGGTTCTTTACTCCAGAGAGCGGATCGAGGCTGAAGTATCAAGACTTGCGGCTGAAATCGCCGACGCTTATGCAGGCAGAGAACTTCTCGTCGTAATTGTCCTGAAAGGGGCGCTCTTCTTCGCTGCAGATCTGCTGCGGGCCATGCGTGTTCCGGTAGAGATGGATTTCCTGAAGCTTTCCAGCTATCATGGGACACAATCCACAGGAAAAGTGCTGATTGAGCAGGACCTCGTCACCGACGTCGCCGGAAGGGACGTGCTGGTGATCGAGGACATCGTCGATACCGGTCTGACGCTCTCTTTCTTGCTCGACCTGCTACGGCAGCGCGGGGCCAGAAGCTTAGGCGTCTGCACCCTGATCGACAAGAGGCAGCGCCGCCAGCTGGAGGTCACGCCCGACTACATCGGCATCTCCTGCGCCGACGGATTCCTGGTAGGGTACGGACTGGATCTGGACGAGCGGATGAGGGAACTGCCCGAGATCTACCAAATCATCGAAAATCCACTCGGAGGGGTTTAATGATACTCCAATGCGATCAATGTAATACAAAGTTCCGGCTGGACGATTCAAAGCTCAAGCCGGGCGGGGTGAAGGTGCGCTGCTCCAAGTGCCGTCACGTTTTCCTCGCCGGAGCCGAGCAAAAGCACGAGGAGTCGGAATTCGACGCCATCCTTTCCGGTCTCGGAGCGCCTGCACCTGAAAAGCGGGAGGAGCCGGCACCTGTAAGCGAGGAGCCGGCAGCGTTCGGCTTCGAGGAGCCGCCCGCCGCTGCAGCTGAGGCACCGGAGCCCGCCGCCTCTCAACCCGACCTTCCCGATTTCGCAGGGTTCGAATTTCCTGCCGAGGCTTTTGCATCTCAGGAGAAGCCGGCTCCCACAGCTGGGGAGCAGCCGGATTTCGGCGATTTCGACTTTGCCCCGGAGCCGGCCCAGCAGCAGGCACAGGCGACTACCGATTCCCGGGGGCTCGACTACGGTGAATTCGCCTTCGACGAGGAGCCTCCTGCGTTGAAGGAGGGAACGGGTCCTGCCCCGGCTCAGGGCTTCGATTTCGGTGATTTCTCCCTGGAAGACGATTCCGCTGCAAAGGTGGCGGAGCCGGCTCCCGCTGTGGATGGAGGGGCGCTTGATTTCGGCGATTTCGACTTCGATGCCAAAGCCGCGTCAAAGCCGCAGCCGCCGCCGTCAGCCGTCGACGCTCTGGACTTCGGCGAGTTGTCGTTCGATGAGAAGCCCGCGGTAAAAAGGGAGCCAGCGCCTCCCGCAGCGGTCGACGCGCTGGACTTCGGCGAGTTCTCCTTCAACGAGGAGCCCGCCGTAAAGAGGGAGGAAGCGCCGGCTGCGGCGGTCGATGCGCTGGATTTCGGCGATCTGTCCTTCAACGAGGAACCTGCCGTCAACAGGGAGGAAGTGCCCGCTGCAGCGATCGATGCACTTGACTTCGGCGAGTTCTCCTTCGACGAAGAGCCCGCGGTAAAAAGGGAGGAAGCGCCGATTGCGGCGAAAGACGCACTTGATTTCGGCGAGTTCACCTTTGCCGAGGAACCCCCTCTTATCAAGGAGGAACCAGCACCCGTCGCTTCGGATGATTTCGCCTCCTTCTCGTTCTCGGATGAGTTGCCGCCGAAGCAGGGGGAATCGGCTGCGCCGGCTGCAGATTTCAGTCTGGATGATTTCTCGCTCTCCCACGATCTCTCGGCGAAACCGGCCGAGCCCGCTACGGAACCGGCTGGAGCGGCCGAAGCGGCTACCTCGGTCGGTGCGGCTGGATTGTCTGCAGCCTCTGGTCCGGCTGTCCGGGCGGAGGGGGAGGGTCAGGAACCTGCAGTGACGCCGTTCTCGCCGGCCGCCGACAGGAAAAAACAACCCGGGCAGGAGAACGTGCTCGATTTCGCCTTCGGTGCTCATCCGGCAGGGACACCGGGCTCTGATGTGTTCGGGGATGAGGAGCTTCCGCCGCTTTCGATCACCTCGAGACGCAAAGGGCGCTCCGTGCTCACCGTCTCCATCGTCGCAATCTCCGTCATCGTCATCCTCGCCTTGAGCGGTGCCGGCTTCTACCTGCTGCAGAGCGGTCCGGCCGCGTTTGAGAAGTTCGACAAGCTTGGCATCGGCTTTGTAGCCAAGTGGTTCGGCATGGCGACCCCGGAAGAGGGGCGCATCACCGTCAGTAACCCGGTGGCTGCCTTTCATCAGAACCAGGAGGCGGGCGAGCTCTTCGTGGTGACCGGGGAGGCGGTGAACTCGTACAGGAAGGCTCGGGCCTCCATACACGTGAAGGTGAGCCTGTTCGATAAAAGCGGCGCGGTGGTTCTGCAAAAGACCGCGTACTGCGGCAACAGGTTGTCAAACGAGCAGCTCGCGACGCTCCCGATGGCGAAGATCGAGTCGATCATGAACAACCAGTTCGGTGATTCCCTCTCCAATCTAGGAGTACAACCGGGGCAGCCGATAGGGTTTGTGGTGGCGATCGCCAACATCCCGAAGGAAGCGGTGGATTTCGGGGTCGAGGTGGTAGGTTCGACGGTAGCGGGGCAGTAGGGGCGTTTCCTTGCAGACGATTCAATGAAAAAAGGCCGGCTTATGCCGGCCTTTTTTCTGTAAAGTCATACTTTACCTGATTGGTGCTAATCTCCCGCTAGTGCACAAACGCCCCCTCCCCCTTGATGGGAGAGGGTGGAAAGCTCGCATAAGCCTCNNCCCATCAAGGGAGGGGAGAAAACCAAGCGGGAGATGGGTACCAATCAGGTACCTTTAAACTCCGATAGCGTCGATCTTCAGTGAACTGGTCGACCGCGAATCTCCCCCCTTTGCAAAGGAGTTACTTGAGCGAGGAGATGTATCCCCTGATGCCGGCCAGGATGCCTTCCGCCGTCAGATCCTGGTAGGCGGGGTCCTTGAGCTTCTGCTCGTCCTTGTCGTGGCTGAGGAAGGCGGTTTCCACCAGGATGCTCGGCATGGTGGCGCCCACCAGGACGTAGAAGGGGCCCTGCTTGACTCCCAGGTTCTTCACGGACGGATACCCGGTCTGCGCCTTCTTGTGCAGCGACTTTTGCACCTCGTCGGCCAGGTGCGCCGAGTCGTTCAGCTTGTAGTTCGCCATCAGGTCGAAAAGCACCGCCTGCAGCAGGCTCACCTTCTCAAGCGTGGTCCCGTTCTCCTTGGCCGCCAGCTGTGCCGCCTTCTCCGTCTTGGCCAGGTTGAGATAATAGGTCTCGATCCCGTTCGCCGCGCGGTTCAGCGAGGCGTTGGCGTGTATTGAGACGAACAGGTCGGCCCCCACCTTGTTGGCAATCGCGGTTCTTTCCTGCAGCTCTATGAAAACGTCGGTCGACCGGGTCAGCAGCGCATCGATCCCGAGCTCCTCCTGGATCTTCTGCGCGAGGTTCAGGCCGATCTGGAGCACGATGTCCTTCTCCTTGGTGCCGGAGGGGCTCACCGCACCGGGGTCGTGCCCGCCGTGCCCCGGGTCGATGACGATCCTCCTGATCCTCCCCGGCTTGAACGGCGCCCCCTTCTTTTTCGCCGCCGGCTCCGGCTTCCCTTTCGCCACCGGCTCCGCGCTCTCGATCACCTCCTTGGAGGCGGAGATCTCCTCTCTCCTGTCCCCCTTGACGTCCACGATGATGCGAAACGGCTCGGAAAAGGTGAATACCTTGTAGTCCTTGATGCTGTCGAGGTCGAGCACCACCCGGACCGTGGAGGCGCGAAACTGCGCGATCCTGACGCTTTTCAGCAGGCCGTCGCCGATGCTCAGGTCCTTTATCCCGGTGGGGAGGCGGACCCCCTCGACGTCGAGATAGAGCCGGTTCGGAAGCTTGTGGTGCTCGAATTGCGCCTCCTTCTCCAGCCCTATCGAGATGCGGGTGTAATCGGGCGTGGACCAGTGCTTCAACTCGGTGACCGCGATCAGCCCCTCTTTGTCAGCCGCCAGCGCCTTGCCCGAGAACAGGGGAGACACCAGCAGGGAGCCTTGCGCCGCCAGCAGCTCATAGAGGAGCCAGCGATGGTAGGGGGCGGAGATCCCCAGGTACTTGAGAAAATCCCTTCTTTTCATGCGCCGGACCCTCCCCTTGCGATGCGGGTGGTCCGGTGGCTGTCAGCCGGCTCCGTGGGCATCTCTACACCATCCTTTTCAGTTCGTCCACGAGGTTCAGGGCCTCGAGCGGGGTGAGCGTCGCCACCTCCACCCCCCTGAGTCTTTCCTTGATCGGCTCCTCCGCCGAGCCGAACAGCGAGAGCTGCGGGGATTGGGCCGGCGCCTTCTTGCCGCGGGCCAGGCGCGGCACCCCCCCTTCGCCGTACTCCCCCTTCTCCAGGTTCAGAAGTATCTCCTTGGCCCGGTCGATCACCCCCTGGGGGAGCCCGGCAAGCCGCGCCACCTGGATGCCGTAGGAGTGCGAGGCGCCGCCGGGCACGATCTTTCTCAGGAAGATGATGCGCTCGTTCCATTCCCTGACCGCGATGTTGAAGTTCTTGATGCCGGGGCGGGTGACGGCGAGTTCGGTCAGCTCGTGATAGTGGGTGGCGAACAGGGTCTTCGCCGCATGCATCTTGCTGTCGTGCAGGAACTCGGCCACCGCCCAGGCGATGGAGACCCCGTCGAAGGTCGAGGTGCCGCGGCCGATCTCGTCCAGTATCACGAGGCTCTTCGCGGTGGCGCCCCTCAGGATGGCGGCGCTCTCCATCATCTCGACCATGAAGGTGGAGTGCCCCCGCGCCAGGTTGTCGGAGGCGCCGACCCTGGTGAAGATCCGGTCCACCAGCGGGATGCGCGCCTTGTCGGCCGGAACGAAGCTCCCCATCTGAGCCATCAGGGTGATCAGGGCCACCTGACGCATGAAGGTCGATTTCCCCGCCATGTTGGGGCCGGTGATGATGATGAGCTGGTTCTCGCCGTTGTCGAGCAGCGTGTCGTTGGGGACGAAGCGCTCCGAGGAGTGCATCTCCTCGATGACCGGGTGTCTCCCCTCCGTGATGCTGAGCTCGCCCCCCTCGTGCACCTCGGGGCGGCAGTAGCACCGGTCGTGGGAGAGTTCGGCGAGACAGAGCAGGACGTCGAGGCTCGCCAGCCGGTCGGCGGTCCGGGCGATCCGCTCGCCCTGCGCCGCAGCCGCCTCGCGCACCCCCTGGAACAGGGAGAATTCCAGTTCCCTGATCCGGTCCTCGGCCCCCAGCACCTTCTCCTCGTATTCCTTGAGTTCCGGGGTGATGTAGCGCTCCGCGTTGGCGAGCGTCTGCCTCCTGATGTAATCGTCCGGGATGCCGGAGACGTTGGCCTTGGTCACCTCGATGTAGTAGCCGAACACCTTGTTGTAGCGGATCTTCAGCGAACCGATGCCGGTGCGCCCCTTCTCCTTGGCCTCAAGCCTGGCGATGAACCCCTTCCCCTCGCGGCTTATGGCGCGCAGCTCGTCGAGCTCCGGATTGAAGCCGTCGGCGATGATGCCACCTTCCCGCAGCACGAAGGGGGGATTCTCCACGATGGCGCTCTCGATGAGGGCGCAGATCTCGGAGAGCGGATCGGTTGCCGCATCGAGCTCCCGCAGCAGCGGGGCCGCGAAGGTCGCCATCTTCTCCTTTATTTCCGGGATCCGGGAGAGCGACGACTTGAGGGCGGCCAGGTCTTTGGCGGAGGCGGAGGCGAGGCTGATGCGGCCGTTCAGCCGCTCCAGGTCGTAGACCCCGGACAAAAGCGTCTGCAGTTCCGCACGGCTGCCCGGTGCCTGAAGCAGCTCCTCTATGGCGTCCTGCCGGTCCCGGATCTTCTTCAGATCCATGAGCGGGTAGTTGATCCACTGCTTGAGCTTTCTCCCCCCCATGGCGGTCACGGTCCGGTCCATCAGCCCCAGCAGCGATCCCCTGCGCTTTCCCTCGGAGAGCGTTGCGGTCAGCTCCAGGTTGCGCCGGGTCGATTCGTCCAGAAGCAGATGTTCGCTCTCGCAGTAGGGAGTGATGCCGGTTACGTGAGGAGCCTTCCCCTTCTGGGTATCCATCAGGTAGTGCAGCACGGCGCCTGCGGCGAGCAGGGCTACCGGGAGTCCGTCGCAGCCAAGCGAGGCCGCGGTGGCCCCCTTGAACTGGTTTCCTATCAGCCGCGTGCAGTAGTCGGCGTCGTAGACCCAATCCTCGAAGTAGGTGACGGTCCGGTCCAGGATCAGGTGCGCGATCCCCTTCGCCTTCGACTCCTCCCTGAAGCAGACGGGGAGGATGATCTCCCGGGGCGATATGCAGGTTACCTCAGCGAGTGCGGCCTGCAGTCCCGCCAGTTCGGTGATCCGGAACTCGCCGGTGGAGAGGTCCAGGAAGGAGAGGCCGAAGCGGTCCCCCTCCGAGCAGAGGGCAAGCAGGTAGTTGTTTTCCTTGGGGGAGAGCGAGGCATCCTCGATGACCAGCCCCGGGGTGATCACCCTCACCACCTCGCGCTTGACGATCCCCTTGGCGAGTTTCGGGTCCTCGGTCTGCTCGCAGATGGCGACTTTCTCGCCCGCCTCGACAAGCTTTGCGATGTAGGGGGCGCAGGAGTGGTAGGGGATGCCACAAAGCGGCACCTCGGCACCTTCCGAGTTCTTGTTGCGGGAGGTGAGGGTGATGCCGAGGATGCGGGAGGCCTTCACCGCGTCGTCCAGGAACATTTCATAGAAGTCGCCGCATCTGAAGAACAGGATGGCGTCGGGGTGGTCTGCTTTTATCTCAAGGAATTGCCGCATCATGGGCGTAATTTCGGACATTTTGCAACCTTTTGGGTAGGAAGAAACGGTGCACATCTTAGCAAAATCGCCGATCCATGTAAAGCTCCCCACCGCCCTGCCGGCAATAAGTTCACACCGGCTCCCAGTTCCCGAAAAAGGGGAGGGGAGGGAGTGGAGAGATCCCGGGCCTCAGACCGCCGAAATATGGTAGAATTGCGGCAAGTTTAAAAAACACTAATCTCGCCGGCGACGGTGCTGACAGATGACCAAAGCCTGTTACGAAAATTGACGCTAATCGGGGGTTGAGTAATCAAGGGGGTGCAGGATGGGACACGATCGCAAGATTTCAGTGATAGGACTCGGATACGTTGGGCTGCCCGTTGCCGTCGCCTTCGGCAGGGTAAACCGCACCATCGGTTTTGACATCAATTCACGGCGCATCGACGAGTTGCGCTCAGGCCGGGACCGAACCGGAGAGGTGACGGAGGAGGAACTGAGAAAGTCAGACATATTCTATACCGACCAGGTGGAATCGCTTGCCGAAGCGGACTTTCATGTCGTCGCCGTGCCGACGCCGGTCGATCTGGCGAAACACCCCGATCTCTCCTTGCTGCGCAAGGCGTCGGAAACAGTCGGCAAGGTGCTCAAAAAGGGCGATGTCGTGGTCTACGAGTCGACCGTTTATCCGGGCGTGACAGAGGATGTCTGCCTGCCGATCCTGGAAAGGGTATCCGGGCTGAAAAGCCCGCATGACTTCACCATCGGCTACAGCCCGGAGCGGATCAACCCGGGAGACAAGGAGCATACCTTTACCAGCATTCTGAAAGTGGTCTCCGGCCAGGACGAGCGGACCTTGAACCTCGTGGCCCGGGTCTACTCGTCGGTAGTGAAGCCGGGGGTGCACCGGGCACCCTCCATCAAGGTAGCCGAGGCGGCCAAGGTGATCGAGAACACCCAGCGCGACCTCAACATTGCGCTCATGAACGAGCTGGCGCTGATCTTCGATCGGATGGGGATCGACACAGGGGAGGTGCTGGCGGCGGCAAGGAGCAAGTGGAACTTCCTCAACTTCAAGCCGGGGCTGGTCGGCGGACACTGCATCGGCGTCGACCCGTATTATCTCACCCATCAGGCGGAAAAGGTGGGTTACATTCCCCAGGTCATCCTGGCCGGCAGACGCATCAACGACGGGATGGGCAAGTTCATCGCCCAGCGCGCCGTGAAGGAGATCATTCGGGCGGGACATCATGTGCTGGGCTCCGTCGTAACCGTCCTCGGTCTCACCTTCAAGGAGGACTGCCCCGACCTGCGCAATTCCAAGGTGGTCGACATCCTCACCGAACTGAGGGATTACGGCCTCAAGGTCCAGGTCTGCGATCCGCTCGCCGATCCCCAGGAAGCCCTGAGGGCCTACGGGGTGACGCTCACGGATCCGGATAAGCTTGAGCCGGCGTTGGCGGTGGTTGCTGCAGTGGCCCACCAGAGCTACCGGCAGTGGTCCCCGGCGAAACTTGCCGGCATCATGGGCAAGAATCCGGTGCTGATCGATGTGAAGGGGGTCTATGACAGCCGCGACATGGCGGCCGCAGGTATCAGGGTCTGGACTCTTTAAGGCAGGTGATGAGGCAGGTAAAGGAAAAGGTGATGAGGCAGGGAAAGGAAAAGGAAAAGGAAAAGGAAAAGGAAAAGGAAAAGGAAAAGGAAAAGGAAAAGGCTGGAGGCTGGAGGCTGGTATCGCCTTGGCTTGGCTCATTATTCGGGAGAGCCTCTGCACTTTTAGCTCCTTGGCTGTTGTGAGTCAGAGAAAGGGTTTACACCTCCTCCCTGGAAGTGGATAATGGTTCATGTCGGAGCTTTCCCGCGCACAGGTCTGATCAACAGCTAGTCATGGGGAAGCAATTGGAGAGGGAGATGGCAAAGGCAGTGTCAACTATGATGCGGTGCCCGGCGCCGTTTGGCCATTCGTACCCAAAGGATTTGGTCTCTTTCATCTACGACAGGTGGGAGGATGCATCGTTTGTGGCGCGGTTTTGCAGGGAGGCCGCCTGTAGCTTCAGACTTCCGGACCGGGAGGTGCTGGAGCAGGTACTCTCCACCTGCTACCAGGCGAGCCTGCTGCGGGAAGAGGAGCGACCGGTGATGTTCCGCCTGATCATCAGGGATTCCCAGCTTTTCCCCGCCGAGGAAGGCCCTCCGACCGGGATGCACCGTCTCATCTTCTCCAGGTCCCGTCCCTTCAACGAGTACGAGTTGCACCGCTTGGCGCCTGCTGCCGATTTCTACCGGACCCTGATCGGCATCTCCATCGACCCGGACGACGGAGCCCAGATCTGGGGGATGCTCCACTCGGGAACCCGCTGGATGCATGCGGTGTACGGCGGTAGAAAGACCTCCCCGCCGTTGCCGCTTTGTCTGGTCGTTTACGTCACCGGCGCCGGGCAGATCTCGGTATGCATCGGAGCGGAGATCATCGCCTCCCTCAATGCCGGCCAGATCAACTGCCCGACCATAGATGTCTTTAACTCAAGCTGGATCTCGGAGAGCCTTGCCGCCGTGCATGCCGAGACCTGGACCCTGCACCAGGCGGCACGCGCCAGGGCCGAGAAGCATTGGGCCGATCTTGATCCGGAGTTCGGCAAGAACGTAGCCCAGCAGGCAATTCGTCGCATCATTAGCGTGATCCGCAACTCGAATCATGGGGGGTTGCTGATCTATCTTCCGCCGGAGATGACCGAGGAGATCCTGGAAGAGAACCAGTACATGACCATCAAATACCAGTTCCTGGAATACGAGTCGCGGCAGCGGTTTCGCACCCTGACGCTCCGTATCATGAACACCCTGGCGGAGATTCACGGCGCTGAAGCGCATGGTACCGGAAAACGGGTCGGCTGGCAGGAGTACGTCACCAGCAAGAACGAGACTATCGCAATGTTGGACGAGGCGATCTTCGACGTGGCCCATTTCATCGCTGCGCTTTCCGCGGTCGACGGTGCGGTGGTCATCAGCAAGCGGCAGGAGTTGCTTGGTTTTGGTGGTGTGATCTCGGGAGACCTGGACAGCGTCGGCATGGTGACGCATGCGCTGGATACGGAGGGGGGACAGACGGAGCCGGTGCTAAGCGAGGGGGTGGGGACCCGGCACCGGGCCGCCTACCGGCTCTGCCAGAAGCTGCATGAGGCGATCGCCATCGTCATCTCACAGGACGAGAGCGTGCAGATCGTCAAGTGGCATAACGGCTCCGTCACCTACTGGGATCAGGTGCCGACCGGTGTGCCCGGGTTCTGAGAGATCTATTCCACATCCACGTTGCGCAACCCCTCGGGCCGCCAGGCCGGAGAGATCACCTTTGAACCGGCGTCCTTGCCGAGCAGGCTTCCGAAGGTCACTGCAAAATCCCCGAACTTGTTGTTCACGTCATCCATGGCACTTGTCAAAAGGGCCTTCTTGCGCTCCGCCGGGAAAAGCGGCAGCTGCTCGGTATGCTGCCTCAGGTTGCTGATTTTCACCCCCAGGAGCCGGATCGCCTGGGTGAGCTCGACGCTGTCCAGAAGCTTCACCGCCGCCTGGTAGATCTCCTCGCTGTTGTTGGTGAAGCTCCCCCGGCTTTGCTGTCTGGAAAAAGTGGTGAAGTCCTGATAGCGGACGGTGAGGGTGACGGTCCTGCCGGCAACCCGATACTTCCTGGCCCGTCTGCCAACCATCTCTGAGAGCTGCAGCAGATATATCAGGATCTCCCTGCGCTCGGTCAGGTCCTTTTCGAGGGTGGTGCTATGGCCGACGCTCTTCACCTCTTCAGCCTCTTCATCAGGCACAACTGGGGAGTCGTCGATCCCTAATGCCATGTAGTGCAGCCGTTCTCCAGTGACTCCGAAATTCCTCTTCAGGATGTCGACCGGGAATCTTCCCAGTTCGCCGCAGGTTCTTATGCCGAATCTGCTGAGATGCTCCCCCGTCTTGTGCCCGATGCCGCAGAGGTCCTGGATCGGCACCCGCTCCAGTATCCTGGAGATCTCTTGCGGAGCGATGATGGTGAGTCCGTCGGGCTTTTGCATGTCGGAGGCGAGTTTGGCGAGGAGCTTGTTGGGAGCGATGCCGACCGAGCAGGTGAGGCCGAACTGCTCCCTGATGCGCGCCTTGATCAGCTGTGCGATGCGCTCGGCAGAGCCGAAAAGGGAGAGGCAGCCGGTTACGTCGAGGAAGGCCTCATCGATCGAGAAGACCTCGACGAGCGGTGTGTACTCCCGCATGATCGCGATGATCTGAGTCGAGGTGTAGGTGTATTTGCGGTTGTTGCCGACCACGAAGATGAGCTCGGGGCACTTCTGGCGGGCCTCCCAGCTGTTCATGCCGGTCTTGACGCCGAAGGCGCGGGCCTCGTAGGAGCAGGTGGTGATGACGGTCCGCTTGGCCGCTCCGATCACGGCGATCGCTTTGCCGCGCAGCTCGGGGTTGGATTGCTGCTCCACCGAGGCGAAGAAGGCGTTCATGTCGATGTGGAGGATGATGCGATGGGAATCCAAGTTGTTATCCGTGTACCCAATTGACAATGGATAATTGACTATTTTTAATCGTCAACATCGCTCATTGTCAATTGTCCATTGTCCATTGTCAATTGTCCTCGACTCCCTCCAGCGTCCAGTTCTGGTCGGAAGCGTTGAACATCAGCTCGAAAAGATTGCTGCCGTCGCTCACGGCGAAATGCAGTCGGGTTGCATCGCCGTGGCAGTCCTTCCAGAAGTAGGAAACCTCGGTGACGGCATGCTTTTGCCTGCGCCACTCGAACCACACCGGCCTGACCTGGCACCCCGGCGCGAAAAGCGCTGCGACTTTGATCCTTTCGGCGAAACGCTGCATCAAATTACTCCATTTGCCGATAGATGCCAACTACTTTCCCGACGATAGAGACCTCTTCATCCCCTTCGCGTATGATGATCGCGTTGTAATTGGGATTTTCCGGCTGCAGTCGTATCTGGTTGTCTTCGCGGTAGAACCTTTTCAAGGTCGCCTCCCCGCCGACCATGGCCACCACGATATCCCGGTTGGCTGCGTGCGGCTGAGGTCGCACCAGCGCCAGGTCCCCTTCCTGGATAAGTGCATGGATCATCGAGTCCCCCTTGACCCTGAGGAAAAAGGTGCCTCCAGCGCGCAACTGGGAGCGGTCGATGGCGAAATGCCCCTCTATGTCCTCGATAGCCGGATGCAGAGCTCCGGCCCGCACCACTCCGACAATCGGCAGGCTCGCGGCCTGGGCCTGGTTGGCGAGCATGATCCCCCGCGAACTCCCCTCCTGACGGCGCAGGTAACCCTTCTTCTCCAGGGCCTCCAGATGCTTCATGACGCCGAGCGTACCGGTAACTGCGAGCTTCTTGCCGATCTCACGCAGGCTCGGCGCATAGCCGTATTCATTGATGTGCCGGGTGACGATCTCCAGTACTTCCTGTTGGCGTTTCGTGAGCTGTTCCATGGTCTCCTCCGTGGTTACCTATCGATAACTGTATCAAGTGATAACCATAGATTGTCAAGGGATGATTTGCAGAGCGGGGGAGTGTGGGGAGTGCCGGTGCGAACGGATCTATCAACCCCCGACACGCATCGTCGGGTTACGCGATGAGGCCGCTAACCCGACCTGCCAGATAGCAGTCGGGGGCTGAGGGACAACTGGCGGTAAACTCTGTCCAAAGCGGTTGAGCATTAGAATTTATACACTATAGTTCTGAGGTGCTTCGTCTGTGTCTGATGTCGGGCCGCGTGACGCGAAAACGGCAAACGGAGGATTTCTTGAAAAAAACCTACTGCATAACAGGCCATGCCGCGCTTTTGATCGTCCTTTTGAACCTGGTACCAACCGTGTGGTGCGGCGGCCGGGCCGGCCGTTGTTTTGCTTCTGCGGCTCAAGATGCCGATGTTCAAGAGGAGAGGGGGGGCGACCCCGCAGGGGATCACACTCTGCTGGCCGGGGAAGCAGGCGAGGCTTCCTTCCTGGGTCAGACGTACAAGATAAAGGAGAGGGACCGCGGCCACATGGCCTCTATCACGCTCGGGGGGAGCTTTCTGCTGCCGGAACAGGGGGAGACGCCAGGCCTGCCGATCGCAGCCCTGTACCTCAGGCATTTTTGGGAAGGGTCCCGAACCCGCAACATTATCAGCATCTTCGTGAACGAGCTGGAGTATGCCAAAAGCTTCGGCAACCTCGAACTGATCGGACATTTTCAGAACTATACCCTTCCGGTGGACCAGAAAGAAGTGGTGAACAGTGAGGAGATAGAACCGACCTCGGTGAGATGGGGAACCCTCACCGGTTCCCTGGGCCCGGGGCTTAGGTTCCCAGTGTCGCCGCACCAGGTGGATAACGATATCAGGCTTCAGTTGCTGGGTCGCGTTGGCTACCTGTATGCCGAACGTACCCATGATACCGGGCCGACCCAGGTAGTGCCGCCCAACACCTTGCTCTATGGTGTCAGGCTGCGGGCGCGCTACGACGGAATGCGCCGAAACCTGCTGGAGCTCCCCCACCAGGGTTTTGCCGCCGGGTGGGATCTCGATTACATGCACCGGGACAACTGGCGCGACCTCGAGCCGGTCCCTTCCGGGTCGAATCATCGTAACTATTTCCAGGCCAGCGGACATCTGGTGGGCGCCGGTGGCATCCCCGGACTTTCGGAGCGTGACCGGGTGCTGATCAGCCTCTACGGTGGCAAGACGAACGGGAACAGCGCCGACCGCTTCAACGCATTTCTTATAAACGGCGGACCCTTCCCGAGTGAACAAGAAGATCTGGCCCGGGTGCACTATACCGGGATAATTTACGACGATGTCAGGGCGACCTCCTACGCTACGGCATCGTTAGGTTATCGGCGCGAGCTCGCGTTTTTCCTGTACCTGAGCGCCGTTGGTTCCTACCTTTGGGCGGACCGGGCGACGGTCCGGGGTTTGGATCAGGTTGTTTTCAGGGACCAGAGCGCGGCCGCCGTGACTGCCAGCCTGGACAGCGGGTTTTTCTGGAATTCTGCCCTTTACCTTGCCTACACCTGGGAATCGGAGTTCATCCGCGGTGGAAAGTCGGGAAGCGGCGTCATCCTTACCTGGAACAAGTTGTTTTGAACCTGATATCCTCCCTGCAGGAAACACCGCCTCTCTTGACAGATTACAGCTCAACCATGTAATCAACTTCGTTAGTTGTGGTATTTCCGCTGTTCAGTTCGGGCGTTTCGGGGAGGATGACCTGGTAGGACAGTTTGCTTCCGTTACGCTCCAGCTGGTCGGGTATCGCGTACTTGACGGCGTGCCAGATGCCGGTCAGAACCACAACCTTTGTGCCGGGGTGCTTCTGGACGTAGCGCGCCATGTTTATCGCCATGCCGCTGTTGCGAACCGTCTGCGCTTCGCAGAAGTAGTTGAACATCTTTCCGTCCTTTGCATGCCTGAGGAACGATTTCCTCAGGAATGCCACCTGGGGATTTCTCAGGTCGCAGCTGGTTCCCTCCGGGAGGTCCCTCCTCTCTTCCGGGGTGAGCGAGGCAAATCCCTGCCGGGACACCTTTCTGACAATATCTATCGGGACGTTGAGGGCCACCATGGGGATATGGTTGTCGCGGGCAAAGATGAAGATCTCCCGATACATATGCCAATCAAGCGACCAGTTTCTGGCAAAGACCGCCTGCATGGTCTTTTCGCTCATCTTGCCTGCGATCCATTCGTCAAGCTGCTGCTGGTTGTCGGCCTGAATCATCTCCAAGCCTATTGCCAGCTGGACATCATTGGCCGACAGGGAACGGATCAGATCAAGCTGCATGTCGTGGTGGTCCTTGTTGTCGTGTACCTCGCCTATCAATATGACGTCTGAGTCCCCGGCGGAGGCCGCCAGATACGGCAAGCTGACGTTCTGCCTGTCGCTCATGCGGGTTATTACGGTATGTCCATGAGCCTGAAGGGTCGAAGTCAGGGAAACCAGAAGCATGGTGAGCATGGTGAAAAAACGCAATGTTGTTGACATAGTCCACCTCTTTTCAGCGGCGCCTCAGGTGAAATTGGAACCTGACTGGTGCCAATCTGCAACTCGCATCGATGCCGCGGAAAGTCCCCCTTTGAAAAGGGGGATTTAGGGAGATTTGCCTTTCGGGGCACCCGCACGCTGTGGCATCTTGGGCTAAATCCCCCCCGACCCCCCTTTTCCAAAGGGGGGAGGTTTTTTGGCTGCAGATTATCAGGAATTGGAATGCCTTATCTAGATTACACCGTATCTTCGTGTATAACAAACGGCAGACTTTGGGCGGTGCAGGAAGGTGCTGAGGGCGGGAAGACGGAAGACGGAAGACGGCATCAAATAGGGGTGATAAAGCCGAACCTGATTAGTGCTAATCTTCCGCTGGTTAAAACTCCCCCCTCCCTTGATGGGAGGGGCTGGGGGAGGGTGAGGCTTACGCAGGCTTTTCACCCGGAAGATTAGCACCAATCAGATTTTGCTGCGCCCTCTTCCCGATACCTGACGGTGAGACCCTTCAGGAAATTTCGGAGCAACTGGTCGCCGCACTCTTTATAGTTTTCCTGGGTCCTGGCGCGGAAAAGCGCCGTCAGTTCCGATTTCGACATCGGGAACTGCGCCAGCTTGAAAAGCGCCAGCATCTCTTCCTCTTTCAATTCCAGCGCGATCCTGATCTTTTTCAGGATGTCGTTATTGTTCAGGTGGGTCGCCGGCTTTTTCGCCTGATCCGCCTCCCCTTCCCTCTTGCCCCGCTTGTAGGCAATCAGCCCGTCCAGGAAACCCTCCAGCACCAGGTCGCTGCACTCCTGGAACCCTTCCTCGTCTTCCTTCTTCACCAGCGCGGTAATGTCGGACTGTCCGATTTTGAGGCCGGACAACCGGAAAATTTCAACAACCGTCTGGTTGTTGATGTTGATCGCGTAGCGCAGCCTGCGGAACACGTCGTTGTTAGTCATCAGCTGCTCCTTTCGTTTGCGCCAGTATCGAGAATTCCAAGAGTGCAAGAGGGGTTGTGACACCTGCGGCTCTCAACACTGCGCCAGACGTAATAGATAGCATTTAAGAGGGGGACGGGCAACCTTTAGATGCATAGGCATAAAAAGTCCCATCTCCCCGGCAGTTCGGAGAGGGGCATGGACAGAATGTCAGAATGTAGAGGTTATGTGTAGGTGTAGGTCGGGTTAGCCCGGAGGGCGTAACCAGACATGCATCGAATGCATCGATTCGAGGGCGTCGGGTTACGCTACGCTAACCCGACCTACTCTTTACTCTCTACCTGGACACGGCAGCGCCCACCCTTCCATAAAAGGAGGGGCGGGCGCTTAAAAAAAGTCCCCTCTTCCCTGGTGGGAGAGGGCTAGGGAGAGGAGTACAGCGGCAATACCTGATTTACGCAGTCGCCACCTGAATCCCCAGCCTGGCAAAAGTAGGCTCCAATATCGCGTCTATATCATCGCTGTCCAAGGTCTCCCTGGCAACGAGCTCATAGGTCAGCAGCTGGAGCACATCCATGTGCGTATCGAGGAGGGTGCGGACCTCCTCGTAGCATCCCGTCACGATGGAGCGGATCTCCGAGTCGATCTCAAGTGCTGTGGCGTCACTGAAATTCTTGCCGTTTTGCGCACCGCCGGCACCCGGGTTGGTGCTTTCGTGGTTGCCGAAGGCGACCGGTCCGAAGGCTTCGGACATCCCCCATTCGGTGACCATCTTGCGCGCCGTGTCGGTGGCCCGGGCCAGGTCGTTCCCGGCACCGGTCGTGGTGGTGTTGAAGATCAGTTCCTCGGCAGCGCGCCCGCCCATGAGCACCTTGAGGTGACCGTCCAGCATCTCCTTGGTGTAGCAGTAGATGTCCTCGGTCGGGATCTGAAGGGTGACGCCGAGCGCACGCCCCCTCGGGATGATGGAAACCTTGTGCACCGGATCGCACCCCGGGACGAGCTTTGCCACCAGCACATGGCCGGCTTCGTGGTAGGCCGTGCTCAGCTTCGACTTATCCGACAGGACCATTGACTTCTTCTCGGCTCCCATCAGCACCTTGTCCTTGGCGCTGTCGAAATCCGCCATCTCCACCAGCTCCTTGTTGCATCTCGCCGCCAGGATGGCAGCCTCATTGACCACGTTGGCGAGGTCGGCGCCGGACATGCCGGGGGTCCCCCGCGCAATGACCAGCAGGTCCACCTCCGAGCTGAGCGGGACATTTTTGGAATGGACCTTCAGGATCTCTTCGCGCCCCCTGATATCGGGAGATCCGACCACCACCTGCCGGTCGAACCGGCCCGAGCGCAGCAGCGCCGGATCCAGGACTTCGGGGCGGTTGGTGGCGGCGAGCACGATGATTCCGGAATTGACCGAGAAGCCGTCCATCTCCACCAGAAGCTGGTTCAGCGTCTGGTCCCTCTCGTCGCTGGCACCGCCGCCGCCGACATCGCGCTTGCGGCCGACGGCATCGATCTCGTCGATGAAAAGGATGCACGGAGCGGCCTTTTTCCCCTGGGCAAAGAGATCCCTGACCCTGGAAGCCCCGACGCCGACATACATCTCGACGAATTCGGAGCCGGATATGGAGAAGAAGGGGACCCCGGCTTCGCCGGCAACGGCCCGGGCCAGAAGCGTTTTCCCCGTCCCCGGAGGCCCGACCAGGAGCACCCCGCTGGGCATCTTGCCGCCAAGGTTGCTGAATCTCTGCGGGGCCTTCAGGAAGTCCACGATTTCCAGAAGGTCGGTCTTGGCCTCCTCGGCTCCGGCAACATCCTTGAAACAGGTAGTCGAGGTCGAAGCATCGACCAGCCTCGCCTTGCTTCGACCAAACCCGGCATATCTTTTGATCATAAAAAACAGCGCCACAGCCACCAGTAAAATGATGGTCAATTCGAACCACTTGACCTCTCCGCTCGGAGGTGCCGAGGAAAAATCGACATGCTTGGCCAGAAGCAGATTGGAAAGCTCCGCACCTGCCGGCAGGAACAACTGAAACTTTTCGCCTGATTTAGCCTCTGCAGTGATCTGCTCGCCGGCAATTTTCACCTTCATGATGGCGCCCGAGTTCACCTTGTCTGCGAACGCAGTATAGCTGATCTGGCTTTTCTTGTTTAACTGAGAATGCCTCCAGGCGTAATTGCCGCCCCAAGCCGCACCAGCTATACCTACAACTGCGGCCAATACCAGTAACCTCATGTTTTTAGTGTTACCCATATAGCTCCTGTTACTTCACAAATAGTAGTTAAACATTAATTGATACAGATACGCCTTCACCGTAAGCACAGTTGTGCTAAATCCTGAAGCTGAACATTATAGGTTTATTTATTATTGCAGCAGTCCGGATTGGAACTGTTTTTTGGCGCCTCAGAAAAAAGAAGACTACTATTTTTACTCCAATGCCCGCTTTTTTGTATAGACAAATTATTTTAATAGGTTCGGCTTTACCATCGCGGGAGCAATCCCGCTCCTGGAGCAGACAAAAAAAGGGGCGCCCTTTTTGGGGGCGCCTTGTGAGATCCCGGAGCCGAAATCCTTGACCCGCGAGCCAGAGAAGGGTTTGTAGTTCAGGCGCATGTTGCCGTTTGGATACAGAACGGCTTCCAGGTCGTTAGGTGCGTAACCCCCTTCCTCCGAATAGGTCTCGGTCTGCCATTCTATGACGACCCGCTCCGGATCGGTCTTGTGCTGAACGAAGACGCCGCCGTAGTAGTATGAGGAGAGGTCGTCGTTCCATGTGGCGATGACCGGACCGCGACCGGTACTTGCTAGATTGATGGAGTGCGCGAAGCCCGTGGCGGCAAACCAGATGTTGCCGTTGGTAT
>DNRQ01000174.1 GCA_003499925.1 Geobacter sp.
CCGGGGGGGGAGGGTTAGGGAGGGGGAACCCGTCCAGTGCTTCGCAGCAGCCGCACTTCCCCCCCTCCCGACCTCCTGCCCCGCCGGGGGGAGGAGAGTGTGCTGGGAGATCGATACGCCGTGAGCGCTACGCTGACGGCGTTTTTTTTAATGGTATAATCTGAGCCGAACCAAACGATCCACACCAAACGATCAACCCTTCGCGGGAACCCCTCACTACGAACGGCCCCCTGGTCTTCCGACGGGACAAAACTACCTCCCCTTCAAGGCCTTCAAGGGGAGGGTCGGGGTGACACTGCCATTAAGTTAAGCTCCTACCTGCCGCTCGCTACCCCTCCCTTGATGGGAGGGGGTGGGAATTGAGCTTAACTAACGTGATTAGCGTCAATCTTCCGCTGANNGGTAACTTAATGGCAGTGGGGTCGGGGTGGGGGTGGGGGTTGTAGATGAGGAAGGAGACGCACATGAAACGCAATATCGGCAGGTGTACCATTCTGGTACTTGTGCTTTCCATGATCCTGGGCATCGCTTCGACCAGCCAGGCCAAGAACTATTACGTGGATGCAAAGAGGGGAAGCGACAGTGCTAAAGGAAACAAGCGTTCACCCTGGCAAACGGTAGCAAGGGTGAACGAGGCGACTATGCCGGCCGGCTCCACCGTGCATTTCAAAGCCGGGCGGTCATACGGCACCGCAGTTCTCAATGCGCACTCCGGCTCGGACGGCAGTCCGGTCACCTACACCTCCTATGGAACCGGCGCCAAACCGAAGCTTGGGGGATTCAATGCGGCCGGCAAATCCCACCTCAAGGCGTCCAGACTGAGCCTCAGCGCGGCAACTACCGTTGTCAATCTAACGAATGCCTCCCATGTCGAAGTGGATGACTGCGATATCAAATGCACGGCCACCGAATGGGCTCCGGCAGTTACCATTCAGAGCAATGCCCATCACAACCGGATCATCAACAACACCATAACCCAGTCGCAGGCCAAAAACGACACCATAAACCTGAGGGGGAATGCGGACTACAACCTGATCGCCGGCAACAAGATCGACATCAGCGGCATTCACTGCGCCATCGGCCTGGAAGGGCATACCGGTGGAGGCACAGCCGACTATAACATCGTCAAGAACAACGTCATTACCGGCCACAAGGGTGGCGGAGCGCTGATAGCGTTGCAGGCCAACTCCAACCGCAACCTCATCGAAGGAAACGTGTTGTCAGGCGACAGCACGATGAGCGAGCACTGCGGCACCAATCCGCATGCAAGGCATCAGACCATGTTGAAGCTGGTCTCGATGAACAACATCGTCAGGAACAACATAATCAAGAATTACCCGTGCAAGGACAGTCTGGGATTGGATATGGGGGCTTACACCTATGGCGGGTTCAATAACATCGCTACCGGCAATCATGTGTACAACAACGTCATCACAGGAGTTTCGGTCGGCGGCACCCCGCTTCACCTGGGTGAAAACGGAACCGGCGGCAAAACCTTCAACAATACCTTCAAAAACAACATCATTTACAACAACGGCGGCACCTGGTATCAGACCAGGGACGACGGAAGCTGGCCCCGTGCCTCATCCAGCCAGCAGATGAAGATACAAGTATCCCTGAACGTGCGCGACAACTATTTCGTCAACAACATCTTCTACAAGTCCGACGCCACCAACATTCTATGGGTCAACAACGCCTATGCTTCGGTAGCGCAGGCGCAGAGTTGGAAACCGGATCTGTTCTGGGGCAACCTGCAGGCCGACCCGTTGCTGGATCCCAAGAGCCAGCGCCCGCTTGCCGGCTCGCCGGTTAAGGACGCAGGAGCATCCTTGACCACCATAACAAGCGCTTCCGGTTCCGGCACCACCATCACCGTCGACGATGCGTACTACTTCAGCGACGGGTTCGGTATTATTAACGGAGACAACGTGCAGATCAACAACCAGCTGGTCGCCATAAAGGCGGTAAACTACGCCACCAACACCCTGACCCTGGCCCGATCCATTTCGTGGACCGAAGGAGACGCGGTAAACCTGCCGTACAGCGGTAAGGCACCCGATATCGGAGCCTTTGAATGAGCCTCGACCACCCTACCCTCGTCGCCAGCCTCAGATCAGGCTAGGATTCTCTGGTTCGCACTTTGCTTTTCTACTTCCACCCCTGAGATATTCTTTTTAATCACAGCCAACAGCTCTTTCGAGTCGACAGGCTTTTTTATCACGGAAGTGTTGTTATCGATATCGGTAAGAACCTTAAGCTCTTTTCTCTCACTTGGACCTGCAATTATTACGAACTTGGTATTATTCCTGACAGACCTGACTCGGTCCACCATCCCATTTAAACCGACAGAGGACATCTTTAAATCAACGATAACAATATCGATCATGTGCAGTACGCATAATTCCATACAATTCTTATGATTATCGGTAATATGGACCATTACATCCGGCATTCGCAGAGCAATCAGGCGAGCCATGGCAGCCCGGGAAGATTCATAGTCACCAACAATCAGAATCGATACAGCCGGGTCCGGGCCGATTTGGGCATGGCGTATCTCCGTTGACTGGTCCCACTTGCTCCTCCGAATCAGGGCGTTCATCCTGGCCACAAGCACATGAGTTCCCAATGGCTTAGCTACGCAGTCGTTCGCACCACAGTCAAGCGACTGGACAGCATCCTTGACAGAATCCTCATCAGTCAGCATAAGGACCGGGGTCAGAATTTTCTGTTCCCGCAGCTCCTTTAGCACACTCAGACCGTCCTTCACAGGAAGCGCCCAATCCAGCACGATCAGGTCGAACCGCTTTTCCAGAGCGAATTTCAGCCCCACCTCACCATCAGCCGCGTACTGAACCAGAGCCTGTTCGAGCTCCCCGTCGATCGAATCAGCAAGCTTCCTATCACTATCCGCAAGCAGAATTCTCAATCGCCCTCCAGTCGGCACAAGGTGTAGAAAAACTAACGTTGGAAGATTCTACATTCCTATTCAAATATGTCAATTAAAAGAGTCACAGAAACGGTTTATTTGCAGAACAACGGGCCACTGCACTCACCCTACCCTCTGCCGGCTTTTAGCGGTGCTTTCAGAACGTCCCAGAGCCGGCCCCGGGACCTTGCCCGGCCGCACTCCAGATTTGACTGACATAGAGAGGTCTCATTTCCTCGTCTGCCGCAATGTTACCCGGGGTCAACTGTGCAGCTTCGAGATATCCAGGATACTTTCTCTGACTGCGGCACATGGCTTCCTTCTGGTTAAGCCAGCCTGGGGAGGCTGCAGAACCAAAAATATACGAACCGCGTTGCGCTGACTGGAGGGGCAGCACTGACAACTAAAAGCCAGGTCATCTGGTTCCCCAGCCCCCTCCCAATAATGGCATAGATGTAAACTTTTCCACAATGCACTGTCGGGTTTCTTAACAGAAATCATGCAGATAAAAACTCCGTCTATATAAAACGTCGGGAGATCAGATGTTCCAACAAGGCCCGAAAAATGCAACAGCACCGATTCAACCATTAACGGCAGCACGGGCTTCAGTAGTGTAATCATGCAAGCTTACAATTTTGGAGGAGATCCAAGCATTATTGGGGCGAATCCAGTGAACTACACCGCGAACTGGTCGAACACACAACCTGTTCCAGAACCTGGCACAATAATGCTGCTCGGAGCCGGTTTCCTCGGCCTCGCCGTTTACGGCAAACGTCGTAAAAAAGCATAATTATCCTATCAGGCGGCGCGCTGAACCGTCGATAGACCATACAGAGTCAAAAGGAGGGGGCGGGACCGATTAGGTGCCGCCCCCTCCTTTTGTTTGTCCAGCATAGCGGGCAAACCCTGCCTGCATCGGTGCGGACACCTTTTCCAGAATCGGTTCAAGTCAATCCCTTGCGAGGAGGACCCCTATCTTTGCGCGTGGCCTTAGGTGCCGAGGCGACCGAAAGCCTTTCCGCTATTTATCTGGCCCTTGATCCTGTAGAGCTTCTTCGTCAGATCAGAGTCATGCAAGATGCACTTTGGAAATAGTGAGGCCATACTAAACGGGAGGTTTAATTGTCGCTGATCACTAGAGGTCACAGGATGTCGATAAAACTTACATTATTCGTCCGTTTTTAAAGAGTTATGTCGGTATTTTTTACAGCACCACGAGTGCACCGCCACAACAAATCTGCAAGTGCGGCCACTTAGCAACTGGCACCTTTTTTGCTGGCAACACGTATTCTATTTATTTTGCTGGAGGTACTATGAAAAAAATCATCATTGCAGCAGTTTTATTCCTCGTCTCATCATCTAGTGCGTTTGCAACTCTCATCGACTTTTCTTTAGATTCTCAGGGCACTAAGCCTAACGGTTTTAGCAGTGTCTCCGTTCCAGGCGTAAAATTCTATGACACCATCGATGCATACCTTATTGTAGGCGCGTACAGCCCTGAGTCAAATGGGAGTAATGCCTTAGCCGTATTTGGTGACGACCAGAGTAAGCTTCAAATGGTTTTTGCTAGCAATGCCAACACCCTTTCCCTGGATTTTGGCAATGATCAGCCCGGCTTCAATGTTACTGCTGGGGTGCTTGATCTGTATCTAGGTACCACCTTGGTTGGTAATTCTGTACTTGAAGTAAACGGTAATGATTTTATGGATCAGACCATAAGTTATACTGGGGCCTCATTCGATAACGCATTTTTCTACTACATTGCTGCAAACGGCGCCCCGGCAAATCTGATCGAAGTGGTCGACAATATCAACTTTTCCAATACCGCCGCCCCAGTGCCTGAACCATCCACTATAATCCTCCTCGGTACGGGTCTGCTTGGAGTTGGCCTCGCTAGAAGAAAACGGAAATAATAATTATTCAATGGCAGCTTTGACTTCTTGGGGAGGATTTAAGGTGCCAAATTCTCCTGGGAAGTGAGGGCCTTCATTGATAGCTTGAGTGAAGTGGCAAAGGGCGCCGAAGAATTTAAGGAGATCCCACGCAGCCAGCGATTTTTAACCCGTCCTGCACTCCTGGAGTTATTCTGTCATGCTCGGCATGACAAAAGACAGCGGAACCGGGCGATTGTTGAAGCTGTACAGTATCATGGCTATTCACAAAAGGAAGTCGCGGATCATCTCCGGCTACATCACGGCACGATTAGTAGGGTCTTGCTTGTTAATGAGCAAAATCGCAAGAATTGAGACTTGACCCCCAGGCCGCATGACCCCCAGGCCGCAGAAGCTAGACCCACATCGGCGACGAACCGTGACCCTCTCGAGCCTGCAACATTCTTATTTTACGGTATCCACAAAAGCTGCTTTCCCAAAAGGGGGCAGCTTTTCATATATCAAGCCTGCGGTCTCCCCTCCTACACATGGCAAGGGCGCTTACACCCCGCTTTGCCGTGTTCCCTTGGGTAACCTGCAGGATAAATCCTGCATGGTCATGACTCCGCCTCTCGGACCTTTGACTTCTCCGCAGTCCGCATTACAATTCACCAGATTAACCGACATTAACACTACGACTCCAGCCCGCAGCGATTGATCGCCTAGATCGCGACGGAGAGCGCGTTTGTCCGACTTGCGGGCTGTGTCGCGAAGGCCCCTTCAACAGTATCGGTGTACCTGAAGCCGAGGCGGATCAGGAACCCACCCTATTTCCGGAAAGCGCCTCCTCCGCAATGATTGGACGATGATATGATACTTGAGAACTTCACTTCAGTCATGTCGATTAATTCCCCGCCACCCTGCTCGCGTGTCTTTGCCCTCTGCACTGGGGCGTATTTAACCTTTCGCGTTCCCTCCCGGCAATGGGCCTTTTATCCGGTTCTGCGCTCCTCGAGGGCACCTGTTCGGAAGGACGGAAGGAAAGGGGTCAGGCGGAGGAATGGTCATCCTGTAGTCATCATGTCGAGGTGTTATGATGGAGGAATTTGCACTTTTGGATAATCACCGGATGGGGTCCTGGGATGCCTTTGTCAAATTACATCCTGCAGGTTGCTTGTATCACACCTCTGGCTGGCGAGACGTAATCAAAATGGCCTATGATCACGAGCCGCTTTACTTTGCCCTCCAGGACGCAAGCGATCAGATTATTGCAGGGCTTCCGGTATTTTTGGTTCGCAGCCGCCTGACCGGGACGCGCTTCTCGACGCTTCCCTGCGCGCAAAGCTGCAATCCTCTCGTGGGAATGGAGCGGCACTATCAGGTGCTGAAACAAGGGATACTGGAATATATGGCGCAGGCACACATCAACATGTGGGAAATGAAAACCACGGAAGCTTTTAAGTTCGAGAACGATACAACTGCTTCGCCGGAAAGATACATTGACCATCTATTACGGATCGACAGGCCCGCGGGAGATCTTTTCAGCGCTCTTGACAAGAGCAACATCCAACGGGCCATAGGCAGGGCCCATCGTTGTGGTCTCGTCTTGAGGCTGTGCGATTCCAGGGAGGGGGTCGAACCTTTTATCAGGCTCTATTCGCAGATGCGACGCGAAAAAGGGCTATTGCCCCAACCAGGGCGGTTCTTTAAGGCTCTCTGGGATATCCTGGGTCAGGAGAAAAGGATCGAGATCCTGTACGCAGAGTATCAGGGACAACCCATCTCGGCTATCGTGCTGTTAAAATATAAAGACACCGTCGTGTATGAGTATGGGGCAACAGAGCCAGGCTATCGTCGGTTATCCCCTAGCCCCTTCCTGCTCTGGGAGGCTATCCTGCAGGCATCAGGAGAGGGTTACAGGTTTTTCGACTTCGGAAGGACAGATATATCGGAGCAGGGACTGGTACAGTTCAAGGACCGCTGGGGTGCCCAGCAGCTGAAATTGCCCTACTATGAAATGCCCCACAGTGCCAGAGTGAACTCCTTGCGCCGGAACGGCAGGGCAAAAGCGATAATGGCTTTTGCCATACGGACCCTCCCCGCTTCTATTTGCAACGCGGCAGGCAGTCTACTGTATAGACACCTGGTGTAAGGGAAGTCCACAGGGACGTTGGGCAATTGGCCTTGACGATGAACGGCCAGCACATCACGATGCTTTCCCTGCACAGGAACGATCCGAGCCTGCTGCAAAATAACAACAAGTCCCGTATTGAATTCAGAGCCCTCCAACCGGCCAGCAGGCGCTACTTCAGGGCCAGGTACCACGCCGATGGTCACCGCCAACCCTCCGGAGTTTTCCAATTCGCAGGAGTCGACCCCCAACTCTAAGAGCCCCTCCAAGGTCCTTTCCAGCCCCCTGTGTCAACTTCAACCAGCCTGCAAAAGACATAGTTTATTCCCGGAGCCAAATATTTTCCTGATTAGCGCTGATCTGGCGCCGTTCAGGTCCCTCCCCCTTCAAGGNNCCCTTGAAGGGGAGGGGGTTTTTCAGCGGAAGATTGACGCTAATCAGGAATATTTTTGGGCGGCGGGTTATGTCGCATGCCGCACGGCCGCGGAAACGACTTCGATAGAAAGGCGTGCACGCTTCGAAGATTGCAAAATCAACCTCGGCGCGCCGCCTCGATTGCAGCGATGTCGATCTTTTTCATCTGCATCATCGCATCAAACGCTCGCTTGGCGGCAGCGAGATCGGGATCGGTGACCGCTTTCGTCAGGGGATAACGCCTGAGCTCAGGGGCGCCGCGATAGCGGCGTCCCTTGGAGCGCGTTGTTAGCGCGCACAGTTTGTAGACAGCTACCCGCAATTGATACACCGGACCCGCCAAGTGAAATACACCCGACCCCCGAGTGTTTACACCCGCCTGTATTCAGATGTGGGCAAGGACGAGGCAGAAGTGTCCGAGTCAAAGTGGCTGTCCAGAACCGAGCCTCCTCAATTCGACCCAGGAACCGCCAAAAACAGGCCCGCCCTCATCAAAGGGTGGGCCTGTTTGCTTAGCGCACGATTTATTCCGTTCGTGGGCTGGCCCCAATGCCGGCAGATTATCTTCCCCCTTGCATCCGAGATACAGCTCCCCCATAATCCCCGCATGGCAACCATCGTGGACGTATCTTCTTGGGGGGCGAGCTCAACTTGGAGTCGGATGACGCGGGAGCAGATGAACGCGATAACTCATTAGATGATATCGGCAATATTCTGATGTCCGTACTTCCTTTGAGATGTTACTGGGCACCGGCTTTGACGTAAAGCCGGTTGTCAAGAGCAGCAACGCTGCTTACTATCTTGGAGCGCCCGGAAACTTCCGGGTCTCACGCTCGGAAGTCTCCGGGGAATTGATGGTCACTGCTACCAGGGAGAAATTCGCGGCTAGCTACTATCTGGAGATATGTGAAGGAGACGTTACTGAGGAGGGCTGGAAGCCGGTGGACACCTATGTGCGCTGCTTCAGGATTGTTGTGGCGGGCCTGGTGCCTGGTAAGAGGTACACCTTCAGGATCAGAGGCATCGGCTCTAAAGGCGTAGGCCCTTGGGCCACCTCGGCCACCATCATGTGTGTGTAAGGGCGGACGGAGTAACGCCGGTCGATCTATCCGAAACCGCTGAGGTTACAATGAAAGTGCGGCTACGACACCTGATGTAGCCGTACTTTTTAGTTGCCAGCTGAAGGAAAACAAGGAGAAGCGACCATGGTAAAATTCGAAATCTTTAAGGGCACCGACGGGCAGCACTACTTTCGTCTCAAAGGGGCCAACGGCGAGAAAATAGCTCAATCAGAAGGCTACGCCAGGAAGCAAAGCGCAATCGACATCATCGCAACCATCAAAAAAGAGGCCGCGACGGCAGCAGTGACTGATGAGGGGTAGTAAAAAAAGAGCGACTGGGGGTCACTGCACGACTGGGGGGGTCTGGACACCGGAAAGCCCGAGGGAACGAGGGAAAGCGGTCTCAGTTAGCCTCCATCCCAATTAGCAATCCGATACCAACGCTCCTGTAAGGGCAAAAATGGTCACTGATCCAAAGCAATGGCAGTGGAGCAGTTATCGAGGAACTTGTGGGTTGACCACTCCTGCTGCTTGCCTGACCATAGATTGGGTCCTTCAGCAGTTCGGCAGCAATCGTAAATCAGCGTGCAAGCAGTACCGAGAGTTCGTAAAGGATGGCATAAACGCCAGATCGATATGGGAGGATTTAAGGTGCCAAATTCTCCTGGGAAGTGAGACCTTCATTGATAGCTTGAGTGAAGTGGCAAAGGGCGCCGAAGAATTTAAGGAGATCCCACGCAGCCAGCGATTTTTAACCCGCCCTGCACTCCTGGAGTTATTCTGTCATGCTCGGCATGACAAAAGACAGCGGAACCGGGCGATTGTTGAAGCTGTACAGTATCACGGCTATTCACAAAAGGAAGTCGCGGATCATCTCCGGCTACATCACGGCACGATTAGTAGGGTCTTGCTTGTTAATGAGCAAAATCGCAAGAATTGAGACTTGCCCCCCAGGCCATGGAGACAGAAGCCAGTTGAGATCGAGAACGACTGAGGGCATCCGAAGGGCATGGCTGCCCCGGCGTGGGTGTAGATACAAGAGGGGGCGGAGCCTAGCCGGCCCCGCCCCCTCTTTATCTTCCGAGATCAGAAGGGTTAATTACACGTTTTTACGACGTTTACCAAGAACGGCTAAACCGAGGAATCCTGCTCCGAGAAGCATCATGGTGCCAGGTTCGGGGACCGGAGCGGCCCCCTCCTGTACAGAAAATTGCGAAAAAACATTGGAGCTCCAAACATCAGCCGTTCCCGATACAGAATAGAAAAAACTATCCGGTGTATTGTTAGTATATATCAGCCAAAAGTCATCAGTAGCCCATGAGATGCCAGTTATTCCGGAAAGAGTCCCACCAATGAGAATGTCACTGCCATTGATCCCAGCATTAACATTACTTGCAGTGTAGTTATAACCGTTGATATCTAGATTAACTGAGAGAACTGGATTACCAGTACTCCAATCACCCAATGTGTCGTAGGTAATGCTCCCTGTAACTGGATCTGTAGGTGCCGGGTTACCCATATGGTTTGTAAAATTATTAGCGGTGAAGGTAACCGTTGTGGGTAGTGCATAAGCAATGTGGGCTAAGGTTAAAGATAGCAGCACTAAAAAGATAACTCTCTTGTACATGGGTGACGTCTCCTATCGAATTAAATTTATATTGTACAATGAACAGCAATTATCATACCTGCGCGTAAAACGCAATAATTTAATATAGTTGGCTGGCACTACCCCACCAGTGGCCAAACATTTTTGTAAAGTAGCCCGACAGGTATGTAAAGGGCATCGACACTATTGGTGTGCAGTGAGGGCTTATCGGCGTAAAAACTGGGCGCCTTTTGGGCCAACTGAGGGGACGTTCGTGCATATGTGCGTACTTGCTGTGCAGGTTGTGCGGAGCATAGGATAACGGAGAGGAGAAAGTCTTTTCAAAAAAATGCCGGAACTTCAGGAGATAGTGATTTAGGGCTCTGGGAGAAAGAGCTGGCTGCATAAAGGAGAAGCCGCCTGTACCCCGCCTTAAAACAACTAAACCAAATAAACTACGCCCGCCCCCGCTTCTCCTGGGAAGAGAGGCCTTCATTGATAGCTTGAGTGAAGTGGCAAAGGGCGTCGAAGAATTTAAGGAGATCCCACGCAGCCAGCGATTTTTAACCCGTCCTGCACTCCTGGAGTTATTCTGTCATGCTCGGCATGACAAAAGACAGCGGAACCGGGCGATTGTTGAAGCTGTACAGTATCACGGCTATTCACAAAAGGAAGTCGCGGATCATCTCCGGCTACATCACGGCACGATTAGTAGGGTCTTGCTTGTTAATGAGCAAAATCGCAAGAATTGAGACTTGACCCCCAGGCCGCCGTTCAAGATCCACGCGTTCTGCCTCATGACCACATAGCACATCCACTTGGAGATCCAGGTCGCCGACGTCCGGCTTAGTAAGCTGCGGCTGAATCCACGCCCGTAGGACGTGGCTTTGCTTTATGCCCCCTAGAAGGGGGCTGGGGGTGCGCCTTCATAGAAGGCGCACTGGAGCTGTCCCACACAATCTGTGATTAGTTTTCTTTCCGCTCCATTGCCTCTTGATACTTTACATATTTACGGATCATCTCCGTATCAATACCAACGGTGTCGATACAGTATCCCTTGGCCCAAAAGTGGTTACCCCAATAGGGCTTATTCTTCAGGTATGGGAATTTTTTGAAAATTCGGATCGCTGTCCGTCCTTTCAAGGTACCCATTAAATCAGAGATGGAAACCTTGGGTGGTACAAACAGCAGTAGATGTACATGGTCTGGCTGTACATTCACCTCGACTATTTCGCACCCAAGCTGTGCGCAGAACGCCTGAATGCAGTTATAGACCTCTTCGGCAACCTGACTTTTTAGTATGCGAAACCGGTACTTCGGCACCCAGACTATATGATATTGACAGTGCCATACGACATGCGATAGCCTCTTGAATCGGCTCATCTGTTACTCCTTTTTCTGAATTGTGGGGACAACTCAGTTTAAGGTTTAGCAGATGGGCCTTTTCAGGCAAAGCCATTTGTCTCTGACCACGCCCAGAGGACGTGGGTTATCAAGGCTTACTAAAATCATGCAGTGCACCGCGCTGCGGTACGCCCAATAGTTCAACCGGAGACATCAGAAATCGGGATACCTGGTTCCAGCGTCGCTACCAGGCGATCATGGTCGAGGCCGACGAGTACCTGAATGAGCTCGACGCCGTACCGGTCCTGAAAAGAGATGTCGGTCTCCCGTTTCTTCTGAAAACATTGCGCACCGCCATGAATTATCATTTCAAACCGAATAATTTATGAAAAATGGAAATGACAATACACCATGAAAAACGGCATTGCAACAAAGCCGGCACCGAAAAATTATTTAGCCGTAAGGTACCTTCATCAGGCAATGCGTGAATCCGCAGTTTCCTCAAGTTGCTACCCCACTAACCGCGGCCCGGTTTCCAGATCGCGCACAATCTTTGAGTTGGACCGGCAAATTCGTCTGAATTCGTCCGAAATCCTCAGATCCTCCCCTGCCGTCTCCCAGAAGGTAATTGCGGCTCTAAGAGCTGAGTCCCACTCGCCGGAGGCTGCCGTGGAGAACGCAGGCGGTTTGAAGGTGCGCTCGTGCGCCGCACCGTCCAGAGGGCGGTAGAACATGGGGAGCATATCGTAGGCAGGTGCTAGATGAAAACGCCCCCCCTCCCCCTCAACCAAGGAAACATTGCCAAAATGCTTGTCTGTATTGGCTATTAAGTCCCCGAAGACTGACAGCCATTTTAGATTCCTCGCGTCCTCCCGAGATAAGCGGTTATGCGCTTCCATCCTGTTTGCTGCTGCGACCCAATTATCCTGCACGCCGTAGAATTCGTTATCGATTGCTCGAAGGGAAACCATCGGCAGCCGACCATACCGCCCTACCCTGTCAAAGCGCACCACCTCAAGAAACACCCTGTTTTCAGCCTCCAGAAGGGAAGTCTTGACTGCGGGAACCCCCTTCTCCTCTACGAGTCTTAGGGCAATCTGCTCACAGACGAGAAGGTCCGCCCAGCGTCGCCCTTCGATGGAATGAAAAGGCGGTGAGAACTTCACCAGGACATTTTGGATCTCCCCTTCCCGCTCGATCCGCGCGGTAAATTTGGGCTGCTCACCCCCCGCCGAAGACCCGGCAGGTTGACCCTCCATAGCTTCATTCGCCATTTTGGGATAGGCGTCCAAAAGCTCGTTGGGGGAAAGAGGGGGACTCTCCTCCCGGGATAAGCGAAAATACCGGTCCAGCGACTCCTGACCGATGATCAAATTGCCCATTAAATCCTCGCCACGACGGGAAAGCGCCACAAGGACATGATCATCATTCCAATCAAATATGCGGGTCGGAAGGGAAAGAGCCTCAGACAAGCGCCTAACATAAGCGCGCCCCGTAAAACCGTCCGGGCGCAGATCCGATAGAAACCAAGGGAGGCTTTTATAATGAACCGCACCCTCCCCTTTTGGCTGCCATAGATATTCGTCGCGGCCAACTGCACTTAAGACCCCAATTGAAGAGGCATTTCCATCCTGATCTATGCCGAAGACGGGGAAGTCTCCCCCAAGTCCCCGCAGGTCTCGACGAAGCGTATAGCGCCTTGATCGTGCCTTACCGATAATCACGATTTTTCCGCCAAGGCTGGAAATAAGGCGGGAAACAGTGGGCTGGCTGAGATTGAGCCGTTTTTGGATGTCTTCAGACGTGCGGACGCCAGTGGCGAGATACGCGAGAAGCCTGGCCTCTTTGTCGAACTGAGCGCGGGTCATGGGGGCCTGCCTGGATTTATGAATAGATACCTGAATAGGGGTATAGCAATTTTTATGTGTATTTTCAAGGATTATGATTCGATCTTCAATGGATTTTGAATTGATGTCATACCAGGTTATGGATCATGGAACCAGTCATTCTAGTGGATTGGCAGGGGCGGTTTGTATCGTACAGGATTCGACGACCTCACCCTCGGGAGACTTCCGACTGGAAGGTCGGGGGCTGGAATGTGGTGGTAGGTTGGAATCCCGCCCAGTGGGACGGCTTGTTTCCTTTTGGTCCAAGATAAAATGTTCACTCGAAAGTTCACATAGACAAAAAAGGGCTACAGCTTATGCCGTAACCCCTTGTTTTTATTGGCGTCCCCGAGACGATTCGAACGTCCGACCCCTTCCTTAGGAGGGAAGTGCTCTATCCGGCTGAGCTACGGGGACAAATCAGACGATCTTTATACATGAGCGCCCCTCGTTTGGCAAGGGATTTTATTAAAACTTCAGCAAAGAGAATACTTTACCTGCGGGGAGTTTCTTGCTCCCTTCCAGAAATTCCAGCTCGGCCATGAAACAGCACTCGACGAGTTCGCCTCCCATTCCGCCGATCATGTCGACGACTGCGGCCATGGTCCCGCCGGTCGCCAACAGGTCGTCGGCTATGATCACCCGCTCCCCCTTCTTGATGGCGTCGCTGTGGATCTCCAGGGTGTCGGTGCCGTACTCGAGATCATAGGTCTTCTTCAGGGTCTCGGAGGGGAGCTTGCCGGGCTTTCTCACCAGCACGATCCCCGCGCCCAGTTTGTAGGCGAGAGCGGCGCCGATGATGAAACCGCGCGCCTCGACGCCGATTACCTTGTCGATCTTCTCGCCGACGTAGCGGTGCGAAAGCAGGTCCACCATACGCTGGAAGGACTTGGCGTCGCCCAAAAGGGTGGTGATGTCCTTGAAAAGTATCCCCTTCTTGGGGAAGTCGGGTATGTCCCGGATGATCTCTTTCAGCTGTTCCATGCTCTCTGGCCGCTCCTTTATTTGGCTATCGTTGCACTGCGCCCCATGATGTCGGTTGTTTCCACTATCTTTCTCAGCTTTTCCAGGGACTTCGCCTCGATCTGGCGTATCCTCTCCCGGGTCACTCCGAAGCTTCTCCCTATGGTGTCGAGGGTCTGGGGATCCTTGTCGTCCAGGCCGAACCTCAGCGTCAGGATCTTCTTCTCGCCGTCGGAGAGGGTCTCGAACCACTTGGAGACCAGCTCGTACTTGTTCAGGTCCTCCAGAAGTGCGGCGGGCGACACGGTGGAGGTGTCCTCTATGGTGTCGATCAGGAAGTAGTCGTTGTTCTCGCCCATGGGGCGCTCGATGGAGTAGGTCTTCTTTAAGAGCACCATGAGCCTGCGCACGTAGGTGACGTTCACGTCGAGGGTGTCGGCGACCTCCTTGATGGTCGGCTCGCGGTTCATCTTCTGCACCAGCTCGCGGGTCACGCGCAGCATCTTGTTGATGTCGTCGGAGACGTGCACGGGGAGCCGGATGGTGCGCGACTGGTTCACCAGCGCGCGCTCGATGGACTGCCTGATCCACCAGGTGGCGTAGGTGGAGAAGCGGCACTCCTTGGAGAGCTTGAAACGCTCCACCGCCTTGATGAGCCCCATGTTCCCCTCCTCGATCAGGTCGAGAAAGGGGAGCCCGCGGTTGATGTAGCGCTTGGCGATCTTCACCACGAGGCGCAGGTTGGAGACGATCATCCGGTCCCGGGCCGCCTTGTCGCCGAGATCGATCTTCGCCGCCAAATCCTTCTCCTCGTCGGCGGTCAACAGTTTGGTCTTCTGGATCTCGCGCAGGTAGAGCTTGATGGCATCGTCGAAATGCTCGACCACCGCCGCCTTGATCTCTTCCTCCTCGACCTCGGCAGGCTCTACCTCGTCCGCCTCTTCGACGTCCTCAAGCTCCAGCGCGTCCGGGTCCTGCTCTACATCAAGAAAAAGAGGGGCCTTCTCCTCTTCCAAAAGCTCGTCGGTTTCCATGCAAGACTCCTGTGGCAAATGTGGGGTTGGGTCTTCATGCACCTGGTCGTCGTCGTTTTTCCAGATCTACTGCTCTTCGCTCCAGCCGTTCTTCCCGATCAACCGGACGAAGCGGCAGCCGTCCGATTCCTGCCTCTCGACCCTGCCGTCGAGCCCTTTGGTTACCAGCACGAGCTGCTGGTCGGTCCGGTCTCCCACCGGGATCACCAGCCTCCCCCCCGGGGCCAGCTGATCGATGAGGCATTCCGGAACGTGGGGTGCGCCCGCGGTCACCAGGATGGCATCGAACGGCGCCTCCTCGCTCCAGCCGTCGGTGCCGTCCCCGATCCTCAGGTTCACGTTCAGAAGCCCCAGGCTGTCCAGCGCCTTGCGCGCCTTGAGCGCCAGCGGCCGGATCCTCTCCACCGTGTAGACCCGGTCCGCCAGGGTGGCGAGCACGGCCGCCTGGTAACCGGAGCCGGTACCGAGCTCCAGCACCTTCTCGCGCCCGGAAAGCTCCAGCATCTGCGTCATCTTTGCCACGATGTACGGCTGCGAGATGGTTTGCTTCTCGCCGATCGGCAGAGATCCGTCGCCGTAGGCCTGGGCCGCCATGGCCTCCTCGACGAAGATGTGCCTCGGTATCTCGAGCATGGTCCCGATGACCCTTTGATCCGTGATACCGCGTTTCACCAGCTCGGCGACCATCCTCTTGCGTGCAACCGTTAAATTCATCTCCCCCCCAATATGTCGGCGGGGAAATATAGCAAATGGAGTCCTAAAAGTCCAGCTTCACCGCAGTTGCCAACCCTTGAGCGCCTCGATGGAGGCGTAGTTGGTCAGATCGATGTGCAGCGGGGAGATCGAGACGTGCCCCCGCGAAACGGCATGGTAGTCGCTCCCGGGTATGTCCCGGAAACTGAGATCCGCGGTCCCGATCCAGTAATAGTTCCTGCCGCGCGGATCCACCTTGTCCACGATGGTCCCCTCGTAGCTCCGCTTCCCCTGGCAGGTGATGAGCGGCGCCAGCAGTTGATGCTCCGGGAGGTCGGGAACGTTCACGTTGAGAAAGGTGTCGGGGGGAAGACCCTTCTCGAATACCATTTGCGCGAGCCGTGCGGCCAGGGCTGCTGCCGCGTCGAAATGCTCCCCTGCCCCCTGGGTGGCAAGGGAGACCGCGATGGCCGGGATCCCCATCAGGGTCGCCTCCAGGGCCGCTGCGACGGTGCCGGAATAGGTGACGTCGTCGCAGAGGTTCGCCCCCCGGTTCACCCCGGAGATGACCAGGTCGGGGCGGAAGGTGATCAGGCTGTGGATGCCGAGGTTCACGCAGTCGGTCGGCGTCCCCTCGACGGAGAAGACGTTGTCGCTTATGCGCGCAGCCCTCAAGGGGTGATGCAGGGTGAGCGCGTGCGACACGGCACTCTGTTCCCTATCGGGGGCCACTACCACGATCTCGGCCACCTCGGATACCCGTCTCATCAGTGCGGCGAGCCCGGGAGCATGCACGCCGTCGTCATTGGTAATCAGAATCCTCACTATCTGAACCTCTCTAACAGAATCAAAAACGCAGCATCAAAAGCTGCCGGCCAGCCGGAGCAGCGCAAAAAGGAAAGATTCAGACAGTGGCCTGGAGCCGGCATGCGCTGATAGCATCGGAAAAAGCCGGTGTGCCAGGAAGCCGCCCTACCCATCTCTGTTTCGGCCGGACCGGGAGATACTTTAACACATTTTAATTTTATTTTAAGAGATATTTTACACGCATCACCGTCAGAGGATCAATCGGTGCTGACACAAGCGGCCGCATCCCTCCTGGCATAGCGCAGCTTCATGGCGATGAGAGCCGTATAGCAGACTATGGAGAAGACATTGGCGCAGATCAAGGGGAGATCGTTCAGAGAAATCCCGTAAATGAGCCAGAGCATCATGCCGAGAGTCAGAAGGACCAGCTGCGACATGGACAGGTCGCGGGCGTGCTTGGTCCGGTAGGTCTGGAGCACCTGGGGAATGGCGGCGCCGCTGGTGAGAATGCCTGCGAAAAAACCGGCATAGGAGATAAGATTCATGCGCCTTTTTTCCCCTTGAACTCTGCGGTGGCCCAGTCGATCTGGGAGAGCAGGCCGCGCAGCGCCGAGACCTCGCGCTCGTCCAGCTCGGCGCGGGAGAAGATGCGCCGCAGGCTGCGCATCATGTGATCGGGATTTTGCGGGTTGAGGTAACCGATCTTGAGGAAGGTCCGCTCCATCTGGGAGTAGAGCGGCTCAAGAGAGGCGGAGCCCGCCAATTCCCGCGCCGGCGTCGCTGGTGCCGCGGCGGTTCCGGCCCCTTTCAAAAGCTCGTAGCAGAAGATGAGCACGGCCTGGGAGAGGTTCAGCGAGCCGTACTCGTCGGCGGTCTCGATGGTCGCCTGCCACCGGCAAAGCGCCACCTCGTCCGTGGTGAGGCCGCTGTCCTCCCTGCCGAAGACCAGCGCCATGCGGCTTGTCGGGGCGCAGCCGGAGAATCTCTCCACGATCTGGACCGGGGTGCAGATCTCGTTTCGGTACTTGCCGTGGCGCCTCGTGGTCGCCACCGAGAACTCGCAGTCCGAGAGCGCCTCCTCAAGGGAAGTGAAGATCCTCGCTGCGTCCAGGAGGTCGCGGGCCGAGACGGCGAACATCGCGGCGTCCGGGTGGTCCACCCTGCAGGGATTCACCAGGCGCAGGTCGGCAAGCCCCATGTTCTTCATGGCCCTGCAGACCATGCCGATGTTGCCGGGACTCTGGGTCCCGACCAGTACGATTGAAACTCTTTGCTTCAGATCCATGAACATCCTTCCAGGTAAGGCTGATTGATCAAAAAGTCACCCAAAGGCGGATTCAGGGGGGATTTCGGCTCGGCGGTCAGCTGCGCCCTGCAGCAACGTGGTTGAAATCCCCCCCACCCCCCTTTGTCAAAGGGGGGAGCCGGAATCAGGTGATGCAACGTTGGCATTAGAGCATAAGAAGGTGGGGTTTGGCAACAGGAGGATCAAAACGAACCATCAGCCACGGAGACACGGAGAAAATCTCATTGATTCCGCTACCAACAACCCTCCCTCCCCTTCAAGTGGCACTGCCTTTAGATAAGGTCAGTGCTAATTTCCCGCACGCCGCACAAGCCCCCTCTCCCTTGATGGGAGAGGGCTGGGGAGAGGGTGAAAAGCTCGTACCAGCCTCACCCTCCCCCCCACCCCCTCCCATCAAGGGAGGGGGAGCGAGCAGCAGGTAGGAGCTTCACTTAATGGCAGTGCCTTCGAGGGGAGGGTCGGGGTGGGGATGGGGTAGAGTCTGCGTCAGAGCACACCCCCATCCCCCTCCTGTCCTCCCCCTTGAAGGGGGAGGGACGTACAGCGGAAGATCATCGCTAGTCAGAAAAACTTTTATTCAAGATTTCTCCGTGGCTCCGTGGCTGATGGCTATGGCTTGGTACTTCTCAGCCTCATCCGTTTAAGCCTCGCCCTGGCGTGCCTGCTGCGCCACCAGTGGGCCACGAAGTGGCTCAGCCAAAGACAGCCGGTAAAACCGGCCAGGATCAGGAGCAGGAACGGCTCGTAGCGCTCCAGGTCGTCGATGAACAGCCCCGCTCCCTTGCCGAAGAGATACCCCCCCATCGAGAAGATGATCGCCCAGGAGAGGGCACTCACCAGATTCAGGTACAGGAAGCGCCGCGAGGGGAAATTTGTCATGCCGAGAATGATCGGGAGCAGTATCCTGAAGCCGTAGGTGTATCGGGAAATGAAAGCGACGAAGGTCCCGTAGCGTTCGATGAGACGCAGGGCCTTCCTGAACTTCTTGGCAAAGGAGGTGAAGAGCTTAAGGAGAAACGCCCCCTTGACCCTGCCGATATGGAAGTAGAACTGGTCGCCCAGGAAGGAGCCGGCTAAAGCGGAGAGGATGACGCCATAGATGTTGAGATATCCCTGGAAGGCGAGAAATCCGGCGAAGATCAGGATCGCCTCTCCCTCCAGGAAGGTCCCGATGAAGAGAACCCAGTAGCCGTGAACCTGCAGATATTCCCTGAGAAATTCCTGCACTGCGACTCCGTTGAGCTAGACTGAGGTTTTAGCTGCGCTGACAGATCAAGGTTGCAGTATACCAAACCTTTGATCGCTTTATAACTCTACCTCAAGTTTCACTTGCGGTAGACCGGATTCGCCCCCCTCACCTCGACCACAGGTCCATCTTCCAGGAGTTCGGGCCCGCCGGAGTCACCTTCATACACGTCCTCCCCCACCGCCCAGGCGTAGATCTTTTTCGAGTCCTGCAGCACCGGAAGCTTAGGCGACCCGTAGACCCGGTTCTGCATCCCTTCATCGTAGAGGCCGACGCAGCCATGGGAGGCAGGCTTCCCGGGGAGGTCCCTGGCATGGATCCAGTAGGAGACGTTGTCCGGGCCGATATGGAAACGCATGGCGTTGTCCATCGGATACTGGCCGGTTTCGTCCTCCGTCTTGTAGAGCGAGGAGGTGTGGTTACGGTCCCTGGCGTCGATCCGGTAAATCCCTACCGGCGTCTCGTGACCGAGCGAGCCGGTCGCGGCCGGAGCGGAAAAGCGCAGCTTGCCGTACTCGTAGGCACCGATCCACTGCTCCGTTATGTCGAGCAGCAGAAATTTTTCCTGGTTTTCGGCTGGCGGATATTCTGCCGGAAGCGGGGTGTAGCTCCTGCAGGCGGCCATATCGTCCGGCACCTTGATGGTCATGCCGGGATAGACGTGCCGCCGGTCTATCCTGTTGAAGCGGGCGACGAAAGGCCAGTCCGCGCCAAAGAGCGACTCCAGGCTGTCCTGGGGCCTGATGAAATGGGGATGCCAGGGGATCTTGGCCAGGCTTGGATATTCCACGCGGGTCAGGTCTTCGCGGGCGGGGTCCTTCGGGTTTGCCGCGGGCTCGGAGGTTGCCAGAGGGTTGTAGACCACGATTGAGGAAAGAACTACCAGAACAATTAAAAACAGCACCTTACGTAACATTCAGCAACACTCCCCAACCTGAAACGACTAATGGGGCCTATGCCCCATTCGACCTTCTAATTAACACTATTGCAGCTCCCAGGTCAAGAAAAAGCGCGTGCGGCCAGCACCTCCTCGACCGCGGTGTAGGGATCCATGGTCCGGTTGCGCAGACCGTCCAATATTTCGCGGTACTTGCCGTTCTCCGTTATGTGGCCGAAAACGGTTTCGAACAGCTCCTGTCGGAGCGTGTCGGCAAAGAGCTTGGCGTTGCGCTCCTCGATCAGGCGCTGCAGGGCGCCGGAGACCTTGAGATACTCCCGGTGCGCCTCGAACTCCTCGATGAGCTCCTCGATCCCGATGCCGCGGCTCCCCTCCGTCTTCAGGACGTGCGGCTGCCAGGCGCCCGGCTCCGGGTGCTTCATCTCCAGCATGGCGGTCAGCTCGCGCGCGGTCCGGTCGGCCCCGTCGCGGTCCGCCTTGTTCACCACGAACACGTCGCCGATCTCCAGGATTCCCGCCTTGATGGCCTGGATGTCGTCGCCCATTCCCGGGACCATGACCACCACCGTGGTGTGGGCGGTGCTGACGATATCGACCTCGTCCTGGCCTACCCCCACCGTCTCGACGATGACGACGTCCATCCCCATGGCGTCCATCACGTTCACCACATCCATGGTGGAGCGCGACATCCCGCCCAGGCAGCCCCGGGTGGCGAGGCTCCTGATGAAGACCCCGGCGTCCTCCGCGTGGCGGTTCATCCTGATCCGGTCCCCGAGGATCGCGCCGCCGGAAAAGGGGCTGGTCGGGTCGATGGCGACCACCCCGACCAGGAGGTCCTTCCTGCGGAAAGCCGCGATGATCTGGTCCACCAGGGTCGACTTGCCGGCTCCGGGGGGACCCGTGATGCCGAGGATGTAGGCGTTACCGGTGCGGGGGTAGAGCGCCTTCAGCTCAGCCACCGCGCTTTTGAAGCGATCGTCGATATCCCGCATCAGGCGCGCGGCGGCGCGCACGTCGCCGTCGAGCACACGTTCGGCAAGTGTCATCACAACTCCCTTAAACCACGTTCTACGTTCTACGTTCTACGTTCTACGTTGTTCTACGTTGAGCTTTTACGCGTGGGGTGTCACGTTGTCGCGAACCCATGCCACGATGGTCTCGGTCGACGTGCCGGGGGTAAAGACTTCACGGATGCCGGCGGCCTTGAGACCGGGGATGTCCTCCTCCGGAATCACGCCGCCTGCCATCAGGACGATGTCGTCGGCCCCTTTCTCCTTCAGGAGCACGTTGACCGCAGGAAGCAGCGTATTGTGAGCGCCCGAGAGGATGGAGAGCGCGATGCAGTCCACGTCCTCCTGGATCGATGCCGAGACGATCTGCTCAGGGGTCTGGTGCAGCCCCGTGTAGATAACCTCGAAACCCGCGTCGCGAAAGGCGCGCGCGATGATTTTTGCTCCCCTGTCATGGCCGTCCAACCCCGGTTTCCCTACCAGCACACGCAATCTTCTTTCAGCCATGGCACACCCCCTAAAGATGGTTTTCAGTTTATAGTTTTCAGTTTTCAGTTTCCAGTTTCCAGACCCAGTCCTTACCAGCCCCCAGCCCCCACTGCCATTAAGTTAACGTCAGTGCTAATTTCCCGCACGCCGCACAAGCCCCCTCTCCCTTGATGGGAGAGGGCTGGGGAGAGGGTGAAAAGCTCGTACCAGCCTCACCCTCCCCCCCACCCCCACTGCCATTAA
>DNRQ01000050.1:0-15439 GCA_003499925.1 Geobacter sp.
TTCACCACCAGGCAGGACACCCTGTTCGGCGCCACCTTCATGTCCCTGGCCGCCGAGCACCCGCTCGCCCTTGAACTGGCCACCGCCGAGCAGCGCCCCCGGGTCGAGGCCTTCATCGAGAAGGTGAAAAAGACCGACCGGATCAAGCGCTCCGCCGACGACCTGGAGAAGGAAGGGGTCTTCACCGGTTCCTACTGCATCAACCCGGTCACCAACGCCAAGATGCCGATCTACCTGGCCAACTTCGTGCTGATGGACTACGGCACCGGCGCCGTCATGGCCGTGCCGACCCACGACCAGCGCGACTTCGAGTTCGCCCGCAAGTACGACCTCCCGATGCAGGTGGTGATCGTCCCGGAAGGCGAGCAGCTCGATCCGGCAACCATGACCGAAGCCTTCACCGGGGAAGGGATCATGGTCAACTCCGGCCGCTTCGACGGCGGTTCCAACACCGAGGCGAAGGAGGCGATCGCGGACTTCCTCGAGAAGGAGGGGATCGGCAAGAAGACCGTCAACTTCCGCCTGCGCGACTGGGGCATCTCGCGCCAGCGCTACTGGGGCAATCCGATCCCGGTGATAAACTGCGACCTCTGCGGCGTGGTCCCGGTTCCCCTGGATCACCTCCCGGTAGTGCTCCCTATGGATGCCGCCTTTACCGGCGAGGGGGGCAATCCCCTGGCGCGGGTGGAGGGGTTCGTGAACTGCAGCTGCCCGCAGTGCGGCGAGGCTGCCAGGCGCGAGACCGACACCATGGACACCTTCGTGCAGTCCTCCTGGTATTTCCTGCGCTACTGCTCCCCGAAGTTTGCGGCGGGCCCTCTGGACCGGGAGAAGGTCGAGGCCTGGATGCCGGTGGACCAGTACATAGGCGGCATCGAGCACGCCGTCTTGCATCTGCTCTACGCCCGCTTCTTCACCAAGGTGCTGCGCGACCTGGGGTACTGCAACGTCGACGAGCCTTTCTCCAACCTGCTGACCCAGGGGATGGTGATCAAGGACGGGGCGAAGATGAGCAAGTCGAAGGGGAACGTGGTCGACCCCAATGCCCTGATAGAGCGCTACGGCGCGGACACGGCGCGGCTCTTCTCGCTCTTCGCGGCACCCCCCGAGAAGGATCTGGACTGGAGCGACCAGGGGGTGGACGGGAGCTACCGCTTCCTGAACCGCGTCTGGCGTCTGCTGTTCGAGGTGCTTCCCGCCATCAAGGGAGCCGGCGCCCCCGATCCCGGGAAGCTGAGCGGCGAGGGGAAGAACCTGCGGCGCGCCGTGCACAAGACCATCAAGAAGGTGACCGAGGACATCGAGGACCGCTTCCATTTCAACACGGCGATTGCCGCGGTGATGGAGCTCGTCAACGCCATCCAGGCCTTCAACCGGAAGGGTGCGCCGGAAAACGTCGCCGTGGTGCGCGAGGCGGTCGAGTCGGTGGTGCGGCTGATCGCCCCCTTCGTGCCGCACTTCGCCGAGGAACTCTGGTCCGAGCTCGGCCATGAGGGGACCCTGGAGGAGTCGGGGTGGCCCGGGTACGACGCCGATGCGACGGTCGATGAAGAGCTGACCGTGGTGATCCAGGTGAACGGGAAACTGAGAAGCAAGCTCATGGTCGCCCCGGAGGTCCAGGAGGAGGCCGTGAAGAGCGCCGCCCTGGCCGACGAAAAGGTGCAGCCGTTTCTTGAGGGGAAGAGCGTCAAGAAGGTGGTCTACGTCCCCGGCAAGCTGGTGAACATCGTGGTCGGGTAGCAGGTGAGTCGGGATAACGTGATGGAAAGAAAGGTCCGGCTGAAGAGCCTGGTCACGGCGCTGCTCGTGCTGCTCGCCGTGAACCTCATCGGCGGCTGCGGATACCGCCCGGTCGCCCTGCGCGGTCCGATCGCCGAGGCAAACGGGGTGAACGTCACCCTGTTCGCCAACAGGAGCTATCGGCCCGGCGTGGAGGCAATACTGGCCCGGGATCTGGTGGACGAGTTCGCCCTGCGCAGCGGAGGGAGGGTGCTTCCCGGCGGCCAGGCCCGGCTGGAACTGACCGGCGCGGTCCTCTCCTATGCTAACGTGCCGATCTCCTACACGGCGCTCGACACCATCAAGGAGTACAAGGCCGTGCTCAGCGTGCAGGCGGTCCTGCGGGAACAGCAGACGCAGAAGGTGCTCTGGAAGGGGGATCTCAGCGAGGAGCAGTCCTATCCCGTGAACGACAACATCGCCCTGCAGCAAAACGCAGAGGAAGCCGCCATAGCCAAGGTGAGCCGCAGGCTGTCCGAGCGGATCTGGCAGAAGATCGGAGAGCGGTTCTAAATAGAAGTTGAACAGCAAAGTGGCCGTCCGTTCCAGCATTCGCCGGCGGGCGGCCTTTTGTTTGGCCTTCACCAACTCCCTCTCCCCTCGCGGGAGGGGCACTGCCATTAAGTTTAAGCGTTGATTCTGGAATCAGGTAGGGTGGGCCCTGCCCACCGTCAGAATGCGGGTGTGGTGGGCACGGCCCACCCTACCTCTTATTTCCCTTAACTTGACCTGATTAGCGTCAATCTTCCGCTGAAAAACTCCCTCCCCTTCAAGGGAAGGGTGGCAAGAAATACCCTCTTCTCTTGTGGGAGAGCCGGCCCGAGAGTCCCCTCTCCCCTGGTGGGAGGGGGGTAGGGAGAGGGGCGGATTGGCTTCAAGATCCTAGCCAGACGCGGTATCTGATCAGTTTAGTTGGACAGTACAGGTAAATCGTTCTATATTTCGACTTGGTTGCCATGCTAAGACAAGATCGACTTCGGGTGCGCAAATTTGAGAGACTTTCATAGGAGTAAGCTATGAGCGCGAATGATATTCGCTGGCATCAGAGGTTTCTTCAGTTTGAAAAAGCCTTTCTTCTGCTGCAAGAAGCCATCTCTATCGAAAAGCCCTCGATCGTCGAGCGAGCAGGGCTGATTCAATTCTTTGAGATGGCATTCGAACTCAGCTGGAAGCTACTTAAGGATTACGAAGAGGCAGAAGGATTTATCGTAAAAAGTCCAAGAGATGCTATTAAACAGGCCTTCCAGGCTAACATAGTCAGCCAGGGCCACGATTGGCTAGACGGATTGGAAGACAGAAACCTGACGACCCATACCTACAACGAACAAACCGCCATTGATGTTGAACAAAAGATCAGGGTGAAGTATTTTCCCCGGTTGCAGCAATTACATCAGGACTTCAGCGTCAAAGTGAGCGACTAAATCATGCCCCACGGCCTGCTAGATAGAGACATGATGCATATCCTTGAGGCTGCCAGATCCTTTCCGGAGATTTCCCAACTGGTATTGTTCGGTTCAAGGGCAAAAGGCAATTACAAAACTGCCTCTGACGTGGACCTGGCAATAAAAGGAGCATTCGTCACCTATGACACAGCGGTGAGGCTTGCGGATGTCCTGAATGAAGAGAAGCCTCTACCCTATTTTTTCGATGTCATCCACTATGAGGCTATTACCGATCCGCGGCTGGTTGAGCATATCGACCGGGTGGGTGTAGTGCTCTATTCCAAAGAATCAGAACAAGAAGAAAAGCAGCAGCTTCATAGCCTGAAGTCGCAAGAGGAAACGGCATGAAACCGGAAGAGTTCAACAGGGCGGTGGAAAAGGGGGAGCTGGCTCCCCTCTATCTTTTGTACGGGGACGAGCCGTATCTAGTGGAGCGCGGGGTGAAGAAGCTCCTGGATCGGGCGGTCGACCCGGGTTTCCGCGACTTCAACCTGAACGTCTTCTATGGCAACGAGTGCAAGGGGGAAGAGGTGTTCGGCGCGGCCCAGACGCTCCCGATGTTCGCTGAGCGCAGGGTCGTGCTGGTGAAAAAAGGAGGGGAACTGTCGGCCGGCGCCATGGAGATACTGCTCTCCTACCTGCAGGACCCGTCTCCCTCCACCTGCCTGGTGCTGCAGGCCGAAAAGATCGACGGCCGCAAGAAGTTCTTCGCCGAGTTCAAAAAGCGCGGCGAGCTGGTCGAGTTCAAGCGTCCCTACGAGAACCAGCTCGGCCCATACGTGCGCGACGAGGTACGGGCGGCCGGGAAAAAGATCGATGCCGCTGCCGCCGAACTCCTCGCCTACCTGGTCGGCAGCAACCTGCAGGAACTGGTCTCCCAGATCGAGAAGCTCTGCATCTACTGCGGCAAGAAGGAAGTGATAGGCGTGGCCGAGGTGAAGGCGATCGTCTCCGACACCAAGGTGGAGAACGTCTTCGAGTTTACCGACGCCTTGGGCGCCAAGGATCTCGCCAAGGCGCTGAGGATGCTTACCGCCCTGCTGCAGGACGGCGAGGCGCCGCTGCGCGTTCTGGGCGCCGTGGCGCGCCATTACCGGCAGCTCTGGCAGGTGCGGGAGCTGCTGGACCGGAAGATCCCTTCCGGTGACCTGGCGAAGGCGTCCGGGATCAACCCCTATTTTCTGAAGAAGCTGACCGATCAGGCGCGCAACTACAAGGTGGGCGAGCTGAAGCTGGTATTCGAGCGGATGCTGGAACTGGACCTGGCGTTCAAGTCGGGAGGGAGGGCCGATGCCCTCTTCGAGCGCTTCGTGATGGAGGCGTGCAAGAGCTGAAGGCAAAAATGGGACGCTGATTTAACAGATCAAGACTGATTAAAAAGCAAAGGCTTCTGTTTCCTTTCTGAATCACGCCTTTTCAGATTTGATCAGCGTCCCCGTTTTTAAGCCGCGGCTTTTAAGATCCCCTCTCCCGGTGGGCGAGCGAGGGTTTTTAAGATAACGGCGCGGGAACAAAAAAAAGGGAAACCCTGGTGGGGATTCCCTTTTTTACTTCTGTATGAACTCTGCCGCAGTTACTGAGCCAGGGTGTTAACCAGCTTGGTAAGACGGGAAACGTTCCTGGAGGCGTTCGAGGTGTGGATGATACCCTTGGTTGCTGCGCCGTCGATGACCGGGATGGCAAGGGCCAGGGCCGTCTTGGCAGCGTCCTGATCTTTGGTTGCCACAGCTTCGCGGACGCGCTTTATGAAAGTACGCAGTGTCGAGCGGACGTGCTTGTTGCGGTCCGTTCTCTTCTCCGTCTGCTTGATCCTTTTCAATGCCGATTTATGATTTGCCAAACTGCACCTCCGATTATTTTAAGTAGAGCCTTTGAGTTTTCGAAAGTAAAATTTATACCACCGCCGACGGTGGGGTGTCAAGCGGAAATACATGCCCCGGGATAAAAAGAGGCGCCGTCCCTTTTCGAACTTGGAACCATACCACTCTTCACGCTGCTTTTCCAGCGATTTTTTGAGGCTGCTGCGGATGATGCCGGAGGAGCAGCAGGAAGCAGTGTCGTAGGAGCGGGCATTCCTGCCGCGGCAACCTGCTGCAATCGCGGAAGTGATGCCGTTCCTGCAAGGTCTCGCCGGCAGCTGGTCTGTCCCTGCGCAGGCTGAAGATTCACCCTTGTCACCCTTACTGCTGAGGCTTTTCCTCGTCCTTGGGATTGATGACGCGCGGCTCATCCTGGGCGCCCTTTCGGAAGCTCTTGATGGTCTCACCCAGTGAGGCGCCCAACTGCGGCAGCTTTCCCGGCCCAAATATCACCAGCAGTATCACGAGAATGACGACGAGTTCCGGTACGCCAAGACCAAACATGGGTTCTCCTCCAGGTAGATTAGAGCTTGATAAGCATCCACTTTATACCAGAGACCCGGGGCGATAGCAAGGTCGGAATCAGGGGGCAGAATCAGGGGACAGAATCAGGGGCTGGGGACTGGGGGCTAGGGACTAGTAAAGGCACCCCCGGCTCCCAGCCCCTAGCAGGGCGCAGGGCAGCCCCTAGCCCCTAACCCCTAGCCCCTAGCCCCCGTTTCTCCTACCATTCTTCCTTCTGCTTCTCTACAAGCTGCTTCAGGTATATCTCAGGGCTGGTCAGCTTCAGGATTTCCTTGTCGGAATAGCCCAGCTCCTTCAGGTTCAATACACCATTTGGTGCATGGCAGTTGGCACAGTTCAGGGCCTTTGTCTTGGTCACCAAATGGTTGCTCCCGAAGTATATGGTCTGCCATCCCGGCACGGCGTTTTTGGCGACAGCAGCGGGGTTCTTCATGCCGAGCGTCCTCGCTGCGGATTCCACTCCTGCCCGGGTGTCGCCGTTTGCCATCGGCGGTGCAAAGTCCATGGAAAGCAAGGCTCCGCTCTTCTTTTCGTAGAAGGCCTTCCCCTGAAAGATCTTGAACGGGGTGATCTTGCTCTTGCCGTCCTTCTTGCTCCCCTTGGGACCTATGAAGTGCGGGGTGTTCCTCACGGTACCGTTGTACCAGGCGTACACCGGTACGGTCTCGTTCGCCTCTTTCTTCAGCGTGGTCGGCTCGTAGAACTTGTCCGAGCCCTGCTCCCAGACGGTGAAGTCTTTCGCGAAAGCGCCGCCGGTACGCGGAATGTGGCAGGTCTGGCAGGCGACCTTGGCAGCGTGACGGTTCAGGTCGGCGTCCTTGTGCGGCTTCGCGCCGTGGCACGAGGCGTCGGCACATGATAACAGCAAGCCGTCGTTGGCCCAGTTGTTCGGGTCGAGTCCGGTAGGAATCTTGTGGTTCTTCGCGGTGTGGCAGTCTACGCAGACCATCCCTTTGGCAGCATGCACGTCGGTCTCCTTGGTGAAGGAAAAACCGCGCTTTATGATGACCCCGCCGCCCGCCGCCTCATGGCAGACCATGCAGCTCTTCACGGTGGGTTTGCCGACGGCAAGCGCCGCCTTGGTGCTGCGGTCCTGCCCCATGACGACCCGCCCCTGCTCGTCCTTGAAGGCCTTTCTCTGCCTGAAGTCGTAATCGGTCGAGTGGCAGACCAGGCAGTCGATCGCCTTTTCCGCTTCGGCGCCCACGCTCCCGACGTCGCTCAGATGGTTGCCCGGGTGACAGCTGTTGCAGCCGGAGAACTTCGTCTTCCCGGTTTCCGGGCTCTTCGGGATCTCCTTCAGATTGTTCACGATGTCGTTGCCGTTGCACATGACGTACACCCGGTTCTTCATGCCGTACTCTTTCTTGGGGTCGAGCCCCTCGACGTTCGTCACCTTCGAGGCATGCTTCCAGTGTACCGTGTCCAAAAAGGCATGGGCCGTTCCGGGATGGCACTCCTCGCAGCTCTCCGGTCCCTTGTAGCCGCTCTTCTCAAGCGACGCTTTACCGGGGTGCTCCTTTGCCGTAGCCGTGGTCGCCAAAAGGGCGGTGCAGATAACTGCCGCTGCCATGGTCATCTTGTTCATGGAAATTCCTCTCTCTTTTTGTCCGATCCTCGCTTCTGCAGCAGGAACCCGCCTGCAACTTATGCGGTTGCTGCAACGGGGGCGCTGATCGCGACAGTGGCTGGCATATGTATATAATTAGATGTATTTTTGCCGGAAAAACGCTGCAATTTCGGTAAATTACAGCGCGAGGTGCAGCCGGGCGGTTTCGGGACCAATCTAGCAGCCCGCCGTCTTCCTGAACAGTTTGGAAACGTTTTTACCCTCGACCGGCTCATACTTGCAGCGGATCTCGTCCCCCTCGGCGATCCTGTGGTCCTTGAACTTGTCCAGGGTCAGGTCGTCGCTCACCGTGATGACGACCGGCTCCTCGGTCTTGTTGTCCTTGAGCGTGACGGTCGCAGTCGTTGCGTCCTTGCCGGCGATCTCGATCTTGGTAATCACACCGACGAACTTGATCTCGTCCGCTTCCGCGGTAGTGCCGAAGCTCAGGATGCCCATTGCCGCGATGGCTATCAGTACCAGTATGGAAATTACTTTTCTCATCTTGTTTCTCCTTTTTGTGGTGGGGTGGGCAAACTGTGCAAACCCCCTCCCCGGCAAACGGGGAGGGGGAGTCGGCCCGTTGCAGAACTGTTCTTAAACTAGAATTTCACCTCGAAGGTCGCGTAGATGTCATGAGCCTTTTTCAGCGGGGCGAGCATCATCATGTCGGTCGGCTGGATCTCGGAGATCTTCACCGGCGCGCCTACCCAGTTGTTGCTTCCTGTGTATTCGAAGTTGTAGTACTGGTACCCTACCCTGAAGAACGCCTTGGAGAGGTGGGAGGAGATCGGCTTCAGGTTAAGCTCCTGGATCAGGTACGCCTCGTACACGTCGCCGCGGGTCCCGAGCTTGGAGGTCCACATGTCGTCCGCTGCCGGGGCGAAGGTGATCCAGTTCTTGGAGCCGTGGTTGTATTCCACGCCGAGCTTGGTCCGGGTAGGCTCGAAGTCGTAGCGGGCGCCCAGGTATGCGGCCCAGCCGGTCTTGTCCGAGGGGGCTTCCGGGCTGAAAAATTCGCCGGTCAGGAGACCCTGGAACCCCGCGTTTGCCGAGACGTTGTCGTTGGGATGGGTGACGCTCAGGCCGGCGTCGCCGAAGAAGTTCAGTTTGCCGGGGCCGACGTTCTTCAGGGTACTCATGGCGCCTACGCCGTACCAGTCGATGTCGCCCAGTGCGATCGACGGCGAGGTGTTGCCGAAGGCGGTGTTCTTCATGACCGGGAAGTCGAAGATCTCCATGCCGCGGTTCCACTGCATCCAGACGCGCAGCGGGTCGGTGTCCACCGGAATGATCGCGATTCCGAACATGTCGGTGTCGTTGAGGCTGTTGCCCGGGGAGTCGAAGCCGCTCTCGAAGCCGCGGCCGTAGCACGCTTTGGCGTATGCGCCCGGAAGTGCCTCGATGTCGGGGGCCCAACCGACGGTCATGCCGTCAAAGGCGTAGTCGACCAGGAGAGCGGGGGTGCCGCCGGTGCCGGGACGCTCGTTGTTCAGCCGGAGGTTGCTCGGTGCGCCCTCAGTCGAGGGGCGCCGCCCCACGGAGAGCCAGACCGGCTGGTCGGCGATGTTGGACCAGGTCGCGTAGGCACGGTCGACGTTTAGCAGGCTGCTGGAGGGGACGTGACCCAAGGTGCCGTCGAAGACGCCGACCCGGTCGGTAAAAAAGGGAGTCGACCCGCCGTTTGTCACCGCCGAGTCCTCCTGGGAGCCGAACGCCTTGTAGGCGAGCAGCCGTACGTTGACGGAGACGTCCTTGGTCGCCTTGGCGTGCATGTTGATGCCGAGGCGGTTGGTGTAGAGAGTGTCGTTTTTCGGCTTGTAGGCGGCCACCGGCACGGCGAAGTTGGCCAGCATCCCCGGTTGCGTCGGCGTCCCTACCAGCTGCGCGTTCTGGCCGAGAAAGACGTTGGCGGCGTTATATGTCTTGACCGCACCCATGTCGTTTTTGAACTTCATCAGACCGCTAAGCATGGCGGCGTTGGTGCCGGGTGCTCCGACCGGTCCGGCAGGATCGGCAAAAAAAGCGGTCTGCAGCTGGTCGGCTGCGTTGTTGAAGGTGCCGTTGGCATCGATATATCCCTTGGTCTCCCCCCTGAGCGAATCCAGCCGGAACCGGTAATCCCCGCCGATGCTGAGCCATTTGCTCAGGGACTTGTCCTCGAGCCTCTCCACCTTATGGGCCAGATCGTCCACCCTCTTTTGCAGTGCCTGCTCGTCCGCCTGGGCGGCGGCAGGTGCGGCAAGCGCGAAAAGCAGCGCGCCCGACAAAACCTTTCTCACATTCTCTTTCATCCCTTCTCCTTTTTGTTCTTCCTGCTTGTGTTGAACGGACCATCTGACTGCGTATCCAACCGGGTTGCCTGCCAGGTTCGACACGGCTGGGTGCCGCGTTTGTTTAAGTCCTGGTGAACATCGTGAACGAGAGCGGGGGGGCGCCGTCCATTTTTTTAATTTATCGTCATTGGTTCCCAGTATCTTGAGGTTTTTTCTCATTATGATGCACAATTCGCTGGAAGCTCTTTGCCACCGGGCGGGTCCAATGCCAATTCTTCTTCTTCGAGCAGGTCCACGTCCCTCAACGATCTGGTGTCGGAGCAATATTCGAGCCATCACTATTAAAACACATATATATAGATATGTATATGTGAAACGGTCAGCCCTTACTGTCGGATGGCGGAACAGACCCGGTTATTTCACGGATTCTGGTTCAGGCGGGGAAGTCTTTCCATGGTGAAGAGCGGAGGCTGAAGTGGCTGAAATTTAGTTCTATTTGAACGTCGGGAGCGACGTGAGGCGGAGAAAACCGGCGTCCGGGGGCTTCTCGTTGCCAGGTTAAATGCCGCTATTTTTGAGAGGCATCAGCTCTCATTAGTGTTATAAATCCGATCCTCTGACCTGTCAATATATTTTTTCATATATATGCTTAACCTGATGGATGGCTCCCCTGTTGCCTCGGCTCATGCCGGCTGATTCGGGTGCCGCTGTAATAGATATTGACGTGGAGCGGCCAACTTGCGTAATATCGCTCTATTTAACCATCAGGGAAACGACGTGAAACAGGCAAAAAAGCTCTATCTGGAAACCTTCGGCTGCCAGATGAACGTGAGCGATTCCGAGAAGATAGTGACCCTCATGAAGGGAATTGGATACGCACGGACGGCCGACCCCTCCCATGCGGACCTGGTCCTTTTGAATACCTGCAGCATCAGGGCGAAAGCGGAGCAGAAGGTCTACGGCCACCTGGGCAGGTTCAAGGCGATGAAGGCGGGTAAGCCCGGCCTGATCATCGGTGTCGGGGGGTGCGTGGCCCAGCAGGAGGGCGAAAAGCTGCTGAAAAAGGCCCCCTTCGTGAACCTGGTATTCGGCACCCACAACCTCCATCTGCTCCAGAACATGGTGAGCGACGCCGAAGGGGGCAAGCGGAGCAGCGAGACCGATTTTCTGGACGACGAGAAGAGGTTTGACCTGTTCCCGCTTTCCGATGCCGAGGGTGGCGTAACCAGGTTCGTCACGGTCATGCAGGGGTGCGACAACTTCTGCGCCTACTGCATCGTGCCGCACGTGCGCGGCCGGGAGATCAGCAGGAGTGCCGCCAGGGTGGTCGAGGAGGTCGCGGCGCTTGCGGCCTCAGGTGTCACCGAGGTAACCCTTCTGGGGCAGAACGTGAACTCCTACGGCTCCAGAAGCCCGGACGAACCGGATTTCCCGGCCCTGCTCAAGCTGGTCGCCCGGGTGGACGGGATCGAGAGGATCCGCTTCACCACCTCCCACCCAAAGGACATGTCGCAGCGGCTGATCGACTGTTTCGCGCAGATACCGAAACTCGCCCCGCACATCCACCTCCCTGCCCAGGCGGGGAGCGACGCGGTGCTGAAGGGGATGAACCGCGGCTACACCCGCGCTCAATATCTCGCCAAGGTGGCGGCCCTGAAAGCCGCCTGCCCGGCGATACAGTTCACCGGGGACATGATCGTCGGTTTTCCCGGTGAGGACGAGGCCGCCTTCCAGGAGACCCTCGCACTGATGGAGGAGGTGGGGTACGCCGACCTCTTCTCCTTCATCTATTCGGCGCGTCCCGGGACCAAGGCCGCCGACTACCCCGACCATACGCCGCACGCCGAGAAGCAGGGGCGTCTGGAGAGGCTGCAGGCCGCCCAGAAGCGGAGCACCCTGGCACGAAACGAGAGTTTTGTCGGGAGCGTGCAGCGGGTGCTGGTCGAGGGTCTGAGTACTTCCGGCGATGCGCTCTTCGGCAGGACCGGCGGCAATCGCGGCACGATCATGCACGGAGATCCGTCGCTTGCCGGGCGGGTGCTGGAGGTGAGGATCGTCGAGGGGCTCCAGACGATTCTGAGAGGGGAGATCCTGCATGACTGAAATGTGGAGGGACGCTTAGATGTATCTAGAGATGAAGGTGCACGGCTTCGCACTGGACGCCATCGCGCAGATGCCGGTGATCATTCTGAAGGATTCGGATGAAAAACATACGGTGCCGGTCTGGATCAGCGCGTCGGAATCGGTCTCCTTCGCCGCCGAATATGTCGGCAGGGAGATGTCCGTCAGAAACGGCCGCAAGGATGTCTTCGCTGCCCTGGTCGACAGGCTCGGGATGACCATCTCCAGCATCGTCATCGAGAGCCTGCGGGACGGAATCTTCACCTCCTCCGTGCGTCTGACCTCAGGTGATGGCGAGGAGACCAGGCTGGAGCTCCATGTCAGCGAGGCGATGCTGCTCTCCCTGAAATACCGCCTGCCGGTGCTGGTGGACAGCGATCTCCTGACGCAGGTGTCGACGCTGGATATGAATGAAGAGGGATTTGCCAGGGAGAACAACGCCCGCAGGTTCGTCGACTTCCTCGATCAGCTCGATCCCTCAACCATGGGGAAGTACCCGATGTAGGTGAGGCAGATTAAGGTAAAGATTAAGATCAAGTAGAGGCAGTGGTTGAGAGAGGCAGGTTGGAGTCGGATCAAGAGTAGGTTCAGTAGATGCGGAGTCGGATCAAGATGGGTTCAGTAGATGTGTGGTGGCAGACAACATTGAAATAATTGAAAATATGCAATATTAAGGGTAGGGTGAGAGGAAATGCGGTTTTTTCTGTGACCTTTAATCTTAGCCTTAATCTGGAGTCTAGATATGCGTGAAGCATCTTTCAATTTTCTACAGCAGTTAGTGGCGGCGCCCAGCCCTTCGGGGTACGAGCAGCCGGCCCAGCGGGTTTTCCGCGCATATATCGAGCCTTTCTCCACGGTGGCAACGGACGTCATGGGCAACGTGTTCGGCTTTATCCAGGGTGTCGGACCGAACCGGCCACGGGTGATGCTGGTCGGGCACTCGGACGAGATCGGCCTCCAGGTGCGCTACCTGGACGATAACGGCTTCATCTACTTTTCCGCGATCGGCGGAGTGGATCCCCACATCACTCCGGGGATGCGGGTCCATGTCCACACCGCCAAAGGCCCGGTGAACGGCGTGATAGGAAAGAGACCGATCCACCTGATCGAACCGAAGGAGCGGGACACCGTAATCAAACTGGAGGCCCAGTACATCGACATCGGGGCCGTGGACAAGAAGGAGGCGCAGCAGATGGTCAGGGTGGGCGACCCGATCACCTTCGCCATCTCGTTGGAGCGCCTCTCCGGCGACCGGGTCACCTCGCGCGGGTTCGACGACAAGGCGGGAAGCTTCGTAGTGGCCGAGGTGCTGCGTCGGGTCGCCGAGCTCCCGGCCCAGCTCCCGATCGATCTGTACGGTGTCTCCTCGGTGCAGGAGGAGGTAGGCCTGCGCGGCGGCACCACCAGCAGCTACTCGGTCAACCCGGACGTGGGAATCTGCGTGGAGGTGGATTTCGCCACCGACCAGCCGGACGTGGAAAAGAAGCACAACGGCGAAGTCGGACTCGGCAAAGGCCCGATTCTGCCCCGCGGTGCCAACATCAACCCGGTGCTCTTCGAACTCCTCTCCGAGACCGCCACCCGGGAGAACATCCCCGTGCAGTATACCGGGATTGCCAGGGCGACCGGAACCGACGCCAACGTCATGCAGATCTCCCGAGGCGGCGTGGCCACGGCGCTCGTGAAGCTGCCGCTTCGCTACATGCACACCCCGGTGGAGACCCTGTCGCTCTCCGATCTCGATGCGGCCGTCGAGCTGATCGTCGCGACCCTGGCCCGGATCACGGACAAGGAGCTCTTCATCCCGGCCTAGTGAACCAGGGCAGGGCGAATACAAGATTCGCCCCTACAGACAACGATGGAACCGTAGGGGCGAACCTTGTGTTCGCCCTGTCTGTTTCAGCCGTCTCCGGTCAAGGGGACGGCGGCATTAACTGCCAGTATGTAAAGGATAAAATTAAGGAATTATATGTTCGTCGCTCTGCTCCATTAGCCTATTTTATGTTGACTTGGGAGGCGCCATGTAATAAATTTTTCGGTTAATATCCTGCGCCGAAACAACAAAAGGAGTCCTCCTCATGTTAGAAAGCAGCCTCCCGGAAGGTCTTACATTTGACGATGTCCTGCTTCTCCCCGCCCACTCACTCATCCTCCCCCGCGATACCGATCTCACCACAAGACTCACTGCAAATGTTCAGTTGAACATACCGCTTGTGAGCGCGGCGATGGACACCGTGACCGAGTCGAGGGCGGCAATCTGCATGGCGCGGGAAGGGGGGCTGGGCTTCATTCATAAGAACTTCACCATTGCCGAGCAGGCCATGGAGGTTGATAAGGTCAAGAAGAGCGAGTCCGGGATGATCGTCGACCCGATCACCATGCGCCCCAACCAGCGCATTCGGGAGGCCCTCGAGATGATGGCGAAATACCGGATCTCCGGCGTCCCCATCACCAAGGCTAACGGCAAGCTGGTCGGCATCCTGACCAACCGGGACCTGCGCTTCGAAACCAACCTGGATCTGCTGATCTCGGACCGCATGACCAAGAGGAACCTGGTGACGGTGCCGGTCGGGACCACCCTGGAGCAGGCGAAGGATCACCTGAAGCATACCCGGGTCGAGAAGCTCCTGGTCGTCGACGACGACAAGAACCTGATGGGGCTGATCACCATAAAAGACATAGAGAAAATCAAGAAGTACCCGAACGCCTGCAAGGACTCCCTCGGGCGCCTGAGGGTCGGCGCCGCCGTAGGCCCCACACCGGACGTCGACGCGCGCATCGACGCGCTCATGAAAGCGGGCGTGGACGTAATCGTCATCGACACGGCGCACGGCCACTCCCAGGGGGTGCTGGAGGCGATCGCCCGTATCAAGTCGACCTTCCCCACTCTGGAGCTGGTGGCCGGCAACATCGCCACCGCGGACGCCGCCGAGGCGCTCATCAAGGCTGGCGTCGATGCCATCAAGGTCGGCATAGGCCCCGGTTCCATCTGCACCACCCGCGTCGTCGCAGGGATCGGGGTGCCGCAGATAACCGCGATAGCCGAGTGCGCCAGGATCGCCAGGAGGCACGGCATCCCGCTCATCGCCGACGGCGGCATCAAGTACTCCGGCGACCTGACCAAGGCCGTTGCGGCCGGCGCCGACGTGATCATGATCGGCTCGCTCTTCGCCGGGACCGAGGAATCCCCCGGCGACACCATTTTGTACCAGGGGCGCGCCTACAAGGGATACCGCGGCATGGGCTCCATCGGCGCCATGAAGGAAGGGAGCAAGGACCGCTACTTCCAAAGCGACGTGGACAGCGACGTGAAACTGGTCCCGGAGGGGATCGAAGGGATGGTGCCGCTGCGCGGACCGCTTTCCGGGAACGTGCACCAGTTGATGGGCGGACTGCGCGCCGGCATGGGGTACACCGGGAGCCGGACCATCGCCGACCTCCAGCAAAACGGTCGCTTCGTGAGGATCACCGGCGCAGGGCTCAAGGAGTCCCACGTGCACGACGTCATGATCACCAAAGAGGCCCCCAACTACCGCGTCGAGAAATAACCTACTTCAGAAGGATACCCATACATGACCATCGATATACACTCAGAGAAGGTGCTGATCCTTGACTTCGGTTCCCAGGTGACCCAGCTGATCGCCAGAAGGGTCCGGGAGCAGAGCGTCTACAGCGAAATCCACCCCTACAACATGGCGCTCGAGNNTGCTACGGGATGCAGCTCATGACCCAGCAACTCGGAGGGCGGGTGCAGCGCTGCGACAAGCGCGAATTCGGAGGGGCGAGTCTGCTTCTGGACGGCTGCAGCGAGATCTTCTCCGGCTTCGA
>DNRQ01000050.1:15555-15948 GCA_003499925.1 Geobacter sp.
AAGGTGCTCTGCGCCCTCTCCGGCGGCGTCGATTCCGCCGTGGTGGCGGTCCTGATCCACAAGGCGATCGGCGACCAGCTGCAGTGCGTCTTCGTGAACAACGGGCTGCTCAGGAAGGGGGAGGCGGAGAAGGTCGTCAACCTCTTCACCAAGCACTTCAAGATCAACCTGGACTACGTGGAGGCGACCGACCGCTTCCTGAACATGCTGGAGGGCGTTTCCGATCCCGAGCAGAAGCGCAAGATCATCGGCAACGAGTTCATCTACCTGTTCGAGGAAGAGGCGAAGAAACTGGGCCAGGTCGACTACCTGGCGCAGGGGACCCTCTACCCCGACGTGATCGAGTCGGTCTCCACCAAGGGCCCCTCCGCCGTCATCAAGAGCCACCACAAC
>DNRQ01000199.1:0-7423 GCA_003499925.1 Geobacter sp.
CTCCCATCAAGGGAGAGGGGGTGTTTGCGCAGTGTGCGGAAGATTAGCACTAATCAGGTTGCGATATGGTTTGGTGGGCGCGGCCCACCCTACAATTCTGATAAATAAGAGGTCGGAGAACTGAAGGGGCTAGGGAGCTGGGAACTGGGATGCGGATCTTCCGCCAGCCCCTAGTCCCCAGCCCCTAGCCCCTGCCTTATTTAGCCCCTGTCTTATCTCCGGTGCGGTCTCTTGGCCAGGATGACCGAGACCAGGATCGATATGGTGAGGGTCCCGATGATCACCCCGAGCGAGAAGAGCAGGGGGATCTCGACCACATCGACCAGGAGCATCTTCGCCCCCACGAAGGCGAGTATGCAGGAGACCCCGAGCTTGAGATAGGCGAACATCTCCATGACGTGGGCCAGCAGGTAGTACAGCGAGCGCAACCCCATGATGGCAAAGACGTTCGAGCTGTACACGATGAACGGGTCGCGGGTCACCGCCAGCACCGCCGGAATCGAGTCTACCGCAAAGATCAGGTCGCTCGATTCCACCACGATGAGCGTCAAAAAGAGCGGGGTCGCCGCCAGGATGCCCCGCCTCTTGATGAAGAACCGGTCGCCCGCCATCCTCTTGGTGATCGGCATGAACCGGCGCACCAGACGCACCAGCGGGTTCTTTTCCGGCTCGACCTTCTCGTCCCCTCCGAAGGCCATCTTGATGCCGGTGTAGATCAGGATGGCACCGAACAGATAGACCATCCAGTGGAACCGCTCGATAAGCTCGATCCCCAGGATGATGAAGATCCCCCTCATGACGAGGGCGCCGATGATCCCCCACTTCAGGACCCTGGGCTGATGGGCCCGAGGTACCCGGAAGTAGGAGAAGATCATGATGAAGACGAAGAGGTTGTCGACGGAGAGGGATTCCTCGATGATGTATCCGGTCAGGAACTCCAGCGCCTTCGCCTTCCCCAGGTAGTACCAGACCCCCGCGTTGAAGGCCATTGCCAGGCCGACCCAGACCAGGGTCCAGGTGAGCGCCTCGCGGAACCTGATCTCATGGCTCTTCCTGTTGAAGACGAAGAGGTCCAGGACGAACATTGCTGTGATTACGGCTCCAAAGGCGAGCCACATGATGGTCTGTGTTGACAAAATCCCCCCTTTTTTACTCTATTAGCGCATCCGCTCCAGTCTGGCTATCCTCTCCTCCATGGGAGGGTGGGTGGAGAAGAGCTGCATCAACCCCCCGGCCGTGAGCGGATTGACGATGAACATGTGTGCCGTCGCCGGTCGCGCCTCGGTCATCGGAAGCATCCGCGAGCCGTTGTCCAGCTTTCTCAGCGCGTTCGCCAGGGCGATCGGGCGGCCGCACAGCTTGGCCCCCCCCTCGTCCGCCAGGTATTCGCGCGACCTGGAGACGGCCATCTGGATCAGCATGGCCGCAATGGGGGCGATGATCGCCATGGCCAGGGTGCCGAGCAGTCCCCCTCTTTCATCGTCGTCGCTCCTCCCTCCGAACATGGCACCCCACTGCAGCATGTTGCCGAGCATGGATATGGCCCCCGCCAGGGTCGCGGCAATGGTTGAGATCAGGATGTCGCGGTTGGCGACGTGGCTCAGTTCGTGGGCCATGACCCCTTCCAGCTCCTCGGGTGTCAGTATGCGCATGATCCCCTCGGTCGCGGCGACCGCCGCATGCTCGGGGTTTCTCCCGGTGGCGAAGGCGTTCGGACTGTCGGAGGGGATGATGTAGACCTTGGGCATCGGGAGCCCGCCCCTCATGGCGAGCCTCCTGACGATGCCGTAGAAGGTCGGGTTCTCCCTTTCCGTGATCTCCCGCGCGCCGTACATGCGGAGCACGATCTTGTCCGAGAACCAGTAGGAGAAGAGGTTCATGGCGCAGGCCATGAAGAAGGCGAGGTACATCCCTCCCCGGCCTCCGAAGGCGCTTCCCAGCGCCACCATGAGCAGCGTGAGCGCGGTGAGAAGAAAGGCAGTCTTTAATCTGTTCATGTCGTTACCTCCTGGTGTTGATCCCGACGGGTAAACAAAAAAGACCTTTACCCAGTCGCGTGTAGCGCTGGATAAAGGTCTTGCATGCGTTGACATGATGTCATTGCCCCGTGTCCGGGCCCAAAAGGGCCGTCTTGACGAAATTCACGGGTCGGCTTCTCTGCGAGGCCGATAGCTACTCCCCTTTACTAAGATGAAATATAAGTAACGGGTGTCCCGGTGTCAACCCTTTCTTTTCCCCGCCGGGCGGCGGCGGGGAGGCCTCAGGCCCCGATGCGGTCGGTCAGCAGGATCGCCTCGGCAAGCTGCCGCATCGAGATCCTGCGGTCCATGGCGAGCCTCTGCATCCTGCGAAACGCCTCGGCCTCGGTCAGCTTGTCGCGTTCCATAAGACGCCCCTTTGCCTTCTCGATCACCTTCCTGCTCTCGATGCTCTCCTTGAGGGTGGCGACCTCCTCCTTCAGCTTCTCCATCCTGCGGGCCGCCGCAAGCGAAAGGACCAGGGCCGCCATCAGCTCGTCTTCCCTGACCGGCTTTGCCAGTATGGTCGACAGCACCGACTCTCCCCAGGCCTGCACCGCCTCGAGATCCGAACTCTCGGCGATCATTATGATCGGGATGCCGAGCCTGTCCCAGAGCTTCTTGACCGTCGCGTCCACGCCGCGATCCGATGCCGAAAACTCGATCACGGCGATCTCCGGTTGGCTCTCCAGGGCGTCGGCGTACAGCTCGCCCGGACTTCCGGACGCTATTATTTCAGCAAACCCCCGGCCGTCCAGCCTGTTTTTTAGGCTACCCAGGAGCTTCTCGTCGCGAATGTACATGACCGCTTTTCCCATTCTTTCACCCCCTTACGACGAATCGAGCGGCCGCGATGCGGCAGAACGGTTTATGGAAGAGCATAGACCGTTCCAAAAACCATCGATCGGTGCTATAAGTTGCAAGCCCCCCGGCGCTGCATGGGAAAAAAGTAATGACTCATGTTTTGCGGAGCCCGGCCGATACGGAAAACTTGATCACTGCCGACTTAGCAGCTTGCACCGATGCAGCGGAAAGTACCCCCTTTTTGAACAGTCGCTCCTCGCCATTCAGGCTCTGGCTGACCAGGGGGATAGAGGGAGACAGGGGGATTCCTGTAGGGGCGGATCGTCATCCGCCCGCGCGCCGGTGCCAAATCCCCCCCGACCCCCCTTGTTAAGGGGGGAGCTTTTGAAAGGCGGACCCATGCTCTTCAGGGCAGCACCAGCACCCTTCAACACGCAGCGAAAACTGGCATGGAGTCTGTTCCCCTTCCTTTTGCTGGCGATTTGCACCAGCCTCACCGCATACCTCATCTTCCTGGTGGACACGGTCGACAACGGCGAGCTCTTCGCCCCGATCCGCCTCAAATCCTGGATCGCCGGCTGGCTCATCCTGGTCGTTGCGGCGGCGGCCGCCTGGATGCTGCGCGGCAAATGGCAGCGGCAGTCGGTCGACACGGTCAGGCGGAGCGAGGAGAGGCTGCGCATCTCGCAGCGCATCGCCCACATCGGGAGCTGGGACTGGGATCTGGCGAGCGGCCGGCTCGACTGTTCCGAGGAGATCTGCCGGATCTTCGCGATCCCGTCGGCGGAGGCGCCCGGAAGCTACCAGGGGTACCTGGCGCTGCTCCCCCCGGAGGAGCGGGAAGCGCTGGCGGGCGCCATCGGGGAGGCGGTGGCGGGAGCATCCGGTTACGCGGTCGAGCACAGGGTGCTGCGCCCCGACGGGAGCGAGCGCTTCGTCTCGGAGGTGGGGGAGGTGTTCCGGGACCGTTCGGGGAGCGCCTTGCGGGTGGTGAGCGTCGTGCACGACGTGACCGAACGAAAGGAGGCGGAGGGCGCGCTCTTTTTCGAGAAGCGCTACCGTGCGCTGATCGAGAACCTGCCGCAGCGCATCTTCCTTAAGGACTGCAACTCCGTCTACCTCTCCTGCAACTCCAGTTTCGCCCGTGAGCTCGGTCTGGAATCGGGCGAGGTCTTCGGCAAGACCGACCACGACCTCTTTGCCGCGCAGCTGGCCCGAAAGCGGCTGGAGGACGATGCCCGGGTCATGGCGGCGGGGAGCCCGGAGGAGCGCGACGAGCAGCGCGAGCGGGACGGCAGGTGGGTGAGCAAGGCGCTGGTCCCGCTCAAGGACGAGGCGGGGCGGGTCTACGGGCTCCTGGGGATACTGACCGACATCACCTCGCGAAAGCGCGCCGAGGAGCAGTTGAAGGAGAGCGAGGAGCGCTTCCGGAACACCTTCGAGCAGGCGGCCGTCGGCATCTGCCACGTGGCGCTCGGGGGAGGGCTGCTCCGGATCAACAGGCGCTTTTGCGACATCCTCGGCTACCCGCAGGAGGAGCTTTTGGGGCGGACCCTGGACGAGACCATCCATCCGGCGGACCTGGCAGCCGAGCGCGAGCAGGTCGGGAGGCTCTTGCGCCGCGAGATCGACAACTACAGTCTGGAGCTGCGCCAGCTGCGCAAGGACGGCTCCCAGGTCTGGGTGAACCTGAACAAGTCGCTGGTCTGCGTGCGACAGGGGGAGCCCAAGTATCTGGCCTGCGTGATCGAGGATGTCACGGCCAAGCGGGAGGCCCGGGACCTGCGCCGGGAGCGCGACCTGGTGCAGGCGGCAAGCCGCGCCAAGAGCCAGTTCCTGGCCAACATGAGCCANNGATCCGCACCCCGATGAACGCGGTGATGGGGCTTGGCCGGCTGGCTCTGAAGACGGAGCTGAGCGCCAAGCAGCGCGGTTACCTGGAGAAGATCTGTTCCGCGAGCCGGACCCTGCTCGACATCATCAACGACGTGCTCGATTTCTCCAAGATCGAGGCGGGGAGGGTGGAACTGGAGAAGACCGAGTTCGGTCTCCAGGAGGTGCTGGCATCGATATCGGACATGCTCGGCATGAAGGCACAGGAAAAGGGTATCGGCTACCTGGTCCGGCTCGACCCGGAACTCCCCAAAAAGCTCCTGGGCGATCCGCTGCGCCTGACCCAGGTGCTGAACAACCTGATCGGCAACGCGGTGAAGTTCACCGAGAAGGGGGAGGTGGTAGTCGCAGTCAAGCTGCTGGCCCTGGGGGGCGAGCAGGTGGCGCTGCGCTTTTCCGTGCAGGACACCGGCATCGGGCTTTCCCCGGAGCAGATGGAGAGGATCTTCACCCCCTTTACCCAGGCGGACAGCTCCACTACCCGCAGGTACGGCGGGAGCGGCCTGGGACTTTCCATCAGCAGCCAGCTGGTCGAGCTGATGGGGGGGGAACTGCGGGTGGAGAGCATCGAGGGAGCCGGGAGCAGCTTCTGCTTCACGGTGAGTTTCGGGATCCCGGCTGCCGGGAAGCTGCAGGGGGCTCCCCGGGAAGAGCCGCTGCGCAGCCTGAGGCTTCTGGTTCTCGACGGCGACCCCGCCTCGGGTACCAGGGTCGCCGAGATCCTGCGCGGCATGCCGATAGTCCAGGTTTCGGTCTCCACGGTCCCCGCGCTCCTGGCAGCCCTCTCCGAGGGCTCCTTCCCGGAGCGACCCTGTTTCGACCTGGTCCTGATGGACGGGGCGACTGCGGGTGCGGCAGGCATCGAGGAGGTCTGCCGCAGCATCGTGAGCCGGGGCTGGCAGCTCCCGACGCTGGTCACCGTCGCGCCGGACCAGCTGGAAAAGGTGCGGCGGCAGGCGGAAGAGTTGGGGCTGACCGGGGTCCTTGCCACCCCGGTGCGCGATTCCCTCCTTTTGGACGGCATCGTGCGGGCGCTTTCCTGCGGCAGCAAACCGCACCCCGGGGGGAAGCGGCTGCGAGCCTGCCACACGGGATCTGCGGCAGCCGACGCACAGGCTGCCGCGGACGGCTCCCCGGAGTGGCCGGAGAGCGCCTCGCCTGCTTCCGGCGGGCTGGAGCCGGCGCGGCTTGCGGCCGAGACCGCGAAACTGGAGCGGCTTCTATCCAGGAACAGCCTGGATGCCAAGCGGCAGTTCGCCCGGTTCCGCCAGGGACTTCCGCAGGGAGCCTTTCTGGAGGAATTGGAGGCGCTGGAGCTTTGCATGGAGAAGCTTGATTTCAAAAAGGCGCGGCATCTGCTGGCGCGGTTTCCGGGGAGGATGGAGGAACAGTCGCCTCAGGAAACGGAAAGGGAAAGGGAATATCTATGAAACGCCAGACGGTGATGATCGTCGACGACACACTGGCAAATATAGAAATCCTCAGCGAGAGCCTTGGGGACGACTACGAGCTGTTCTTTGCCACCAGCGGAGCGGAAGCCCTGGAACTGGTCCGCGCCGAGAAGCCGGACCTGATCCTGCTGGACGTGATGATGCCCGGCATGGATGGCTACCAGCTCTGCACCATGCTCAAGGAGGACCAGGAGACCCGGAACATCCCCATCGTCTTCGTCACCGCCATGACCCAGGAGGAGGACGAGATCAGGGGGCTGGAACTGGGCGCCATCGATTACATCACCAAGCCGATCAGCCCGCACATCGTCCGGGCCAGGGTGAAGAACCACCTGGAGCTGAAGCGCTACCGGGACCTCCTGGAGACGCTCTCCACCGCGGCCGAGCGGGCCAAGAAGGAGTTTCTGCGCAGCGTGAGCCATGAGCTGCGCACGCCGCTCACCCCGATCATCGGCATGACCGACCTGGTGCTCAGCAGCGAAGAGGATGACGAAAAGCGCAAGTACCTCTCCCTGGTGCAGAAGGCGGCGTTGAAGCTGCTCGGCATCGTCGAGGACCTGATCGAGACCAGCCGGCTGGAGGGGGACGGGGTCTGCGTCGAAAACCTCCCCTTCATGCTGAGGCCTTTTCTGGACGGCATCGTGCGCGGCCTGGATCCGCTGGCCCAATCGAAGGGGCTCCAGCTCCGGGTGACGGTCGATCCGGAGCTGCCGGAGGCGGTCAGCGCCGATCAGGCCATGCTGTACAAGGTGCTTTCCATGCTGCTTGGCAACGCTCTGAAGTTCACCTCCGGCGGGGAAGTGGCTCTGGAGGTGCGGCGTGCGGGGGGCGGAAGCGCCGGCGAAATGCTGCGCTTCTCCGTGTCAGATACCGGCATCGGCATCGAAAAGGCCGATCTGGAGAGGATATTCAGCGATTTCACCCAGTCCGACGGCTCCATCACCCGGGGTTACCAGGGGCTCGGTCTGGGGCTCGGTTTGGCCCGGCGCATCACGGAGCTTATGGAGGGAAGGATCTGGGCGGAGAGCGGCCCCGGCGGCGGCTCCGTGTTCCATGCGGAAATCCCGCTCTTGATCCCGGAGAAGGCGGGCACCCCCCGTTAGCTCCCGGGGTACCCTCCCTTGAGGGAACCGGGTAGGTGCAGGGCCTTAGGTTAACCTCAATCTGCTGGCTCCCCCTCCCTCTATGGCCCTCTCCCCAACGCCACTGCCATTAAGTTACCTGATTAGCGCGGATCTTCCGCTGCTCAGGTCCCTC
>DNRQ01000199.1:7442-32649 GCA_003499925.1 Geobacter sp.
GGGGAGAGGGTGAAAAGCCGGCATGAGGCAGATTAATTAATGGTTGACCCGGAAGGGGGGAACTGGGAGACTGGAGAGCACTGCACCCATCCACAGACAGATGAACGGAGTTGCCGTGACTGAAGAAAACAGCAGAAGGCATGTCCACGTTGCCTGCGCCATCATCGAGCGGGACGGGTTGGTGCTGTCGGCGCTCAGGAGCGCCTCGATGAACCTGCCGCTCAAATGGGAATTCCCCGGGGGGAAGATCGAGCCGGGCGAGGGGCGCGAGGAGTGCCTGAGACGCGAACTGGTCGAGGAGATGGGTGTGCAGATAGAGGTCGGTCGCGCCCTTACCCCCGCCACCCACGACTACCCGACCTTTACCGTCACGCTCTATCCCTACGTCTGCAGCATCGTCTCGGGCGAGATCACCCTGCACGAGCACTCCGCCATCTCCTGGCTTCCGGCTCCGCAGATGCACGAACTAGACTGGGCCGACGCCGATCTCCCCGTCATTGCCGAATACCAGCAAACCGTACTGCTCTAAATCCGGTCGGGGCGTGCCAGTCACATCAAGAGCTCCTGTGAATCATCGAGGACCTCGTACAGATCCTCCAGCTCATCCTGCGTGAGCTGCAGCATTGCGGTTTCCTGCACCGCCGCCATGTCGATGCCGGGATCGCTTGTCAGGCCGATTCCCTTCAGCTTGCAGGCGGTGTTCACCAGCCTTACCAGGGCCAGTACCGTATCGGAGCTGTCAAAGTTGTCGTCATGGTGGTTGGCGACGATGTTGCAGTAGATGCCGGGCATGTTCCAGTGCTGCATGAGCCGGCACCCTTGCTCGACATGCAGTTCCGCAAAGATTTCCAGAAGCAGCTCCTCCTCCAGCGCCGCCTGTGCCACGCCCATGCTGTTCAGCCGCTCCAAAGCCTTTAGCAGGTACAATTTCCCGACGTCGTGCAAAAGCCCCCCCAGGTAGGCCTGGTCGGCGTACTGCGGGTATCCGGCACTGCGGGCGAGCCAGCGGGATCCGACGGCGCAGGCATGGCTGTGCAGCCAGAGCGACTGCATGAAGCCGTTCAGCACCTTGTTGTCCGATACATGCAGCCCCGCCTGTGAAGCGGCCATGGCAATATTGGAAACCTGCTGTGCGCCCAGCCGGATCACCGCCTCCTTGATCGTTTCGGTGCGCACCCGCCCCATGTAGACCGTGGAGTTGGCCATCTTCAGGATCTGCCCGGCAAGCGACGGATCCTCGCTGGCCAAGGCGATCACCGCATCGATGCTGAAGTCGGGACTCTCCAGCAGCTGCTGCAGCCTGATGGCGATGGGGTGGAAAACGGGAAGCTCGACGGGCTGGGTGGTCAACAAACGCCTGATGGTGAGCGATAGCGGCATGATGAACTCTCCTGTTGCGCTGCGGGCGGATCTGGATCAGCACGATCTAATGAATAGGTTTACCATAAGCTCATGATATCACAAGAGCCAAGAAGGGAGGCGTTTCTCTCACACCTCGCCGCACTCTCAGCGGCATAGCCATGGACGGCAGGCCGGGGCGGTCTGAAAATTAACTGTACTGATTACAGCTGATCTTCAGTACAATGGTTGCCGCACAAACTTCCCCCTTTGACAAAGGGCGCGCACAAACTTCCCCCCTTTGACAAAGGGGGGAAGGGGGGATTTGCCTTTGGCCGCCAACTGCAGCTAGGTAGCAATCCGGGAAAATCCCCCCGCCCTCCCTTCGTCAGAGGGGGGAGAGGCGTTTTTCCGTTCCCAAGCCGGAGCTTGGGAACGAGAGGTCTTTCTGTGGCAACCATATACTTGGAGTAGCGCTAATTGGACAAAAGTACGGAGCTAGCATGACTGTGGATTATCGAGGCAAGAAGATAGCCGTCGCCATGAGCGGCGGAGTGGATTCCTCCACGGTCGCCGCCCTCCTCAAGGAGCAGGGGGCGCAGGTGATCGGGATCAATATGAAGCTCTTCGCGCGCGAAGGGGAGGACCCGGCGGCCAAGGGGAAGGGGGACGCCGAGATCGTCGCCGACTACCTCGGCATAGAATTCCACCAGGTGCGCCTGGAGGAGGAGTTCGCCCGCCTCATCGTAGCCGACTTCCGGGCCCAGTACTTCGCAGGCGAGACGCCGAACCCGTGTGTCCGCTGCAACCGCTATGTCAAGTTCGGGCTCCTCCTGGACAAGGCGCTGGAGCTTGGTGCCGACCTCCTTGCCACCGGGCATTACGTGAGGACGAAGCAGGATGCCGACGGGCTCTGGCATCTGCTGAAGGCGGCCTGTCTCGCCAAAGACCAGTCCTATTTCCTGTACACGCTCACCCAGCGCCAGCTCGGCCGGGTGCTGTTTCCACTCGGGGAGATGCCGAGCAAGGACGAGGTGCGCCGTCTCGCCGCGGGCTTCGGTCTGCCGGTGGCGCAAAAGGGAGACAGCCAGGAGATCTGCTTCGTCCCCGGCGACGACTACGTTGCCTTCCTGGAAAAAGAGCTTCCGGCTTCGGCGAGCCGGGGCGATATCGTTCATCTGAACGGGACCGTGCTCGGGAGGCATAACGGCACGCACCGCTATACCATCGGGCAGCGGAGGGGGTTGGGGATCGCCTGGAAAGAGCCGCTCTATGTGCTGGCAATCGACGCGGAAAGGGACAGGGTCGTCGTCGGCGAGCAGGAGGGGCTGTTTGCTCCGGGCCTGAGGGTCTCCGATCTCAACTGGATCGTCACGCCGGAAGGGGACAGGATCGAGACCACCTGCAAGATCCGTTACCGCCAGCAGCCCGTTGCATGCAGCGTCACCCTCTCTGGCGACGCAAGCGGAGAGATCCGATTCAGCGAGCCGCAGAAGTCGGTGACGCCGGGACAGTCGGTCGTGTTTTATCGGGATGATGAACTGATCGGAGGAGGGAGGATCAGGTCGGCGCTCGGCTAGCTCCGGGAAAATCGGAGCAGCTTGAAACCGAAGTCAGGGACAAAAGAAACCTGGGACGCAGATTTACCTGAAGAGGCATGATAACCCGTTTTCTCTAGCTTGATCAGATTTGATCAGGCAAATCAGCGTCCCATTGACGTGGCCTTTCCGCTGAACTTCGGGAAAAGGGAGCGTCAGCCAGAAGCAAAGAATGCCCCCCTCCCTTCCTTTTTCTAAGGGGGGAGGGGGGCCGTCACCTAGCGCCTATCTCAGATTTTCTCAGACTTGGCCCGTGGCCAATGGTTCCGATTCTTATGCGTTAGACGAGCACGCTTCCACAACCGCTGCAGACGTTGAGCCAGCGATGGATCAGCGCCTCCTGCTCGGGCCACTCGCTGCCGAGCCTCATCTTGAGAAAGCTGGAGAACACCGAGTCGAAAAGCTGGCTACCCTTTTCCAGCAGCACCATCCTCTCGAAAAACACCGCCTCGCGCTCCATCCCCTCGTCGGTCGTGTTGTCCTTTTCCACCTTCACCGAAGGGGACTTGAACGAGGCGAAATGGAACAGCTCCCCCTTCAGGGTCATCTTCCAGTGGTCGTCGCCGGTCTCCAGGTGCAGGGTCGCCTCGGTGATCTGCTTCTTGTTCAAAAGCGCGCTCCGCACCTCGTTGAAACGGTCCTGCGGGCCCGCCACGGTGATCTTCTGGGCACCGTTCTCGCCCGAGCCCAGCAGCACGACGCGGTCGTCCAGGTAGGCCACGAACGGCTCCTTCTCCGAGAGGATCCCCGGCTGGTTGACGCTGTACTCGGAGGCCTCGTTCATGGTCTGATACATGAGCCAGAGCAGGAAGTCGGTACCGAGCCACTGGTTCTCCTTGACCAGTTCCAGGAAATTGTCCCCCCCCGCCTTGTTTGCCTGCTTCAGGAGCACCTGGTTTCCTTGGTCCAGCACGCTCTCCGCCCGCGCGTACGGGTGGAAGGCGGAGAGCCTGAGCCCCTCGAAGGTCTTCTTGAACTGCTCCTCGAACAGCTCGATGACCTTGGGCGATAGCGAGCTGAAGGTCAGGAGCCCGTTCTCGGTGTCCCAGACCGCATCGTAGGTGGCCGGCGTCGGCAGGGTCTGGGAGAGCAGCATGGCATGCACCGCTTCCTTTAGATCCTCCTTTTTCTGCTTGGGCACCTTTTTGAAGCCGGGGTTCTCGGCGAGAAACTTGTCCTGTTCCTTTTCCAGGTGCGCCTTCAGTATCGCAGAGGGCACCGCGCGCTTGTCGCGGCGCAGGGTGAACATGAGGTAGTGGTCGCGCCAGCAGGCGGCGGGAGAGTCGAACTCCGATGACTTCGGATCGTCGAGATGGACCCAGCCGAGCGAGAGCTCTTCGGTCCCCTGGTCGATCGGGTTGAATCTGTTTGCCGCGAGTTGCTTTGAGGTCCAGGCGTGGAGTTCCTCCTTCGGGAGTTCCCCCTGTACCTTGAAATGACAGACGCTTACTGTGTTGGCGAGGATGCCCATGGTGATCTCCTTCGGTTTGTTCTTTTCATGTGATGCGGGACAGCATGAGTACACCTTTTGACGTTCCCGGGCAAGATAAAAAAGGCGGTTGAGGGTTGAGAGATGCTCATCTCTCAACCGCTTCCTTCTGGGTTCTGTACTCCTTCTCGCTGATCAGCCCCAGGCTTCTGAGCCTGCGCAGCTTGAGGAGCCGCCCCGTGTCGGCCGGCATCGGCGCCGCCGGCTGGTCCTTGAGCCCCGACACCAGGTAAAGCTTGCCGTTGTAACTGATGGCGAGCCCCGAGCCGTCAGGGAGGAAAGCGCCCCTCGATTGGGGGGGGAATGAGATCAACGCCCTGCCGTCATGGTACAGGCGTCCGTTCAGGAAGGCGTAGGAGCCGGACGGTGAGAGGGCCGGATAGCTGCCGGGGGCAGGCCAGGCATCCATCTCCCTGGCGTCCGGGATCGCCAGCCGGCGGGTCAAGCGATCCGCATTGCCAATGAGCAGGCTTTCGCCGTCGGGAAAATAGAGCGGGCCTCCGGAGCCTATCGAGGTCACCGCCAGATCACGGTCCGCGCCGCTTTCCAGGTGCCGGAGGGCGATCCTTTGGTATGGGGGGAAAAGCGGAGGGTCCTTTATCGAGCTGTAGGCGATCTCGTCGCCATAGGGGGAGAGCGCCATCAGGTAACTCCTGAACAAGGTCTCTTCAGGCAGCTTTGCCAGGGCCGGCCGCACCGTGACGTCGCCCAGCGCCGTGGAAACCGGAGCGGTCGCTCCATCCCAGAGGTAGAGGTAGTTGGACAACAGGGAGCCGAAGCTGTATTTCCTGACGGTAAGAGAGGTCGCCACCAGATGCTGATCCGAGCGCCAGGCTACGGAGGTAACCCTCCCCGGGATGGTCGTCTCAGCGAGCACCTTCCCTTGTCCGTCGAAGAGGCGCAGGATGCTCTGCTTCTCCGCCGGCAGAGCCGCCGCCAGCTTTTCCCCGCTGGGCGAGAAACAGAGGACCGAAGCTTGCCCCTGCGCGATGCTGCGCACGGTTCCACCGGATTCGATCAGCTGGATGGCACCCTTGGAAATCGCGGCAAAGGATCCCTTGCTGCTCACGGCGAAGGGGGTGCCGGCGTCGGCCTTGGTGAGTTCCCTGACCTCGAAGCCATCAGGAAGCGGCCTGCCTTGCATGAGTGTGGTGCATCCGGTGAGTCCGCAGACAAGTAACGGGAGCAGGGCGGCGATCGAGCGAAATCGTGTCACGGTAACCTCCTTTAGGGAGGCGCCAGTGTACCGGAATCGCAGCGGCAAGACAACGCAAGAAGTTACTCTGCCGATGCCCATCGTGTTCGGCAAGGAAAGAGCCGGAAGCAATCGCCAACCTGATTAGCGTCAATCTTCCGCTGTAAAACTCCCTCCCCTTCAAGGGGAGGGTCGGGGTGGGGATGGGGCAGCTCCGGTGCCANNTGAAGGGGGAGGGACCTGAACAGCGGAAGATCAGCGCTAATCAGGATAGTCAATGGTTTTAATTAGATGTGGTAGAATCGGGTATGCGTTCTTTTGCAGCTAGCGCTGCTCGGGAATTGCATTACAAGGAGGCCCCCGTGCACGTGGCACTGCTGCAGATGAGGCTCCGCCTCCCGAGCCGGACCCTGAAGGAGAAACGGGCGATCGTGAAAAGCGTCCTGGCGCGAGCCCGAAACAGGTTCAACGTGGCCTGCACCGAGTCCCGGCTGCACGACCAGCCGGGCGACGCGGAACTCGCCTTCGTGACCGTCGCCGATAGCACCACCCGGAGCCGGCATCTGCTGCAGGAACTGGAGCTGTGGCTTCTCTCGGAGCGCCCCGACCTCGAGGTGACCGATGTGCAGGTCGAGGAACTGTGACAATTACATGTTTCACACTGATATGCTTCACACAATCCGGAAAATGTGTTAGCTTCCGCTGGATGTGATCTTGCTAAACGGGGTAAACGGGAATGGCTCAAGAGGACCTGAACAGACTGACCATCGACAAGGAGCGCTATTCCCCCGCCAGCCGGGCGGGCAAAAGGAAGCGCTTCTGGGTGATAATTTGCCTCGTTACCGTTCTGGCGGCGGGGGGCGTCTGGAGCTTGATCGCCAAGCGCAGCGTCGAGGTGGAGGTCGCCACCGTCTCGCTGGTCTACCCCTCCCAGACCTTTTCGCTTCTGAACGCGAGCGGGTACGTGGTGGCGCAGAGAAAGTCGGCGGTCTCCTCCAAGGCGACCGGCAGGCTCGAGTGGCTGGGCGTCGAGGAGGGGAGCGTGGTCCGGCGGGGGGATTTGCTGGCACGCCTGGAGAACCGGGACAGCGCGGCCGCCAAGGAGCAGGCGGCGGCAAACCTGGCGGTGGCCCGCGACCAGCTGGAACAGGCGCAGGTGGAACAAAAGGATGCCTCGCGCGCGCTTTCCCGCTCCAGGCAGCTGGTCTCCGAGGGGATCATCGCCCAGGCGGATTACGATACGGCGGAGGCGCGCTACCGAAGGGCGGCGGCGGCCGGCTCCGCGGCGCAGTCGGCGATCAGGGGGGCGCAGGCGGCGCTGGCCGGGGCCGAGGCGTCGCTCGATTACACGCTGATCCGGGCCCCTTTCGACGGGGTGGTGCTCACCAAGAACGCGGACGTGGGGGATATCGTCACCCCGCTTGCGGCTGCGGCGAACGCGAAGGCGGCCGTGGTGACGCTGGCCGACATGGGCTCGCTCCAGGTGGAGGCGGACGTATCCGAGGCGAACCTCGGCAAGGTGCGGGTGGGGCAGCCCTGCGAGATCCTTCTGGATGCCCTCCCGGAGGCCCGCTTTCGCGGCGTGCTGCACACCATCGTCCCTACCGCGGACCGCAGCAAGGGGAGCGTCCTGGTGAAGGTCCGCTTCCTGGACAAGGACAAACGCCTGCTCCCGGAGATGAGCGCCAAGGTCGCCTTTCTGGAGCGGGAGGTGCAGCCGGGCGAAGGGAGGCCGCGCGTAGCACTGCCGCCGGCCTCGGTCGCCAAGCGCGACGGAAGGGACGTGGTCTTCGTGGTGACGGGAGACAAGGCGGTGCAGACGCCGGTAACCCTCGGTGCCAAGCTGGGCGATATGGTGGAGGTGCTCTCCGGGGTGAAGGCCGGGGAGCGCATCGCCGTGAAGCCGCTTGACAAGCTGCGCGACCAAGGCCGCGTCAAGACGGCGGAAAAGTAGCCATGGAAGCCTCCAGCGCCCCCATCGTCGTGATCCGCGATCTCTCCAAGAGCTACCGCCGCGGCAGCCAAACGATACCGGTTCTCTCCGGGATCAATTTCGACATCGCCAAGGGTGAATTCGTGGCTCTCATGGGGCCGTCCGGCTCCGGCAAGAGCACGCTGCTGAACCTGATCGCCGGGATCGACTCGGCCGACCAGGGCTCGATCAGGATCGCCGAGGTGGAGATCACCGGGCTCTCGGAAAGCGAGCTCGCCCGCTGGCGCGCGGGAAACGTCGGCTTCATCTTCCAGTTCTACAACCTGATACCGGTGCTGACCGCCTACGAGAACGTGGAGCTGCCGCTTCTCTTGACCTCCCTTAAGCGCCGCGAGCGTCGGGAACACGTCGAGGCGGTGCTCTCCGTGGTGGGGCTCGCCGACCGCATGGACCACTATCCCTCCCAGCTCTCCGGCGGGCAGCAGCAGCGGGTCGCCATCGCGCGCGCCATCGTCACCGACCCCGAGATCCTGGTGGCCGACGAGCCGACCGGCGACCTGGACCGCGCCTCGGCCGAGGAGATCCTGCAGCTCATGGACCGGCTGGTGCAGGAGTTCCGCAAGACGGTGATCATGGTGACCCACGATCCGCGCGCGGCCGAGAAGGCCCACGTGATACGGCACCTGGAGAAGGGGGAGTTGAGCGCAACCTAATGGGCATTCCCTACTCCTACAGCTTCCGCAATCTCTGGACCAGGCGGTTCACCACGCTCCTCACCGCAAGCGGCATGGGGCTCGTGGTCTTCGTCTTCGCGGCGACCCTGATGCTTGCCGAAGGGCTGCAGCAGACCCTGGTCGAGACAGGCTCTTTCGACAACGTGGTGGTGCTCAGGAAGGCGGCCAGCTCCGAGGTGCAAAGCGGCGTGGAGCGCGGTCAGGCGGCGCTGGTGGAGAGCCAGCCGGAGGTGGCGATCGGCCCCGACGGGAAACAGCTTCTGGCCAAGGAGCTGGTGGTGCTGATCAACCTGCGCAAGCGCGACAGCAACAATCCGGCCAACGTGGTGATCAGAGGGGTGAGCGCCGTCTCGCTCAAGCTGCGTCCGGCGGTCCGCCTGAGAGAGGGGCGCATGCCGCGGGAGGGTTCCGCCGAGGTGATTGCCGGAGCGAGCATCGCCCGGCGCTTCAAGGGGGGAGGCCTGGGCGAAACCCTTCGCTTCGGCATGCGAGACTGGCGCGTGGTGGGGGTCTTCGATGCCGGGTCGACCGGGTTCTCCTCCGAGATCTGGGGCGACGTCGACCAGATGATGCAGGCCTTTCGCAGGCCGGTATACTCGTCGATCATCTTCCGGCTGCGCGACAGCTCCGGGTTCGACGCCTTCAAGGCGCGGGTCGAGGGCGACCCGAGGCTGACCGTCGAGGCGAAGCGCGAGACCCGGTACTACCTGGACCAGTCCGAAGCGATGGCCAAGTTTCTGCGCATCCTGGGGATGGTGCTCACCATCGTCTTCTCCATCGGAGCCGTGATCGGCGCAACCATCACCATGTACGCCGCGGTCGCCAACCGTGTCACCGAGATCGGCACCCTGCGGGCGCTCGGATTCCAGAGGAAGAGCATACTTTCCGCCTTCATCATGGAGGCGCTGCTGCTGGGCTTTTGCGGCGGGGTCCTCGGGGTGGGGGCCGCCTCCTTCATGCAGCTCATCACCATCTCCACCATGAACTGGGCCTCCTTTTCCGAACTCGCCTTTTCCTTTACGCTCACCTTCGGCATTCTCTGGAAATCGCTGCTCTTTTCGGTGGTGATGGGTTTCATCGGCGGCGCCCTCCCTGCGGTTAGGGCCTCCCGGATGAACATCGTGGAGGCGCTCAGGGCGACCTGATCCTGGTAATCGCATGTTCATGATCAAATACGTGATACGGAACCTGTTCCGCCATAAGCTCCGCTCCATCCTGACCGTGGTGGGGGTCGCCGTCGCCGTGCTGGCGTTCGGACTGCTGCGCACCCTGGTGGGGCTCTGGTACGCGGGCGCCGAGCACGCCTCGGACACCAGGCTCGTGACGCGAAACGCCATCTCGCTGATCTTCCCGCTCCCGGTTTCCTACCTGGAGCGGATCCGCGGGGTCCCGGGGGTGAACGCGATCTCCTACGGCAACTGGTTCGGCGGCGTCTACATCGATGAAAAGAACTTCTTCGCCAATTACGCGGTGGAACCGAAGACCTATCTCGACCTCTACCCCGAGTTCATCCTGCCCCCCAAGGAGCGCAGCGAGTTCCTGCTGGATCGCAAGGGTTGCATCGTCGGGCGCAGGCTCGCCAACACCTACCGTTTCAAGGTCGGCGATCTGATCACCCTCAAAGGGACCATCTTCCCGGGGCAATGGGAGTTCGTGCTGCGCGGCATCTTCGACGGGGCCGAGAAAGCGACCGAGGAGCGGATGCTGCTGTTCCACTGGGCCTATCTGAACGAGAGCCTGAGGCAGAGCGTCCCCAGGCGCGCCGACCAGGTCGGGTTCTACATCATCGGCGTGAAGAAGCCGGAACTCGCCCCCGAGGTCTCCCTCGCGGTCGACACCATGTTCAAGAACTCCCTGGCCGAGACCCTGACCGAGACGGAGAAGGCCTTCCAGATGGGGTTCGTCTCGATGACCGAGGCGATCATGGTGGCGATCCAGATCGTCTCCTACATGGTGATCGCCATCATCATGGTGGTGGCGGCGAACACCATGGCGATGACGGCGCGGGAGCGGATCGGCGAGTACGCCACCCTGAAGACGCTGGGGTTCAAGGCGGGGCACCTCGGCGGACTCATCTTCGGCGAGTCGGTCGCCATCTCCTTGTTGGGCGGGGTGCTGGGGGCGGCCGCCACCTTCCCGGCCGCCGGCTGGATCGAGCGGGAACTGGCCCAGTACTTCCCCTATTTCAGCGTCTCCGCCGAGACCCTCCTGCTGGAGCTCCTCTGCGCCCTCGCGGTCGGCGTGGTATCCGGGATCTTTCCCACCTGGAGAGGCGCCACCATCCGGATCGCGGACGGCCTGAAGCGGATCGGCTAGAGGCGGTGTCAGAGGCGGTTTTCAGTTGTCGGTTTTCGGTTCAGGTTGCAAAAGTCCCCCTTTGACAAAGGGGGATTTAGGGGGATTTTTACTCAGTAGCAGCCTCGCAAGAGTTAGCCACCTAAGGCAAATCCCCCCCAACCCCCCTTTGTCAAAGGGGGGAGATTGATGCTAATCAGGTGTATTAGATGTTTCTCTTGGAGGTCTCCCCTTTGAAATTTCTGCGCATACCCAGGGACCGGATCGTCTGGCTCATGCTGCTGGTCTCCCTGGTCCTTTACCTGATCGATTATTTCCTGTTCCCCCGCGCCGAAGAGATCGGCTTCAGCTTGATGTCCAACATCGCCTTCCTCCCGGTCTACGTCCTCTTCGTCACGCTGATGATCGAGCGGCTGCTCAAGGAGCGCGAGCGCGAGGCGATGATGAAGAAGATGAACATGGTGATCGGCATCTTCTTCAGCGAGGTCGGCACCCGCCTCTTGCGCGACTTGCTGGGCTTCTTCCCGGACGGCAAGGAGATCTCCCAAAGGCTCAGGCCCACGGTGCATTGGAAGGACGCCGATTTCATCGCGGCCCGGGAGTTCCTCAAGACCCGGGACATCACGCTCGATTCCCGCCTCGGCGACCTGGCGGCGCTGAAACTTTTTCTCTCGGAGCAGAAGGGGGTGATGTTGACCCTCCTGGAGAACCCGAACCTCCTGGAGCACGCCGCGTTCACCGATCTGCTCTGGGCCGTGTTCCATCTGATCCAGGAGCTCCAGGCGCGCCACTCCCTGGAGAGACTGCCGGAATCGGACCTGGACCACCTCTCCGGCGACCTGAAGCGGGCTTTCGGCCACATTTTGACCGAGTGGCTCTCCTACATGTGGCACCTGCGCACCGATTACCCCTACCTCTACTCGCTGGCGGTCAGGACGAATCCGATGAACCCGGAGGCCCGTGCCGAGGTGGTCTGAAACGGGACAGAAAAACGTTGCAAATTTGCAGGCGGTGCCTTATATATATACGCTTCGCTGACTTCCACTATCCCTGCCCCAAAGGTGACCTAGGCTTTGAAAGAAAAGCAGACACTGGCAACACTCCGACAGGAAATAGATGCGGTCGATGACCGCATCCTCGAACTCTTGAACCAGCGGGCTTCGCTCGTGATGCAGGTCGGCGCCCTGAAGTCGGAGAGCCGCAGCGACTTCCACGTCCCCAGCCGCGAGAGGGAGATCTACGAGCGCCTCACCGCGTCCAACCCCGGCCCGTTCCCGGCGGAGGCGGTGCGCGGCGTGTTCCGCGAGATCATCTCCGCCTCGCTCTCCCTGGAGTCGCCGATGAAGGTCGCCTTCCTGGGACCCAAGGCGACCTTCAGTCATCTCGCCTCGATGCAGCAGTTCGGCCTCTCCGCCGAACTCTCCCCCGAGCGCTCCATCCCCGCCGTCTTCGAGGCGGTGGAGAAGGGTGAGGCGTATTACGGGGTGGTGCCGGTGGAGAATTCCACCGAGGGGATGATCTCCCACACCCTGGACATGTTCATGGAGAGCGACCTCAAGATCAACGCCGAGGTGCTCCTGGAGGTCTCTCACTTCCTGCTCTCCCGCACCGGCCGCTTCGAGGACGTCAAGAAGGTCTACTCGCATCCGCAGCCGCTGGCCCAGTGCCGCAAATGGCTCGCCGAGAACCTCCCCAACGTGCCGCTGGTCGACGTCGCCTCCACCACGCTGGCCGCCCAGATCGTGGGTGAGGACTACACCGCCGCGGCGATCGCCAGCGAGTACGCCGCCTCGATCTACAACCTGAAGGTGGTGAAGGCGCGCATCGAGGACCAGGTCAACAACTTCACCCGCTTCCTGGTGATCGGCAGGAAGATCGCCGACAAGTGCGGCGACGACAAGACCTCGCTGATGTTCTCGGTCCGTGACGAGCCGGGTATCCTGCACCGGATGCTGGAGCCGTTCGCCAAGCGCGGCATCAACCTCTCCAAGATCGAGTCCCGCCCCCTGAAGCGCAAGGCGTGGGAATACATATTCTACCTGGATCTCTCCGGCCACATCTCCGACCCCGAGGTCTCCGATGCCGTCGCCGAGCTCTCCGGCTGCTGCCAGTTCGTAAAGGTGCTGGGCTCCTATCCGCGGGCGCGTTCATGAGGGAGTCTTAGGAATGGCTCTCGTGAAGCGGATGGCGGTAATCGGGGTGGGGCTGATCGGAGGCTCGCTGGCCCGGGTGCTGCGCCAAAAGGGCGCGGTCTGCGAGGTGGTCGGCATCGGCCGGGGCGAGGCGAACCTGAAGCGCGGCGTGGAGCTGGGTGTTCTGGACAGCTACTCGCTGGATCCCCGGGAAGGGGTGCGCGGCGCCGATCTCGTCTTCGTGGCGACCCCGGTCTGCTCGATACCCGCCGTGGTGGCCCAGATAGCGCCCTATTTATCCCCGGGGTGCATCGTCACCGACGGAGGAAGCGTCAAGGAATACGTGGTGGCCGCCTGCGAGCCGCTCATGCCGGCCGGGACCTTCTTCGTGGGGGGGCATCCGATCGCCGGGACCGAGCACTCCGGCGTCGACGCCTCCTTCGCCACGCTGTACCAGGGGAAGCGCTGCATCGTGACGCCGACCGCCAGCACCGATCCGGCCGCACTGGAAAAGGTGGTTGAGCTCTGGAAGATCGCAGGCTCCACCGTGCCGCTGATGACGCCCGAGCAGCACGATCGGGTTGTGGCGGCGATCTCGCATCTGCCGCACATGGTCGCCTACTCGCTGGTGAACGCCGTCGACGGCTACGACCGTTTCGGCGGCGAGCTCCTTGCCTTTTCCGCCGGGGGGTTCCGGGACTTCACCCGGATCGCCTCGTCCGACCCGGTCATGTGGCGCGACATAGCCCTCACCAACCGCGAGGCGATTCTTGAGACCATGGATTTCTTCTCCGGTTATCTGGAGAAGCTGCGCGCCCTGGTGGCGGCGGGAGACGCGGGCGGGCTGGAGTCGTTCTTCCTGAATTCCAAGCAGAAGCGCGACGCGATACTTTAAACCAAACTAACCGAAAACCGAAAACCGAAAACTGTTTTTAGGGGTTTTATGCAAAGTTACACCGTCAAAACCGCAAAGGGACTGCGGGGAGAGATCCGCGTCCCGGGCGACAAGTCGATATCGCACCGCTCCATCATGTTCGGCTCCATCGCCAGCGGAACCACCCGGGTCACCGGCTTCCTGCGCGGCGAGGACGCCCTCGCCACCCTGGAGGCGTTCCGGGCCATGGGGGTCGAGGTGGAGGACGACGGCGAGACCCTGACCATCCACGGCAAGGGGCTGCACGGCCTGACTGAACCGACCGAGGTACTCGACTGCGGCAACTCGGGGACCTCGATGCGGCTTCTCACCGGGCTCCTGGCGGGACAGAACTTCTTCTCCGTGCTCTCCGGCGACAAGTACCTGAGGGCGCGGCCGATGAAGCGCGTCGTGGCGCCGCTGGCCCTGATGGGAGCCCGCATCCTGGGGCGCGCCGGCGGCGACAAGGCTCCGCTCGCCATCCAGGGATCGAAGCTGAAGGGGATCGAGTACGACTCCCCGGTCTCAAGCGCCCAGGTGAAGTCGGCCATCATGCTGGCCGGCCTCTACGCGGAAGGGGAGACGGTGGTCCGTGAACCGCACCTGTCCCGCGACCACTCGGAGCGGATGCTGCGCCACTTCGGAGCCGGCGTCGAGAGCTTCCCCGGCGGCGTCAGGCTCTCCGGGGGGGGCGAGCTCTCCGGGCGCGACATCGCGGTCCCCGGCGACATCTCCTCGGCGGCCTTCTTCATGGTGGCGGCCCTGATCGTGCCGGACTCCGAGCTGCTGATTCGCGGCGTCGGCGTGAACCCGACCCGCACCGGGGTGATCGACATCCTCAAGGGGATGGGGGGGGACCTGGAACTGCTGAACCCGCGCGAGGAGTCCGGCGAGCCGGTGGCCGACCTCCGGATCCGCTCCTCGAAACTCAGGGCGATGGAGATCTCGGGCGAGCTGGTGCCGCGCGCCATCGATGAGTTCCCCGCCATCTGCGTCGCGGCCTCGCTGGCCCAAGGAACCACCGTGGTGAGCGGCGCCTCCGAGCTCAGGGTCAAGGAAACCGACCGCATCGCCGCCATGGCGGCCAACCTGCGCCTTGCCGGGGTTCGGGTCGTCGAGACTCCGGACGGCATGGAGATAACCGGCGCGGCCGGGCTCAAGGGGTGCGCCGCCGAGAGCTTCGGGGACCACAGGATCGCCATGTCGATGATGGTGGCGGGGCTTGCGGCTCAAGGGGAGACCAGCGTCTCCGACGTAGAGTGCATCGCCACCTCCTTCCCCGGCTTCCGCGAACTGCTCCAGGGGGTCATCCCGAGTTGAGCGCCACGGTAAGAGCAAACGGGGTGATCGTCGCCATCGACGGCCCGTCCGGCGCCGGCAAGAGTAGTCTCACCAGGCTTTTAGCGCAGCGCCTGGGTTACATCCATATCGACACCGGCGCCATGTTCCGCGCCGTGGCCCTGATGGCCAAGCGCGCCGGGATCGCCTGCGACGACGACGCGGCGCTGGAAGGGCTCTGCAGCACTCTCGCCATCACCTTTTGCCGCGACGGCGAGAGCTGCCGGGTGCTGGTGAACGGCGAGGACGTCTCGGGCGCCATCAGGAGCGAGGAGATCGGTCTTTTCACCTCCTGCATCTCGGCAAGAAAGCCGGTGCGCGACGCGCTGCTCGCCATGCAGCGCAAGATGGGGGCGGCGGGGGGGGTGATCCTCGAGGGGCGCGACATCGGCACCGTGGTCTTTCCCGACGCCGAGGTCAAGTTTTTCCTCTCCGCAACGGCCCGGGAGCGCGGCAGGCGCCGCTTCCTGGAGCTCTCGGGGCGCGGGGAAGAGGCGACGCTCGAGGAAACCATCGCCAAGGTGGTGAGCCGCGACCGGCAGGACGAGGGGCGCGAGCACGCACCGCTGAAAAAGGCCGACGACGCCATCTCCATCGATTCCACCTCGCTCTCCATCGAGGAGGTGCTGGAGCTCATGGAGCGCACGGTGCGGCAGAAGTTGCAGCAAGGGGAATAGGGATGGAACTGATACTGGCTAAGCAGGCCGGATTTTGCTTCGGCGTGAAGCGCGCCACCCATCTCGCCTTCGAGGCGGCCGACAAGGGGGGCGAGACCTATACCCTCGGCCCGATCATCCATTCGCCCCAGGTGGTGCAGAGGCTTGAGGAGATGGGGGTGAAGCCCCTTGACGACGTGAACGACCTGGAGAGCGGCACCATCATCATCCGCTCCCACGGGGTCGCCGCGGACGAACTGCAGGCGGCGATCCGCCGCAAGCTGGAGATCGTGGACGCCACCTGTCCCTTCGTCAAGAAGGCCCAGGAGCATGTGGCGAGCCTGTCGCGGGCCGGCTACGACGTAGTCGTTGTGGGCGACGCCGACCACCCCGAGGTGCAGGGAATCGTCTCCTACGCGACCGGACGGGTCTACGTGGTCGGCTCCGGGGAACAGGCACGGCAGCTCCCGCGCATGTCCAAGATCGGCGTGGTGGCGCAGACCACCCAGTCCTTCGACAACCTGCAGGATGTGGTGACCGCCTGCCTCAGCAAGGGGGGGGAGATCCGGGTCTACCACACCATCTGCGACGCCACCGCCGTGCGCCAGGCCGAGGCCAAGGCGCTGTCCGGCCAGGCCGACTGCATGATCGTGATCGGGGGATTCAACAGCGCCAACACCAAGAGGCTCGCCGAGGTCTGCTCCGAGCTGTTGCCGCACCGCACCCACCACATCGAAACCGCCTGCCAGATCGAGCCGGCCTGGTTCGACGGGGTGGAGAAGGTTGGCATCACGGCAGGGGCGTCGACGCCTAAGTGGCTGATCGACGACGTGATCGACAGGGTCAGGGAAATAGAGAGACAAATAGACTCCGATAAAATACGTTGAATTTTTTCACAGATGTGATAAATTAGCTCGATTTTATATGGAGATTACACGAGGGGGTACAGTTTTCGATGGGTGATGAAAAACGGACGTTTAAGAAAAAAGATATGCCGATTAGGCGGTTACACGATACTGACGAGGAGCTGGAGCAGTCGGAACAGGGTGAGTTTGCCGATCTCTTCCAGGATAGCCTGAGGCAGCCGCAAAGCGGCGAAGTCGTCAAGGGCGTGGTAGTCCAGATCGAGCAGGACGTGGTTCTGGTCGATGTGGGGTACAAATCCGAGGGATGCATTCGCATCGGCGAGTTCATTGACGAGGCCGGCGAGCTGAACGTGAAGGTGGGCGACGAGGTTAACGTCTACTTCGAGCGCGGCGAGAACATCCGCGGCCACATGGTCCTCTCCAAGAAGAAGGCCGATTCCCAGGTAGCCTGGGAGACCATCGCCGCTGCCGGCGAGGGTGGCATGATCGAAGGGAAGATCACCGGCAAGGTGAAGGGGGGCATGACCGTCGACGTCGGCGTCGAGGCGTTCCTTCCCGCTTCCCAGGTGGACCTTCGTCCCGGCGGCAACATGGACCGTTTCGTGGGGCAGAGCTACCAGTTCCGCATTCTGAAGCTGAACCGCAAGCGGGGCAATCTGGTGCTTTCGCGCCGCGTGCTGCTCGAGGAAGAGCGCGACAAGGCGAGGACCGAGACCCTGGCGACCCTGAAGGAAGGGGACATCGTCTCCGGCGTGGTCAAGAACATCGCCGAGTACGGCGCGTTCGTCGACCTGGGCGGCGTGGACGGCCTGCTGCACGTGACCGACATGTCCTGGGGCCGGCTCGGCCACCCCTCCGAAATGGTCAAGGTGGGCGACACCCTGAACGTGATGGTGCTCAAGTACGACCGCGAGAAAGGGAAGATCTCCCTCGGCCTGAAGCAGACCGTGCCCGATCCCTGGTTGAACGTCTCCGACCGTTACCAGGAAGGCGAGAAGGTGCGCGGCAAGGTGGTGAGCCTTACCGACTACGGCGCATTCATCTCCCTTGAAGACGGCATAGAAGGACTGGTGCACGTTTCCGAGATGTCCTGGACCAGAAGGGTGCGTCATCCCTCCGAGCTGCTCAAGACAGGCGAAGAAGTCGAGGCCGTCGTTCTGGGCGTCGATCCGGGCAACCGCAGGATCTCTCTCGGCCTGAAGCAGACCGAGGTGAACCCCTGGACCGTGATCGGCGAGCGCTACCCGGTAGGCACCAAGATCGAGGGTCAGATCAAGAACATCACCGACTTCGGCGTCTTCATCGGCATCGAGGACGGCATCGACGGCCTGGTCCATGTCTCCGACATCTCCTGGACCCGTCGCGTCAAGCACCCGGGCGAGCTGTTCGCCAAGGGTCAGACCGTGCAGGCGGTCGTTCTCAACATCGACGTCGAGAACGAGCGACTCTCCCTGGGCATCAAGCAGCTCGTGCCCGATCCCTGGGACGAGATCCCCAGAAGGTACCGTCCGGGCTCCAGGGTCAAGGGACGCGTCACCTCGGTGACCGACTTCGGCGTGTTCCTCGAGATCGAGGAAGGGATCGAAGGACTGGTCCACGTCTCCGAGCTCTCCCACGAGAAGGTGGCAACGCCCAAGGATTTCGCCAACGTCGGCGACGAACTCGAAGCGGTCGTTTTGAACGTGGACATGGTCGAGAAGAAGATCGCCCTTTCCATCAAGTCGCTGCAGACCGCCATCGACAAGGCCGAACTCGCCTCCTACATGGGAGCCCAGGGTGAGGCGACCTCCAGCTTCGGCGACCTGCTGAAAGAGAAGCTGAAGAAGAGCACCGAGGAATAAACAACAATTCGCTGACGTGTGTAATTTAATAGCAGATTGAGGTGTGTAAATGACTAAGAGCGAACTGATAGACAAACTGGTGGAAGTGCGTGGTGTGCTGACCCGGAAGGATTCGGAGGCCGTCGTCTCCATGGTGTTCGATGCCATGAGCGAAGCCCTCACCTCCGGCGACAAGGTCGAGATTCGCGGATTTGGAAGCTTCACCATCCGGGACCGCGAGCCGCGCGAGGCGAGGAACCCCAAGAGCGGGGAGATCGTCAGCATCCCCTCCAAGAAGACCCCGTTTTTCAAGACAGGCAAGGATCTTCGGGAGCGGGTAAACAACCTGTAGCATCAAGACAACCGGTATTGGCCCGGATGGCGGAATTGGTAGACGCAAGGGACTTAAAATCCCTCGACCTAACAGTCGTGCCGGTTCGATCCCGGCTCCGGGCACCAAGTAAGAATCTTGCGTTTAGTTCAAAAAGCCTCGTGAAAACGAGGCTTTTTGTCTTTGATTAGTGCCCCGCGCAGCTGCGGCGCCAGGTCGAAGCTGCGTTGTGGCAGGTTCCGTAGGGGCGAATAATTATTCGCCCTGCAGGCACCTAAAATTCCAGGATATGAAGAGAGCGGAAACGACAATGCAGAACGAGACTGGGGGCAGGTGATGATACGAACAATCACGATAGAGGGCTTCAAATCGATACCGTCAATGACGCTTGAACTGGGGCGGGTAAATTGCTTTATCGGCGCAAACGGGGTCGGCAAGAGCAACATTCTGGAAGCTCTTGGGGTGCTGAGCGCCGCTGCCAACGGCAAGGTCGATGACGAATCACTGCGCAACCGGGGGGTGCGACTTGGGTTGCCCCGTCTTTACAAATCTTCCTTCGAGGCAGGCCGCACTCCTGCCCATATCGCGCTGAGTGCATCGGGGTCAAGTGGGCAAACGTATCGGGTCTCGCTTTTGAACCCGTTGGATAATCCACATCCGGCCTGGTCCTATAAGACCGAATACCTGTCTGATGGCCAGACGGAAATTGTCTCGGATGGTGTACGCAGCAAGAAAAATCTGACTCCGACAGCAGGCCTTGCAGCGCTCAAACTCGTGGATACCGGCATTGACAGCCTGGCCTTTAAGCTGATGCAGGGTTTGCAGGGCTATGCGATTTACTCGCCGAATACACCGACCTTGCGCGCCTTGGTTGGCGATCCGCAATCGCGTGAACCGGTAGGGCTTTCTGGTGGGCGACTGGCGGAGGGTTTTGCAGAGTGTCGCAAGAGTGTTATGGACAAGGATGAAGAGCTGCTCGATAGTGTTTTCGAACTGATCGACTGGGTTGCGGACATCGAGACCAGCAATACGGCGGGTTCTTTGCTGTCACCATCTGTTCCACGAACCAAGGATGTGCTGAAATTTACCGATCGGTTCATGAAGAAAACACGTAACACCCTTACCGCCTATGATGCCAGTGAAGGGGCTCTGTATGTGTTGTTTTGTGCGATACTGTGTTTATCCCCCCATGCGCCAAGGCTGTTTGCCATCGACAATCTGGATCAGGCGTTGAACCCCCGTCTTGTCATGCGTTTAACCAGCAAGCTCGGAGCGTGGTTGTCACATGCGGACGTTGCGCGTCAGATGTTGTTCACGGCGCATAACCCGGCTGTGCTTGATGGTCTAGATTTGCTTGACGATGAAGTTCGCCTGTTCGCAGTGGACAGAAACAGCGATGGTCATACCAAAGCTACCCGAGTCACACTTTCCGATAAATTGCAGGCGATGAACAAAGACTATCCACTGTCCAGACTCTGGTTAATGGGGAATCTTGGGGCAGTGCCCAATGTCTGATCTACGCATTGCATTGATTGCAGAAGGGCCAACAGACGTAATCATAATCGGCTCCGCTTTGAAGGCCATTTTGCTTGGATGGAAGCTATCGGTGACAAAACCGTACTCTGCATCCCTTCCAAATCCAGTGAGGCTTGGCTCGCAGCAGCCGTGTTCCCCGGCAACAGTGCTCTTTTGCAGGATATAGAATGTACTACGACTATAGTGGATCGGTTAAAAGCTTTGCCAAAGGCACAGCGCATCAGGAAAAGCCAAAGAGAGTACCAGTCACACGCTGCTACGGTAAAGGCAGGATGGGACGGAGTCCGCCAAAAGTGTTCGCAAGACCGTGAGGGTGAATCGAGAAAGGGAAAGATTGTGTAGGGACGGTAGCCAAAAGCCGGAGACTGCGACCATGAAAACCAAACATCGTAACCCCGACGATATCGACCGGCTCTGGCCAATGCAGGAGCTTCTGGATAGCATCGGCTTCAGCAGACGGGTGGGAGGAAGGGTTAAAGAGTACCTTCTGAACCATGGCTTTGAAAACATCAGCTTTCGTCAGCTCATGGACCAGTTTCTCCCGTTTTCACATACGTCTCCTGTGGAACGATGGCGTCAGCCGCCGATTTCACGGCAACGCGTCAGTTCACGGTGAAGCTGGACCGCGAAAAGAAAAGATTGCGAAGGGGCGAAGCTAGCTGTGAAAGCTCAGTGAAAAGGCGAAGCGAGCCAATAGCGGGAATTGGCGACGGACAACGAAAAGGGTCGCCGTCAGGCAGGACTTGACCGATGAGTGGAGCACTCGTGGAGCCAGAACGAGCCTGGATTACGCCATCCTCACCAATGAGATCATGCAGGGAACGTTTGACCTTAAGTCGAAGAGTACAAGAAATCAAGGACAAAGGATTTAAGAGGAGAATGAGCTAGAACCATGGACATGCTTAAATTTACCACCGAGTATGAGGATGTGCTGCAAGACATCGAATCATCCATCATTCGCGTGCACCGACACCTGACACCCCTTGTCGACTACGATGTCATGGAGGCGCTGGAGGCACTGATCACCACCTTTAAGCACATATCCCAAGGGAGGGAGCCGCAAGTACCCCGCCTATCCGACAGGGCAGGCCAAGTATATGGCGACGTTCTGGAAGTTTGTATTTGGAGGATGGGGACGGAGGCCGTCTCAGCCGATATGGGAGAGTGCCCCGACGGCGCCCGAGTCTGTTCAGCGGCGGAGATCGTCGCCTGCCTGAAACGAATTCTCAAGTCGGTAAACAAATGGAACAAAGGATTCGGACGTCTTGGGTATCTGACCTTCGTAGGCAAGCATTTCCCGTAAGTACGCACCAGTTAGCCCAGCGCGACTACCTGCGGCTGCTGCAGAGCCTGGAGAGGAAATAGCAATGACCGACAAGCTGAAAGTCCCCAAAACCATGCAGCCGGTATTCGACACCGTCGCCGGGATCATCGACGAATTCTGCCGGCAACACCTGAACGAGGAGTATTCCCAGGTCTCACGGGAACTGGCAGCGGCCCTCTGCCGCAAACGCCCCTCGCCGCTGGCGAAAGGGAAACCTGAGCAGTGGGCCTGCGCCTGCGTCTATGTCATCGGCAGCGCCAACTTTCTCCATGACAAGACCCAGACGCCGCACCTGCCGCTGGGGAAACTGTGCGAGCTGTTCGGCATCGGCAAGAGCACGGCCACGGCAAAGGCGCGGAGCATCGAAAAGTTGATGGGGATCAGCTATCTCGATCCCCACTGGACCCTGCCGAGCAAGCTGGCGGACAACCCGCTGGTCTGGATGCTCACCGTGAACGGCTTTGCCGTGGATATCCGCAATGCGCCGCTGGAACTCCAGGAAGAGGCATTCCGGCAGGGGCTAATCCCTTTTGTTCCTGGGGAAAAGGGTTAGGCATCGTATGAGCATCGATGCTCAACGACTGCAGGTGTGTGCTATCTTCCATTGCTAGAAAGCACCGGAAAAAATGAATGAGCATTTGTGTTTAGGGGCTTTTTTGGGGGCACGGTCAGAAAATGCAAAAGTTGAAAGTCATGGATAACACATGCTCGCACGATTGGTTCCACCCCGGCTCCGGCACCACGGTAACAACTGAATAATTAGAGCAAAAGAGGAGCCCCTGAAAAGCGGCTCCTCTTTTTTTGCGCCGTTCTGCACCGTATCTTCCATGTCTACAGCCTCGTTGACTTCTTTAAGGGCTAAATATTATAATTACTTAAGAAGCCAACGATAGAGAGGGGGTGCCTTATGCTGGAAAGAGAAAGAGATTTGCTAAGGGATCGGCCACAGGGCCAACAGGAGCAGGTGCAGCGGCAACAGCAGGACGTTCAGGAGGGGAGGTCGTCGTCTCCCTTCGCGCAGATGGATCGCCTGTTTGACGAGGTCTTCAAGAGGCCGTTCTTTTCGCTCTGGTCCACCCGCATGGGCGGAGAGGAAACGGAGCAGCAGATATACCTGCCTGTAGATATATTCGAGGATGGTGAATCGGTCAACGTCAGGGCGGAACTTCCGGGGATCAGGAAAGAGGATGTCAACGTGCAGCTGAACCTGGACAGCATCACCATCTCGGGGAAAAAGTTCAACGAGCAGAGGGTTCAGGAGAGAGATTTTTACCGGCTGGAGTGCTCCTACGGCTCCTTTTCAAGGACCTGCCAGCTCCCCGCCGAGATCATAGTCGACAAGGCGCGTGCGGTCTTTAAGGACGGCATTCTCGAGGTAAGGATACCGAAGAGCATGGAGTCGACCAGGCTGCACAGCAGGAAATTGACTGTCGAGTGACCACCGCAAGAGGTGCTGAAGTGAGTGGCCCCGAAACGGAAAGGGGCCATTTATTTTGTTTTAGAATGAGAGGGGCCGCTGAACAGCGGCCCCTCTTAATGTTAGCAGGCCATTGATTTTGAAGAATGGCGTCAAACAGCCGGAATCGCCACGAGGGGATTTAAAGAACCCCTCGCCCTCCGGGAGAGGGGCAGGGGGCAGGGGTGAGGGAGTTGCCACGAAGTGGGGTGACAACGCGGACAGTCACTTTGTCGGGCACTGTTTACCGGGAAAATTGGCTTGCCATGTGTCTAGCGCTGACGTAAAACTAGAGTGCAATACTTGTATTGCAAAGGAGGTTCACTATGCTGGCGATCAGGTTGCCTGCCGAGGTCGAGAACCGTCTCGACGCTCTGGCGAAGAGGACGGGCCGAACCAAGTCATTTTATGCTCGTGAAGCCATCATCGAGCACATCGAGGAACTTGAGGATCTTTACCTTGCGGAGCAGAGGCTAGAGGACATTCGGGCCGGGCGTGCCAAGGCTGTACCTCTTGATGATGTGATGACACGTTATGATGTATAAGGTCGAGATCGGTCCCGATGCGCTTCGGGAACTTGATAAGCTCGACCCGCAGATCGCCCGCCGTATCCTGAAGTTCCTTTACGAGAGACTCCGTCCCCTGGAAGACCCGCGCAGCATTGGCGCCGCACTAGCAGGCTCCCAACTGGGCGAGTTCTGGAAGTACCGTGTCGGCGATTACCGGATTATCGCCAGTATAGAGGATGACGTCCTGACAGTTCTTATCGTGAGCATAGGTCATCGCAGGCTGGTCTATCGCAGGTAGCGGCTCCGGGCACCAAGTAAGAATCCTGCGTTAGTTCAAAAAGCTTCGTGAAAACGAGGCATTTTTTTTTTGATTAGTACCCCGCAGCTGCGGCGCCTGGTCGAAGGTGCGTTGTGGCAGGTTCCGTAGGGGCGAATATTCATTCGCCCTGCACTTCCTCGGAATCAGTGATCGGATTGGAGCGAGATATGAACCCTGGCATATCTCCCTCCTGCCAGCACTCCTCGGCTCGACCTCCAACCTGAACAGATGGAACCCCAACATAGACAGATCGGGGCCAGGGCTGAACGGATCGACCGCCAACCTGAACAGACCGCTATCCAACCTGAATGGAAGGACCTCCTGTCTGAACAGATCGACCCCTGACCTGAATGGAATGAACTCCAACCTGAACGGATGGGCCTTCATCCTGGCGTTTTCAAAGCAAGAGCGCGCGCGTGCCAACTGTAGCAGGTCCATCCTGTGATCCCAAGGGTGGAGACCTCCAATCTCTGTCTTCGGCTCGGCAAGCCCGTTGATTTCAACCAGTGCCTGCAAGTGATAAGGGAAACTCTCAAAAATAAGGCCGATACTCGATAGCTTGCGCGGAAAAGGTAAAATTTGCTTCCCGTAGGTGATTCAGGAGAGAGGGGGGGACTAACACTGAGACTTCGCCTTTTGAACTGTTCAATGTCCTGCAAGAGAAACAATTCAGTACTTCTTTTCAACAAGCCGTTATCAGTTTATTTCGCATCTCGATGGTACGCTTCCCGGCGTGGAGACGTGCTCTAAGTTCATTGTACTTAAATGGCTTGAAAATGTAGTCATCTGCTCCAGTTTCCATGTCCTGCCATTCATGTGCTGTCAGGAGAATTACGTAGGTGGGCTCTTTCGCCGCATGCTTTACTTTTCGGCATACTTCAGACCCATCCATACCTGGCATCATCCAGTCAAGAATGACGAGTTTGGGGGCGTCTTCAGATTGCATGGTCAGCCATGCCTCGTTGCCATCCCTGGCCGTGATCACATCGTAATCCCAGTTGATCAGCACGGTCTCCAGGAGCTTTCGTAAAATGGAGTCATCTTCAGCTATCAGTATCTTCATGGGTTGTTCCACCTTATGATATATCAAACGGTTAGGAAACGGCTTTCCTGAAAGGTCGTCAAGGGTCATACAGCGGGGGCTTGTAATCCGGACCGCCCTATTGATTCTACCCGATTAATTGATAAGTGCCACGACATCGTGGACAGATTTCTGTGCCATGACATCGTGGACACACGGTGCCTCAGCGTAATTAGTAATCGAATTCCTCTACACTGATAGGCTTCTGATCGTCTGCCACTTCCTTGCGCTGCCGGCTTGTCACAGATTTAGCTAATTACGCACCATATGAACGATGCAAGGTTGGAGCTGGGTCAATGTATGCCACCCTCGCCTCCGAACCTGCCATCTTCTCCTCCGAGCCT
>DNRQ01000229.1 GCA_003499925.1 Geobacter sp.
CCCCCTCCCGCAAGGGAGGGGGTATCACTATGCAGAAGTCATCGGTTGATAGATCAGCACTGCACGCAGCCTGCGGCGCTTTCGTCGGAGACAAATTGATCTTCGCAGGCACTCCCTCCCTAGCCCTCCCCCTCCNNGCAGTGCCCTCCGGGGGAGGGGACGATATGCGTGAGGGGACGATATGCGTGAGGGACGTTGGGGCTCCTCTGTTCAAGCTTCGCCATGACTACGGCCGACAAGTCAACGGGGAGGTCGGGAGGGGGATGGGGTTGTCCTGGCGGATGCCGACCCCTTCCAGCGCTGGATCTCAGCGAATGCCCGAAGCGCCTGCTCGGTCTCGATCTCGGCGATCGCTACCGGAACGGGGCCATAGGTTGCCTGCTGAAAAAGCCGGGTGATCAGGGTGATCTGCTGATCCAGAGGCAGGAAACGGGCAGTGAGGAGATTCCGATATTCAAGAGGTGTGAGGTGGGGAGCCCGCGCCGTGCCGCGACGGGCGAAGTGGCGCTCCATCTCGCGGTAGCAGAGAACCAGGAACCGCTGCGGGTCTCCCCTTCTCGTCCTGCGCAGCCTCGCCAGGCGCCAGGCGGGCTCCAGTAGACGCCAGAGATACCGCCCCGCCAGCACCGCTGCAAGGAGCGATACAATATTTAGCCATCCGCCCGAGGTAAACCACTGCATCAGGATGAGGGCGAGAACCATGAGCCGGACCGCGACATCAACGACCTCCACCCAGAGCTTGAGCAGTATGGGCCATATCGTCTTGAGGAGCTTCACCCATAGCGAATCCCGGTTCTCGTAGATGAGATGCTCGATGCGGTCCCCAAGGTAGCGGACCAGGCCGGTGGCGACGAAGAGCCGCTCCGAGCAGGTCGGCAGCTGGAAACCGGAGGTCGGCTCGAAGGTGACCCAGCCGTGCGGCGGCAGGTACGCCTCCACCCATGCGTGGCCGTCCGAGTAGCGAATTTCGAAGTAGCCGGTGACCGGGTTGTAGCGGTTCGCGTAGAAGCCGGTCACGAGCCGGGCAGGTATGTCGAGGGTGCGCAGCATGGTCACCATGGAGGAGGCGAACAGCTCGCAGTGCCCCGCCTTCAGCTCGAACAGGAACTGCTCCACCGGATTGCCGCTCCACTGGACGCCCACGGTGGCGCGGGTGTAGGCGAAGTTGCCGCTGCCGTGAAGATACTCCTCAACCGCCTTGGCCCGCTGCAGGTCGTTACCGGCCCCCTTGGTGACCTCCAGTGCCAGATCCCGCAGGCGCTGTGAAACCCCGGGGTAGAGGGCGAGATAGCGCCGGTCCGCCGTCCGTCCATCGTCGTCTGCAGTGAGCGCTCCGCTGCACGGGTGGCGGTCCACTTCCTCAAGTCGCGACGCCACCGAGTAGACGGTACCCTTGCGGAGCCGGTCAGGAGCCCGAAGGGCATGGGCGCCGTCGGTCTCGATCACGTTTCCCGGGAAGGAGACGAGGATCGGCCGGTAGGCGGCAAAGATGAACGGCGGCAGGTCCTGACGGACGGTAAAGAGCTGAAGGGTGTCGCCGGGTTTGGGCTGGCCGTCCAGGGCGAAGCGCCCCTCCCTGTCATAACGCTTCTCGGCGCCATAGCCGCTATCCTCCCAGGAGCGGCCGTCGAAGGAGTCGAACACCTTCCCCCGTACGTAGAGAGGGTTGTCCGCCTGGAGATGGAGGAGAAGGGCATCCGGGCGGAGCACCGATTCCCCGACTTCGGCAACGTCGAACTTGTTTCCGAACCCGCCGTACTCGGAGGCATTGACCATCTGCCCCTGCTCTGCCGGCGTCCGCTCCCGGCCGCGGCTGAAGTCGGACTCCCCGGCACCGTTTTTCCCCTGGCCATCCTGGCGCGGCGTCAGTGCCTCCTGCTCCCAATGCCTGTTGTCGTAGTTCCAGTTACTCGACGACGGGAATGCCTGCACACGGGGGGAGGGGGGGCGGGGGACCAGCAGGTAGATGCCGAAGGCGACCGCAAGGGTGAGCAGCGCCAGACCGATACCCTTCACCGGGAGGTTCATGCGCCGGGTAAGCAGATCCCGGTCTCCGCCGTGGGCGTGGCTCAGGCGGGCATCGATGTGGTCGGCCATGAAGGTGAACATGCCGGCCAGGGTATAGAGAATGAGGAAGATGACGAAGAACCCCTGCATCGCCTTCCCGGCGGCGTAGAGGAGCATGACGAGGGAAATCAGGCAGGCGAAGTTCAGGTCCCGGCGGGTGGCGAGGACCAGGTTGCGCCCCGCCTGAAGGGTGAGTAGCAGCAGGATCAGCCCGGTCTCGACGCTGGATGCGGTGAGACCGCCGAAGAACAGGACCAGGGCGAGTATGGCGGCGCCGTTGGCAAGCTGCTGGAACTGCTCTTCGTTCTCCTCACCCGCCCTGCGGCAGAAATATATGCCGGCGCCATAGACCGCCCCCCAGAAAAGGGTGTAGAGGGTTGCCTGGAGCGGCGGCGCTGTCGCGCACATGCCGGCCGCCACGGCAGTCATCAGGAGAAAGTACAGCCCCAGGTACACGGGGGGGTACTGGATGCGCTCCGTCATTGGAACAGCTCCCGAAGATCGCTCCCCCGTGCCACGAAGTAGACCGGGACTCCCATGGCGAGGAGTTCCCGGGCGAGCGGTTCCTCCTCGGGGCGGCAGAAGGAAAACCCGCCGGAAAAGCTTTCCCGCTCGAAATAGACCGCCACAGGGCGCACCCGTTTGGCCCGCAGTATCCCGAGGGGATAAAGATACTCTTCCACGCTTTCGCCGCCGCAGAAGAACAGGACCGCAGTGCTCCCGTCGCGCAGCAGGTCGGCGGCGCGGACCATGGCTTCATGGTAGGGAACAGCGCCGCCCCCCGCCACCCGCGCCAGCGCGTCGAGCAGCAGCGCCAGGTGATGCCGCCCCCTCCCCGGGGCGACGAGATGCGGCTCATCGGCAAAGCCCGCCAGCTGCACGGTATGCCCCCTTCCCAGGGCGTATCCGGCAATGGAAGCGGCAATCCTGACGCTGTATTCCAGGACCGACTCGCGTTCCTCACCAGGATCGGCATCCCGGTGCAGATCGAGGAGCAGGGTCGCCTCGGTGGAGGCGCGCACCTCGAACTCCTTGACGATGAGGCGGTCGTGGCGGGCGGTTGAGGGCCAGTGGATATGGCGCAGGCTGTCTCCCCGGCGGTACTCGCGCGTGCCGAAGAAGTCGTCGCTTCCCCCGGCCCGCGCCAGCGATTCCATGCCGCTGGCGACCAGGGAGCCGGTTGCCAGCAGGGGGAAAGAGGTGATCTCGAACATGGATGGATAGACCTGGAGGGTGGGAAGAGAGGGATCACCTTCGCGCTCCGACCAGGCGATCCCCAAGGGATAGGCGGAGCGCAGACGAAGCGGGCCGACGCTATAGAAACCTCGTTTGTAGCAGGGGAGCCGGTAGGTGAAACTGCGCTTTTCCCCGCCGGCGAGCCGGCCGGCAAAGACCAGCGGTTCCCGTTCATGGGGGGGCGCGGCGGGAACGGCGTCTACCGCCTCCACCATGAACCGGGAAGCCCTGCCCCGGTTGGCCATGGTGACGCTGATCTCGATCTCCTCCCCCTCGAAGGCCGCCGCGGGAAGGGTACGGAATGCCTCGATGCCGTTGAGGGCGAAGCGGGGGAGGACGACCGAAACGATGACGGTGGCGCTTATCAGCGCGAACATGCCGTAGAGGAGGTTCACCTCCCGGTTCCAGGCGATCAGGAAAAAGATCCCGGCCAGGAACAGCAGGGCGTTGCGCCGGGTGAGCAGGCTTTGCGGCCAGCTCATGCCGGGACCGGTACTCCCTGGAGGATATCTTCCACCACCTTGGTCTCGGTGCTCCCTTTCAGCCGTGCCTGGGGCTTGACGATGAGCCGGTGGGTCAGGACGTGGCGGGCCAGGGTCTTGATCAGGGTCGGCTCCACGAACTCCATCCCCTTGAGCAGCGTCATCGCCTGGGCGGCCCGCATCAGCGAGAGCGAGCCGCGAGGGCTCGCCCCGACCAGAAGCTCGGGATGCTGTCGGGTGGCGCTCACGATGTCGACGATGTAGGCGAGCAGCGAACGGTCGATATGGGCCTCGCTCACCAGGTTCTGCATGAAGCGCAGCTGTTCCTCGCTGATAACGGCTTTTATGCCGTGAATCGGATGCTCGCGGATCTGCATCTCCATCACCCGCACCTCCTCATCGCGTGCCGGGTAACCGACGCTGAGCCGCATGAAGAAGCGGTCGAGTTGCGCCTCGGGGAGCGGGTAGGTTCCCTGGAGTTCGATCGGGTTCTGGGTGGCGACCACCATGAACACGGCCGGCAGCGAGCGGGTGGTGCCGTCGGTGGTCACCTGCCGCTCCTCCATGGCCTCCAAAAGGCTCGACTGGGTGCGGGGGGTGGCCCGGTTGATCTCGTCCGCCAGCAGGAGGTTGGTGAAGACCGGGCCGGGACGGAAGTCGAACTCGGTGCTCTTCTGGTTGTAGATGGAAACGCCGGTGATGTCCGAAGGGAGCAGGTCGGGGGTGAACTGGACCCTTTTGAACTCCAGCGACAGCGAGCCGGCAATGGCCCGGGCCAGCATGGTCTTGCCGAGGCCCGGAACGTCCTCGATGAGGAGGTGGCCCCGGCAGAGCAGGGTGATGATCGCCAGGTCGATCACCTCCCTCTTGCCGACGATGACCTGTCCGATGTTGTCCGAGAGTGCGCGCAGTGCCTTCTGAATGCGGGGGTCAGCCATCTGGTTTCTCCGGTGAAAAGGAAACGTCTGTGAATCAGGCCCCGGGCCCCGGCTCTATCCCTGGTACTGGGACTCGCCGAAGCCGAGCATCGGGAAAAAGAACATCGGCAGGAAGAACAGCCCGAGACCGTACAGAGAGCCTCTGCCGAACTTTTCGGCCAGACCCAGCATGGCCAGGAGATGGAAGACGAAGCCGACGCCGGGAATGAGCATCAGGATCAGCCACCATCCGGGCTTGCCGGAGATTTCCAACAGGATGTACATGTTGTAGATCGGAATGATGCTTATGACGCCTGACCGCCCCGCCTTATTGAAAACCACCCACATGGAGCTGAGGATCAGGAGGGAAAAGAACAGCATGATCAGCAGATATTTCACTCCCCCCGCCGCAGGTCGTGCACCGTTTTGCTGCACAGCGCTCTTTTGAGCCTCAATCGCCTTTTTTAGCAGTTCCGGATCCTGCTTCTGGACAGCCACAGCCATCAGTTCGGAGGCTTGCCGGAGGCGACGCTCGACTTCTGCCTTGTCAGTGGGGGAAGCGGCATCAGTCGGGGCTGTTTGAGCGGGGTCAGGCTGGACGGCGTCGTTTGCCGACGGCGCGGGTGTCGGAGCAGGGGGAATCGGCATTTTTGCAGCAGGCGCCGCAGCGGGCGCGGGAGTCGCAGCCGCCATGGCGGGCGAGGGAGGGCGGTTGCCAGCCGGCGCAGGAGCAGGGGCGGATGCCGGAGGCGTGGCAGTAGCGGGAACTGTTGACGCTTCGGCTGCCGCTGCCGCAGCAGCGGAGGCGGGCTCTGGGCCGGCAGGCCTGGTCCGTCTCACCTGAGCGGCCTTCTTCCTGGCGGGGAAGGTCCGTTTGAGGTCAACTTCGCTCCGTTCCAGGTCGATCACGATATCGCGGTTTATTTTGACAACGACCAGGCCGCCCCGCCGCCAGACTGATTCGCACTCTATGACACCGCCATCCTTCAGATAGACCTGCTTGGCGAGGCAGACCCCCGTCAGCATAAGCCATACAGCCAGAACCAGCGTGGTATACCGCAACAGCAATGATGCACCCATATTTGCCCTCCCGTAGCGCTGCCGTTTTTTGGAGACGGCTGCCAATGTGATTGGGGCCGTAATCACCCTTCGGTTCTTCCTGGTCCTGCCTTGCTCTTTGCCCTGAGGATTTCGCTCTTCTTGCTCTCCATCGCCGCAGTGATCGACCCCCTGCCCGGGTGATCGCGCTGGATCCGCTCACACCAGCCGAGGGCTTCATCGTACCTGCCGGCCTTAAGGAGCGCGTCGGGGATCAGTTCCATGCCGAAGGCTTGCCAGTTGTTCGAATCGGCCAGGTAGACCTTCTGCAAACAGTCAAAGGAGCGGCCGTACTCCCTCTTCTCCCGATAGACCATGCCAAGGGCGAAGCTCGCGTCAAGATTGTCGGGAGTAGCGGCAAGCGCCCGGCTGAAGTAATGCGCCGCAGCGTCGAGATCCCCGTTTCGGAAGGCATGGTCACCGCGCAGTGCGTAGCCGGCGGATGGAAACAGGAAAAAGAGAAGAAGCGCCACGGCAACCGGCGCGCCGCAGGCAGCCCCGGCACAGGCCAGCATCCTGGATGCAGGGGCCGCACGCCCCTGCAATCTTGCCGCAAATAGCATGATCCCTGCAGCAAAGGGGATCACCCCGGCCGCGGCTGCCGCCAGACTCCACACCGCCTTCAGGCGCACCACCGGTACGTAGTTCACGGAAATAAAGATGGCGGCCATGGTGATGACCATGCCGAGGAGAAGGAGCAGGATGGCAGCGGATTCCCTCTTTGCCTCTTGAGGCGGGTGATCGAGTATCTTCGCCACCCCCGGATCAATAGCTGCGTGCGGGGCAAAGCGGAGCAATGTGCCAACGAAAAACTGGTACTGCGGTGCCATTTTCGCCGGTACCGTCAGCTTCGATGTCTTCAGCCCCGCACTATACCGGATCGTCACGCTCCCGTACCCGGCCAGTACCAAGGGTGGCGTACTGATCTCGCTGACAGCGGCCCAGGGGATGAGGTTGCGGGAGGCAGCAATGCCGGCAAGGCTCAGGATGTGGGAGCCGAATCGGACCTCTCCTTCGTGCCTCGTCTCGAGGCGGCCGGTTGCAGTGAGAAGAGCTGCCGTAAGGGGGGGGATCTGCTCCTGCAACATGGCGAGCAGTTGGTCCGGCCGGTCAGCGATCTTGGGGTTGATAAGCAACTCTCGCAACGGCGACTTCCCGCCTCCCAGCAAAAGTCTGACCTGCACGTTTTTCGCCCCGAAGATGCCGCTTTTGCGCGTCACCATGCCGACAACGTCGCTCCAGGGGATCTCTCCTCGCGGGGCAAACGGGGTACTTCTTACCCGTATTCCGCGGGAGGAAAGCTCGTAGAGGGGAGTTTTGAGGCGCCATGCCGTGATTGCCATGGTAGCCAGGCAGATCCCTATGTTGACGATGGTCTGCAAACGGAAGATCTGGTTGACGTTGCCGATGGCGAAGAGAAGCAGCACGGACGCTAACAGGTACAATGCCGCCAGAACGCTGACTACGACCAGGAGATGACGATACTGGGAGGAGAGGTCCCATGACTGTTTGCCAAGGGGCGCTTTGGGCGGTTTTGCCGTTACAGGCGCCTTTTGACCGGGGGACACACCAACCGGTTCCGGACCGGTGGCAACCTGAGGCGCCGCTTGTCTGCCGATGCTGAGGGGAAACAGCTGCTTGCAGCGCGGGCAAGTCACCTGCACCTCGCTTTTCGGCAACCTGTCTTCGGGGACATCCTTTGCCAATCCGCAGTGGGGGCAGGTGATGTTGATGTGATGCATGGTTCCTCCCGGATGGATGCCGGTGCTCACCTCCAGATCAATGCCGCAGCCGTTGATCATCATCGCAATGCGTCTCGGCGCAACAATTTGCGGATTATGCCAGAGGTGGAAATTTTTTGCACTCAAAGATTTCGCCAACTTGGATTAAGTGCCGGATGCAACCCCACCCGCGGAAGGCATGGATCCGCTTCCTTAACCGCCATGATTCCGGGGCGGCTTGTCGGGCCGCGGGGCAGAAGGGTCGGGCAGTGAACGGGCCGGGCCGGCTATTCCGGCTTCCTTGACTTTCGTCATGCACGGACCGGCCAGCCTTTGCTAGGATCGAACCCATGGAAAGCTCACGCAGCGCTGGAAAAGGATACCGGATGCAGGGGCCTTCGTCGGCACCGCGACCTGGCCGCCGGGAGATGAGCCGCCCTGCTCTTTCCGGGGTGCCTGGTTCTCTGGCATTTTTCGCCGGGATGGCATATGGTGTTGGTGGATTGCTCTGCCGAGCCGATCCGGCAGGGACTGCAGAAGTGCCGGTGCAAAGGCAAGAATCGCGGCAGCAAAGCCGTCCCTCCGGGTAAGCCTCCTGCCGCTGCGGTTACGGTAGGACAATTTATATGGTTCACTAATTATTCATAAAGGAGATTCACCATGATCAGGAAAATCGTGCATATAGACCAGGACAAGTGTGACGGCTGCGGACTCTGCGTTCCTTCTTGCGCTGAGGGGGCCATAAGGATCGTCGACGGCAAGGCGCAGATCGCAGCGGACAACCTCTGCGACGGACTGGGTGCCTGTCTGGGCGACTGTCCGCAGGACGCCATCACGATCATCGAGCGGGACGCGGAGCTCTTCGATGAAGAGGCCGTGGAAAAGCATCTGCATGTACAGCAAGCGGTCGCCCAGGTGCAAGAGAAGCCTGCCGCAACCGCCGCGCAGGAAAGGCCGGCCCAACCGGCGCAGCACCACGGCGGCTGCCCCGGCTCGCGGGCCATCTCCTTCGCGCCTGCGGCGCCTGCAACGGAGGCGCCCGGCACAGGGTCGCAGCCAAGCCGGCTCGCCCAGTGGCCGGTGCAACTGCAACTGGTCCCTGCGACGGCTCCCTATTTCCAGGACGCGGATCTGCTCATCACCGCGGACTGCGTCCCCTTTGCCTATCCGGATTACCACCGGGACTTCCTGGCGGGGAAGGCCGTCGTGATCGCCTGCCCGAAACTGGACGACCTCCAGGCCCACACGGAGAAGCTGACCGCGATCTTCCGTCAGTCGTCGATCAAGTCGATCACGGTCCTGAGAATGGAGGTCCCCTGCTGCGGCGGCATCGTGATGGCGACCCGGCAGGCGCTGGCCGCGTCGGGAAAGGAGATCCCGCTTCGCGAGGTGACCATCGGTATCCGCGGAGAGGTGGTGGCCCGGTAAACGAGCTAAAAAAACCAATCGGATGCTTTTGATCTTTTTTGGTTGACAAGGGATAGGGGTGCTGGTAGAGTTTTCTCCACATTAGAAAAACAATTAGAAAAAAGGAGACATAACTTATGAGCCTCACCACCTTGGTTACTCGGGAAGCACCTGATTTCACAGCACAGGCGGTCCTGCCGGACAACTCTTTCGGGGAGCTCACGCTGTCCAACTATCGCGGCAAGTACGTGATCCTTTTCTTCTATCCGCTCGACTTCACCTTCGTCTGCCCCTCCGAGATCCTCGCCTTCAACTCGAGGGTCGCCGCGTTCAAGGAGAAGAACTGCGAGGTGATCGGGGTGTCGGTGGACTCGCGCTTCACCCATCTCGCCTGGAAGAACACTCCGGTGGAAAACGGCGGCATCGGCAACGTGCAGTATCCCCTGGTGGAGGACCTGAACAAGGCGATCGCCAGGTCGTACGGCATCCTGCTGAACGACTCGGTGGCGCTGCGCGGGTTGTTCCTGATCGATACCAAGGGGGTTGTGCGCCACTCCGTGATCAACGACCTGCCGCTTGGCAGGAGCGTCGGTGAGGCGCTCAGGATACTGGATGCGCTCCAGTTCGTAGAGACCCACGGCGGCGAGGTCTGCCCGGCCAACTGGCAGGAGGGTGAGGAGGCGATGAAGGCCTCGACTGCGGGAGTCGCCGATTACCTGGCCAAAAAGCACGGCAAGAAATAACATAGGGGCATGCGGCCCTGCGGCATGAAACGGCGCGATTCCTCCTGGGGTCGCGCCGTTTCGCTTCCTGCCGGAGCTACCCCATCCCCACCCCAACCCTCCCCTTGAAGGGGAGGGAGTTTGAACCAGCGGAAGATCAGTACCTGTCGGGTTTCCAAGAGGTGGCCTTTGGGAACCGGCAGCCTTGTTGCGGCCGTCATGCCGTTCTTGCCAAGGGTGGGCGATTATGTTAAAAGAACATAGCATTTATGACGGGTACTGGCCAAGAGGAGTGAAAATGCGTACCAAAACGACGCTGTTATCCCTGCTGCTGATCATGATTTTCGCCACTGCCTCGTTTGCCGTTGAGGGGCAGCAACCGGAAGCTATCGCCGAGAAGATGGCGTTCAAGCTGGTTCGCGGCGTAGCCAACGTGGCAACCTCGCTGGTCGAGGTCCCGAAGCAGTCCTATCTCACCGTCAGGGACCGGGGCGGCATCGGCTACGTGGTCGGTCCGCTCAAGGGGGTAGGGATGGCCTTTTACCGCCTCTTTGCCGGGGTCACCGAAACCGTATTTTTTGCCGTACCCCAGCCGGGTTATTACGACTCCATGATATCCCCGGAGTACGTCTGGCAGGGGTGGGAGGAGAAGCGGGTCGAGCCGAGAAGGCAGAGCCTGGCGGAGCCTGCCGAGAGAGCGGAACCTGCCGGGAGAGCGGAGCCTGTCGAGAGAAGGGGAGAGTAACTTATGCGCATGCGTTTTTTCACGATAGCTCTACTGGTGCTCGCCCTCTCCTTTTCAGGGACGGAGCAAAAGGCGCTGGCCGGCAGTATCAAAACCATTGATGATGCCTCGCCCCAGGAAGTGGTGGACGGCATGGCCAACAAGCTCGCGCGTGGTGTGACAAACTTCGCCACAGGCTGGCTGGAGTTCCCGAAGCAGATCGCCATTACCTACCAGGAGGAGGGGCTTGCCAAGGGGGCGACGGTCGGGCCGCTCAAGGGGATCGGCATGACGCTGGTGCGGACCGTTTCGGGCGCCGGTGAAGCGCTCACCTTTTTCGTTGCCTACCCCGGCTTCTTCGAGCCGCTCTTCGATCCGCCCTACGTCTGGCAGAAGGAGTAGGGGGTTCCGGGATCGTTTCATCAGTTTTGGAAAGGCCGCATCGTAAGATGCGGCCTTTTTTCTTGGCGTCAGGCAGAACCGCAGGCGCGGCGCGCTCCATTTTTTAGGCGTCGGGATATTACCTTGCCAGTCCGGAAGATAATTTGTTATGATGTCCGGTCATGTCTGACAGACGTCTTTCGGGGGTTTTTTGAGCAATAACATAAGCAAAAACATACTTTTGTCCGTGGAAAAGCCTGCCCGTTACATGGGCGGGGAGATGGGGAGCGTTACCGGCCGGGAGGCGGGACTGAGCTTCGTCCTCGCCTTTCCCGACGTTTATGAAATAGGAATGAGTCATCTTGGGTTGCAGGTATTGTACGGCGTGCTGAAGGGAGTGCCCTGGATCGCGCCGGAGCGCGTCTACGCACCCTGGCCCGATCTGGAAGAGGTGCTCAGGTCGGGAAAGAGACCGCTGGTCACGCTCGAGGGGGGGATCCCCCTGGTCGAGGCGGATATCGTCGGCTTCACCCTGCAGTACGAGCTCTCCTACACCAACATCCTGAACATGCTGGACCTCTCGGCCATCCCGTTGCTGGCGGCCGAGCGCGACGAGCGCTATCCCCTAATCATCGGTGGCGGGCCGTGCGCCTTCAACCCTGAGCCGCTGGCGGATTTCTTCGATGCCTTCCTGATCGGCGACGGCGAGGATGCGGTGCTTGAGATCGCCGACTGCGTTCGCGCCTGGAAGCTGGAGGCTCTTCCGAAACAAACTCTCCTGGAGCGGCTCTCCAGGATCGAGGGCGTCTACATCCCCTCCTTTTTCCAGGTAAGCTATCAGGAGGACGGCCGGATCGGAAAGATCGCGCCGCTTAGCGAAGGGTACCGGAGCGTCAGGCGGCGTTTCGTCTCCGATCTGGAAAGCGCCCATTACCCGACCAGCCCCGTGGTTCCCTTTCTAAAGACGGTGCACGACAGGGTAAGCGTGGAGATTTCGCGCGGCTGCACCCGCGGCTGCCGGTTCTGCCAGGCGGGGTACATCTACCGGCCGGTGCGGGAGAGAAGCCCCGAGCGCGTGCTGGAGATCGTCGAGGAGGCGCTCTCCAACACCGGCTACGACGAGGTGTCGCTCCTTTCGCTCTCCACCGGCGACTACGGCTGCCTCACCCCGCTTTTGAAGGGGTTGATGGACCGCTACGCGGCGCAGAAGAAGGCGGTTTCGCTCCCCTCGATGCGGGTGGGAAGTCTCAGCCCCGAGATGGCGGAAGAGATACGCCGGGTGCGCAAGACCGGCTTCACCCTGGCACCGGAGGCGGGTAGCGACCGGCTGAGAAGCGTCATCAACAAGGGGGTCACCGAAGCCGATCTGCTGGAAAACGCGCGCGCCGTCTATAGCGCCGGCTGGCGGCTGATCAAGCTCTACTTCATGATCGGGCTTCCCACGGAAACGATGGACGACGTAAATGGGATCGTGGACATCTCCCGCGAGGTGAAGAGGCAGGGAAAGTTTGCCGGAAACGGCGGCGATGTGAACGTCTCGGTTTCCAGCTTCGTCCCGAAGCCGCACACCCCTTTCCAGTGGGAGCCCCAGATCAGCGAGGAGGAGATCGTCGACAAGCAGCGCCACCTGCGCTCGGAGCTCAAGAAGAAGAAACTGATCATGAAGTGGCAGGACGCCTCTCTCTCCGGGCTGGAAGGGGTATTCGCCCGAGGGGACCGCAGGCTTTCCAAGCTCCTTATCGAGGCGCACGCCCTGGGTTGCCGCTTCGACGGCTGGTGGGAGCACTTCGACAGGTTGAAATGGCTGCAGGCCTTCGAAAACGCGGGTATCGCTGCGAGCTTCTATCACCGCCGCAGGGAGCTGGACGAGCCGCTTCCCTGGGACCATATCGATTGCGGAGTGCGTCGGGAATTCCTTTTGGCCGAGCGCGAGGCAGCCATCGCCGGCGCGTCGACCCCCGACTGCAGGGCCGGCGAGTGCACGGGGTGCGGCGTCTGCGACTTCGAGACGGTAAAGCTGCGGCTGAACGAACCGGTTCCCTTCGGCACCTACGCCTGCGAAATTCCGCCGCTGCAGGCCGCCGAGCTGGCGCAGCGGATCCGTATCCGTTTCGAGAAGCTGGGGCGGATGCGCTTTCTGAGCCATCTGGAGATGCTGACCCTCTTCATCCGCGCGGTCGGGCGCGCCCGGATACCGATGCGCTATTCCCAGGGGTTCCACCCGCATCCGAAGTTCTCCTTCGCCACCGCCCTTTCGGTCGGCATCGAGTCGCATGCCGAGTACATGGATTTCGAGGTGGACGCGGGCTTCTCCGCCGAGGAGTTGCAGGAGGCGCTCAACAAGAGCCTTCCCGAAGGGGTGAGGGTGGTCGAGGCGGCCGTGATCCCGATGAAGGCCCCCGCTCTATCGGTTATAATGGAGCGGGTCAGGTATCGCGTGACGCTACCCGAGGCGCTGGCAGTAGATCTGCAGGAGAGGGTCTCCGCCTTCCTGGCACTGGAATCCTCGCCGCTCAGGCGCGAGAAGAAGGGGAAGGTGGTGGAGTTCGACCTGCGTCACGAGCTCTCCGAGCTGAGCGCGGAGGGATGCACCCTGGAGATGCTGGTCGGCCGCGGCAAGCCTGTCGAGTTTGCCACGGCGATTCTCGGGGTTCCCGCAGAGGCGCTCAAGGACGCGCGGCTGGAGAAGCTTGAGGTGCTGTTCGCCCAGACGCCGGGAGATGCTCCGGTCGAATCAGGGGAAGCCGTTGCCGAGGCATAAGAGTCCCCTCCCCCGGAGGGGGAGGGCTAGGGAGGGGGAACCCGGCCGGTTCTTCGTGGAAGCCGGGAGCCTTCCCCCCTCCCAACCTCCCCCCTCCGGGGGGAGGAGTAAGGACGCTCAAATGCCGGCATACGTCAGTGCACCGACTACAGGTCCAATATGGATTTGAAATGATTTTATCTTATATATAAGAAGGGGTTAGCATGGGAAACGAGCTGGTTATTAACACCACCTCCCACGAAACCCGCATCGCGCTCATCGAGAACGGCACCATTGCGGAGCTGTACGTCGAGAGGAGCAGGGTGAAGGGGATCATCGGCAACATCTACAAGGGAAGGGTGGTGCGGGTGCTGCCGGGTATGCAGGCGGCTTTTGTCGACATCGGGCTGGAAAAGGCGGCCTTTCTCTATGTCGCCGACGTGTTCGACTCGGTGGACGAGTACGAGAGCTTCATGGAGAGGGAGCAGGGTGAGGAGCCGGTGCCGCACCCGCTTCATCCTATCGAGGACCTGCTGCAGGAGGGGCAGGAACTCCTGGTGCAGATCTCCAAGGAGCCGATCGGCACCAAGGGGGCGCGCATCACCGCCCACATCTCGCTTCCGGGAAGGCACCTGGTCTACATGCCGACGGTGGATCATGTCGGGATCTCCAGAAGGATCGAGGACGAGGCTGAACGGGAGCGCCTCAAGGATATCGTGGACCGGATCAAGCCGGTAGGTGGCGGGTTCATCGTCCGGACCGTCTCCGACGGGAAGAGCGAGGAGGACCTGGTCGCCGACCTGCACTATCTCACCAAGCTCTGGGAGGAGGTAGCCAAGAGGAAGGACAAGGCGGGGGCTCCCACCCTGATCCACTCGGACCTGGACGTGACCCAGAAGGTGGTGCGGGACATCCTGACCGAGTCGGTCGAGCGCATCGTGGTGGACTCCAAGCCGGAGTACGACAAGATCGTCCAGTTCATCACCACCTTCATGCCGAAGATGAAGTATTCCATCGAGCTCTACGACGAGGAGGAGCCGATCTTCGACCATTTCGGGCTGGAGGTGGAGATCAGCCGCGCCCTGGGGCGCAAGGTCTGGCTGAAGAGCGGCGGCTACATCATCATCGAGCAGACCGAGGCGCTCACCGCCATCGACGTGAACACCGGTCGCTACGTCGGAAAGCACAACCTGGAAGACACCATCCTGAAGACCAACCTCGAGGCGGTCAAGGAGATCGCCTACCAGCTGCGGCTTAGAAACCTGGGCGGGATCATCATCATCGACTNNATGGAGAAGGAGGTGAACCGCGACAAGGTGTACGGGGCCCTCGAGGAGGCGCTGAAGAGCGACAAGTCGAAGACCAACATCCTGAAGATCTCCGAGCTGGGTCTGGTGGAGATGACCAGGAAGAGGGTGCGCGAGAGCCTGGGCCGCATGATGTGCGAGCCGTGCCCCTACTGCGAGGGGAGGGGGTACGTGAAGTCGAAGATCTCGGTCTGCCACGAGATTTTCCGTGAGCTGCGCCGCGAGATGCTGGACATCCGCGGCACCAAGGTGATGCTGACCGTGCATCCGCAGGTCGCCGACCTCCTCTATGACGAGGAGCGCCGCGGGCTTGAGGAGCTGGAGAAGAACTTCAAGAAGCGGATCACGGTGCGTGCCAAGCCGGGCTTTCACCAGGAACAGTTCGAGGTGGCGGTAAGCTAGCAGTTCTGCCCCATCCCCACCCCGACCCTCCCCTTGAAGGGGAGGGGGTTTTGAGGATCCGTAGGTCGGGTTAGCGCAGCGTAACCCGACACCTCATCCGATACCTGCTAAATTGCACGTCGGGTTACGCCCTACGGGCTAACCCGACCTACATATACCGTGTAGCCGTAGAAGTATCGTTGTCCAGGAGGAATCCGCATGAAGTTTGCCGCCAAGGTGTCCGACGTTCCCGATTGGGGGAAGAAACTGGTGCAGGTCGAGGGTCAGTCGATTCTCCTGGTGAAGAGCAAGGGGGTGCTGTATGCCTGCGAGAGGGAGTGCCCCCACCAGGGGGCGCCGATGGAGGGGGCTTTGCTGAAGGAGGCGGGGAGCATCTCCTGTCCGCGCCACGGCTACCGCTTCGATCTCGCCTCGGGTGCCTGCAAGGATCACCCGGAGTTTACCCTGCGGGTCTATCCCGTGGAGGTCCGGGGCGATGACATCTACGTCGGGCTCGGCTGAAGAGTCCGGGGAGCGCAATGCTGCGGTCGGAGAAAAAACGTCGGGTGGCGCAGAAAAGCCCTTGACTTGGCCGCACTTTCAAGCTAAATTTGACCGCTCAATTGTAAA
>DNRQ01000027.1:0-165 GCA_003499925.1 Geobacter sp.
CTGCGAGCACTGGATGATGCAGCCTGCGTGGCAGCCGTGCTTCACCTTGCCGCCGCGTGCTGCGATGGTGTCGTGCATGGTCTCGCCGGAAATCTTGTCGTGCCCTTCGAACTGCCCCACGGTGAAGTTCTTGGTGGGGAGACCGCCGGCCTCGTTCAGGATGTT
>DNRQ01000027.1:210-19359 GCA_003499925.1 Geobacter sp.
GGGGTCCTTGACGGAGATGTTTGCCGCGGTCATCTTCAGCTCGCCTGCGATGCCGATGGTCAGCACGCCGGTCTTCTTGCCAAGCCTTGCCTCGACCGCATCGATCACGGCGAAGTTGCCAAGGCCGAGCAGTTCCTTCTCCTCGGAGATCACGACGCCGTTCACGCCGACGGCGAGGTTGTACCAGGTGCCGTCCTTCGGCGCGCCTTCGATGATCAGGGCCTTGATGCCGAGTTTCGCCAGCATCTGTGCCGCGGTGCCGCCTGCGTTGGACTCCTTGATGCCGCCGGTCAGCGGGCTCTTGGCGCCTGCGGAGAGACGGCCGGAGTTGGCTGCAGCGGTTCCGGTCAGAAGGCCCGGAGCGAAGCAGAGTACGTTCTGTGCGCTGAGCGGGTGACAGGTCGGGGGGACTTCAGCAGCCACGATGGTGGAGGTGAGGCCGCGGCCGCCAAGGCCTGCCCAGCCTGCGGGGACTGCTTCGACTTTGGTGGTCAGGTCGGTCATGTTTACGCGAAAAATCTTATCCATGCTTTCTTAGCTCCCTATTTATATGTATTTCCTGCGCCGTCATGGCGAAGGGGCTCCTTTCCAGAGGGAGGCTCCGCCGTTTCCAGCGAAACCCGTTGGCCCGGCGCCGTAAGGTTTCCCTGTTAGGCAGCATGGCTCGGAGATTTCCTGATGCGCGACTGATCCGACACTGCTTACGCATCTCTTTGCATGTGGTCGGTTGTACAACTGGATGGGCAGGGCAAAAACCCTGCCCATCCGTTTGCTGCCTTTCTTGTCTATACTGCGGTCCTGCCCAACGTCTTACATTGCTGCCTTGAAGATGTCGATGACCTGCTCAAGGGAAGCCTTGCGCGGGTTGGTGAACTGGCAAGCGTCTTTCTTTGCGTTTTCTGCCATGACCTTGAGGTCCTCTTCCTTCACGTTGAGAGCCTTGAGGCCGGTCGGGATGCCGATGGAAGCCGACAGGCTGCGGATCCTGTCGATCGCTTTCTGGCCGGCTTCGGTCACGGAGAGGCCAGCGATGTTCTCGCCCAGTGCGGCAGCGATGTCAGCGAAACGCTTCGGGCAGGCGATCAGGTTGTACTGGCTTACTGCCGGCAGCAGGATGGCGTTGCAGACGCCGTGCGGCAGGTTGTAGAAGCCGCCCAGCTGGTGAGCCATGGAGTGGACATAGCCAAGGCTTGCGTTGTTGAACGCCATGCCGGCCAGGTACTCTGCGTATGCCATCTTGTCGCGAGCTTCGAGGTCTTCGCCGTTGGCAACTGCCTTGGAGAGGAACTCGGCGATCAGCTCGATAGCCTTGATCGCGCAGGCGTCAGTGATCGGGGTAGCGATGGTGGAAACATATGCCTCAACTGCATGGGTCAGTGCGTCCATGCCGGTTGCTGCGGTGAGTGCTGCGGGCTTGCCGACCATGAGCAGCGGATCGTTGATTGCGACGTTCGGAGTCACACGCCAGTCAACGATGGCCATTTTCACGTGGGTGTCGGTGTTGGTGATGATGCAGAAGCGGGTCATTTCAGACGCGGTACCTGCGGTGGTGTTGATTGCTACGAATGCCGGCATCGGCTTGGTGGACTTGTTCACGCCTTCGAAGTCGCGGATGTGGCCGCCGTTGGCGATCACAAGGCCTACGCCTTTAGCGCAGTCGTGGGAGCTGCCGCCGCCCAGGGAGATGATCGCGTCGCATTTGTTGTCCTGGTAAACCTTGACGCCGTCATGCACGTTGACGTCGGTCGGGTTCGGCTCTGCGCCGTCGAAGATGATGACCTGAACGCCGGTAGTTTCTACCTGAGCCTTGATCTTGTCTGCAACGCCCATGGCCGAGAGGCCTTTGTCGGTTACAAGAAGGGCCTTGGATGCGCCGAGTGCCTTAACCTGGTCGCCTGCTTCTTTGGCGGAACCAATACCCATGAGTGATACTGTCGGAATGTAAAACCCGTACGTCTGCTCTCCTAATGCCATGTTCATTTCCCCCTGTTGTGGTTTGTTCGGGCGTCCCCGCCCGCTTTGTTCTACCGGTTACGTCTTGATGCTGCATACAGTTTCGTAAAACGGTTTTCTAAGGCATCGCAAACCCCGTACCAGAATAATAGCCGGGTGCTATTTTTCTTACGAGCTATCAATTTTTCATAGAAATACGTATACTTAATCACCTCAGTATTTATGGCCCCCGGAGTCGGCGCTTTCGGTTCCGTTCTGAAAACGAACACAGGCGCTGTTCCAATATGGAACGTGTGTCATGTTGTGGAACGGTCGCGCCAGGTTCCATCCCCGCCCCAATTCCCCTTTTACCCCCTCGGTCGCCATTTCCTGAAAATGGGTTCGTTTCCCGTGTATTCACAGCTTTAGCTGCTCCCTTTTGCGGGGGGGGGGCGGTCCCGGCCCCTTCCCGGCGTCCAGTTGGCGCCGACATTGACGAGTTGGTACCGATATTGCCTTGTATACAGGAGCAAGGGTTGTTCCGATGGCGCAAACGCATACCGGCCGGGAGTGAGTACATGGAACTGATCGATACCTATGGCAGGCGAATTAACTACTTGAGGCTCTCCGTTACCGACCGCTGCAATCTGCGCTGTTGCTACTGCATGCCGGCCGGGGGTGTGGCGAAGCTCGGGCACGGCGATCTCCTCTCCTACGAGGAACTCCTTCGCGTGGCGAGCGCCTGCGTCGCCCAGGGCATAGTAAAGATCAGGATCACCGGGGGGGAGCCGCTGGTCCGAAAGGGGCTCACCGGATTTCTTAGTACCCTCTCCGGCATACCCGGCTTGAAGGAGCTGGTCCTGACCACCAACGGCATTCTGCTGGAGGATCTGGCGCTGCCTCTGCGTGAGGCGGGCGTGGCGCGACTCAACATCAGCCTGGACTCCCTGCAGCCGGAGACCTTTGCCCGGATCACCCGCGGCGGGGATCTGGGCCGGGTCATGAACGGGATCGCAGCTGCCGAGAGGGCGGGCTTTCCGCCGGTGAAGATAAACATGGTCGTGATGCGCGGGGTAAACGATCGGGAGATCCTCGATTTCGCCGCAATGAGCATCGGCAAGCCGTACACGGTACGCTTTATAGAGTACATGCCGACCCTCAGGGACCGGGAGTGGAACGCCCAGTCCATGCCGGGAAGCGAGATCCTGGCCCGGATCGCCGAGCGTTATCCGCTCCTGCCGCTGGTCGGCGCCGAAATGGCGGGACCGGCCAGAAATTTCAAGATCGAGGGGGCCGCCGGGGCCATAGGGATCATCACCCCGGTTTCCGGTCACTTCTGCGAGAGCTGCAACCGGATCCGGGTCACCGCCGCCGGGCGCGTGCGCGGCTGCCTCTTCTCGGAGCAGGGGACCGACCTGAAGCCGCTGCTCGAGGGTTGCGACCCCGCCCCGCTGCATGAGACCCTGCGCCGCATCGTGACGGAAAAGCCGGGGCGCCACCATCTGGCCGAAGAGGGCGAGGAAAAGAGTCGGGTGAACATGTCGAGGATCGGCGGGTAGCCCTTACTAAACGATGACCGGTTAATTCGAATATTTCGCTGAAGAAACTCCCTCCCCTTCAAGGGGAGGGCCGGGGTGGGGATGGGGATCATTCGGCACCTAAACCGCCCCGTCCCCCTCCTGACCTCCCCCTTGAAGGGCGAGGAAGGTGAACAGCAAGAGATCGAAATTAGTCGGGAACGGGAACGGGAGGAAGATCGATGGCGGGTCAGATAGTCGCGGTAAGTGTCAGCAAGGCAAAGGGAGAGAAGAAGACGCCGTCCGACTCGGTGCATCTGAGGGAGAACTACGGCATCATCGGCGACGCCCACGCAGGCGACTGGCACCGCCAAGTGAGCCTGCTGGCCGAGGAGAGCATCACCAAGATGCGGGAGCTGGGACTCAAGGTGGGGCCCGGGGATTTCGCCGAGAACATCACCACCCAGGGGATCGATCTGGTGAACCTTCCCATCGGTACCAGGCTCGGCATCGGCACGGTGGTGCTGGAGATATCCCAGATCGGCAAGGTCTGCCACACCCGCTGCGCCATCTTCTACCAGGCGGGCGACTGCGTGATGCCCAAGGAAGGGGTGTTCGCGACGGTGCTAAGCGGCGGCGTGATCAGACCCGAGGATGAAATTCAGCTGCTCTAACCGGCGGCATATATCAACAGATAGCTGGCAAAAGCAAGGAGAAGACCATGAAGGACAAGACCAACAAGAAGGGAAACATCATCTCGATACGGATGAGCGACGAGGAGCGGGACGAGGTTCAGAGGCTGATGGACAGCAGGAACAAGAAGGCCTCCTTCATCATGCGCGAGGCTCTGACCCTGTTCAGGGAGCAGTGGGAAATGTCCCGCCGCATGGAGACTCCGATCCAGAACTGATTTTAAAATCAGGAGGCCGTATGCAACACCAGTCCGCTGCAGCTCTCAAAATCATGCCTGCTCCGGAACCCGCATTCCTGGAGTACCCCTCGAAGCTGTTCGTGGAAACGACCAGCCGCTGCAACTTGAGCTGCGTCATGTGCATGAAACAACATGACGAAGGTGGCAGGGACGGCGACCTCGATCATCACACCTTTCAGGCGCTGGAGCCGGCGCTCTCCAACCTGGACGCCCTGGTGCTGAACGGGGTCGGCGAGCCGCTTTTGAACCCGCGCCTGGAGCAGTTCATCAGCCGGGCCAAGAAAATCATGCCGGCCGGAAGCTGGACCGGCTTCCAGTCCAACGGCATCCTCCTTTCCAACCTCCGGGCCATCTCGCTTCTCGACGCCGGCATCGACAGGATCTGCCTCTCCATGGACGGCGTCGACGCCTCGACCTTCGGCGCCATCCGCGCCGGAAGCCAGCTTCTCGACCTTCAGCACGCCTGCGATGCGCTGGTCGAGGCGAAGGGTGTCTGCGGGCGGCCCGACATGGAGATAGGGGTCGAATACGTCGTGATGCGCGACAACATCTCGGAACTCCCGGCGGCGCTGGCCTGGGCCGCGGGACGCGGCGCCACCTTTGCCATCGTCTCCCATCTGCATCCCTTCGACGAGCCGCACCTCGAGCAGTGCAGCTACGATATCTGCACCGATGAGGCGATCACGCTGTTCCAGACCTGGAAGAGCAAGGCGGACCTCAAGGGGTTGGCGATCGAGCGCTACTTCGAGGTGCTCTGGAACTACAACAAGTCGCCCGAGGAGCGCCAGATCGTCGATTTTGTCGCTGCCATGAAGGGAGACGCGCAGCAGCGCGGCATCACCCTCGACCTGAAAAGGCTCTTCACCCTGGATTGCGGTCGGATCGAGGAGAGCCAGAGCGTGTTCGACGAGGCGGTCAAGGTGGCGCGCAGGGTCGGCATCGATCTGCGGCTTCCCGAGATCGCCAGGCGCGAAAAGCGCGGCTGCGCCTTCGTCGAGCAGGGGGGAGCCTTCATCTCCTGGGACGGCAAAATGCATCCCTGCTACCACCTCTGGCACCAGTGCCGCTCCTTCGCCAACGGCTGGCTGCATCCGGTGAAGCCGCGCGTGTTCGGCAACGTGCTGGAGCGCGGGGTCCTCGACATCTGGAACAGCTGCGAGTTCCGCAGCTACCGCGACAACGTGCTGCGCCACGATTACCCCTCCTGCTCCGAGTGCAACTGCTCGCCCTGCGACCTGGTCCAGAAGGAGGAGTTCGCCCAGGACTGCTATGTCAACACCGAGCCTTGCGGCAGCTGCCTCTGGAGCTCCGGGGTCTTCCGCTGCCTGGATTAGACGGCTCCGGCAATCCGGTCCGACTCCGGGGCGCGTTCGGGTAACCTCGCGTAAAGTAGCGGAAATTTATTTTCATGTGGATAAAAAGAGTTGACAGAAAGTTCCTGGAAAGGTGATATTCTCTCATGAGTCGTATACAGTGCGGTTCACGATTTGTCCTGAGAGGTTAGCATCATGCCGTCAAAAGCGCTCGAAGTAACGAAGCAGGCCTGGAACCTTTATGTCGAGCAGGATATCCTCGATCTGCAGCAACTGCGTCCGGAGGTGGCCAATTCCTGGCAGCGTTGCCGCAACCTGAAGGTCGACCCGTACGAGGAAGAGCAGTGCGTCATCAGCCTCCAGGAGTTGCGGGAGCGGCTCTACAACAAGCAGCACCTGGTGAAGGTGGCGCGCCCCTTCATGGACAACCTGTACAACTTCGTCAAGGGGTCCGGGTTCCAGGTGGTGCTGACCGACGAGTCCGGCTATCTCCTTGAGGTGCTGGGCGATAACGACATCGTGTCGCGGACCAAGCAGGTACTCCTTTGTCCGGGCGGCAACTGGAGCGAGTCGGTCAAGGGGACCAACGCGATCGGCACCGCCCTGATCGAGAAGCGGCCGGTGCAGATCTATGCCTGGGAGCACTACTGCAAGCCGCACCACTTCCTGACCTGTTCCGCAGCGCCCATCTACGATCCCGAAGGGGAACTGATCGGCATCCTCGATATAAGCGGCGACTTCCGCGTCGCCAACGCCCACACCCTGGGGATGGTGGTCGCCGCGGTCAACGCGGTGGAAAACCAGCTCCGCCTCATGCGGGCCACCGACAAGCTCTACATGGCATACCGTTATTCCAACGCCCTGCTGGAGAACATGTCCGACGCCCTGATTTCCATCAACAACAGCGGCATCATCACCGAGATCAACGCCAAGGCGGCGGAGATCTTCGACGTCAACGCGGCCAGGTCAAAGGGGCAGCATATCGAGAAGGTCTTCAACGCGCGGGCCCCGATGCTGAAGGTGCTCTCCGACGGCGAGGAGTACGAGGACCGCGAGATCATCATCGAGAAGGTGGGGCGCAAGATCTTCAGTTCGGCTTCGCTTCTGCGCGACGATACCGGCGGGGTGATCGGCGTGGTCGCCGTTTTCCGGGAGGGGGCCAACCGCCAGCAGCCCAAGCGCCCGACCATCATGCACTCGCACTGCTACACCTTGGAGGACATCATAGGGGAGAGCCCGGCGATAGCTTCCGCCAAGGAATGGGCGAAGCTTGCCGCCGACAGCCCCTCGACGGTCCTGATCAATGGAGAAAGCGGCACCGGCAAGGAACTCTTCGCCCAGGCGATCCACAACGCGAGCCCGCGCCGGGGGCGGCAGTTCATAGCGCTCAACTGCGCGGCACTGCCGGAAAACCTGATCGAGAGCGAGCTGTTCGGCTACGAGGAGGGGACCTTTACCGGGGCCAAGCGGGGGGGGCAGGCGGGGAAATTCGAGATCGCCGACGGCGGCACCATCTTCCTGGACGAGATCGGCGACATGTCTCTCAACGTGCAGGCCAAGCTGTTGCGGGTGCTGCAGGAGAAGACGGTCTCCCGCATCGGGTCGGCCCGCGAGAAGCCGGTCGACATCCGGATCATCGCCGCGACCCACAAGGACCTGCAGGCCGAGGTGCTGAAGGGGAATTTCAGGCAGGACCTATATTACCGGCTGAACGTGCTCGGCATGCGGATTCCCGCGCTCAGGGAAAGGCCCGAGGACTTCGAGATACTGACGCGCTACCTGGTCTCCAAACTCGCCGCCAAGCTGGGCAAGCCTTCCCTCCGGATTGAGGACGATTTCCTGGAGAAGATCGCCTCCCATAACTGGCCCGGCAATATCCGCGAACTGGAGAACGCCCTGGAAAGGGCCATCATCCGCTCCGGCGCGCAGGGGGTCCTGGTTCCCGACCTGCTCGATTTCTGCTGCGCTCCCGCGCCGGCAAGAGCGGCGGCTTCCAAGCCGGTCGAGATCACCTCGCTGCGGGACGCGGAGAAACATATGATCTGCGAGGCGCTCGCCTTTTATGAGGGGAACATCCAGAAGGCATCGACCAAGCTGGGGATCGGGCGCAACACGCTGTATCGCAAGATGAAAGAGTACGAGATAGGGTGAAAGAACAGGGGCTAGGCCCTGCCTTTCAAGTCCCCCGTCAACTCCTGAAGCAGATACACCTTCATATTCACCTTCCGCACGCAATCAACCACTTTGCGCAGACGCGCCTCGTCGAGCCCGCACTCCTCATCGATCCCCTGGAAATAGGGATAACCCCTGGGAAGCGGGGTGAGCGACCCGTCACGCAGCAGGATCACGTCCACCAGGTCGTTGACCCGCCCCTCGGCCTCCCAGGGATCGCGGTAGTTGAACTGGCGCGCCACCACGTGTACCCCCATGCCGTTCTCAAAAAGCCCCTTCACCTCGAAGGAGAATTCCCTGGGCGCGCTGTAGCTCTCGCTGCGGCCGGAACGCACCATCACCTGGGCTCCGGCCTCCCTCAGGATCTCCCCGACCGATTGGGCCGTCATCGGCTTAAACGCCTCGATCTCATCCATCTTCATACCTCCAAGCGTAGCTCGATGCCCCAAGGCACCGGTTTCTCACCTTTTGCCGTCAGCAGCCACAGGGTCGGCAACTCCGCATGTTCCGGGGCGGGGCCGACGCCGTCGGTCAGATAGATCAGCGCCGCCGGTGCCGGATGCATCGTCTTCGCGTAGTCAAATACCGGCCGCAGGTCGGTGAAGCCGCCTCCATGGTAGCGTTGCGCCGGGAAAGCGCTTCCGCTCAGGGCCTCGATCCGCTGGATCCTGCTGTTGGCGTAAAGCACGGTAATGGAGGCATCCCGCCCCCGGGCGATCTGCAGCAGTTCCCTGCCGAACGCCTCTCTCAGTTCGACGATGTCGGTCGAGTCGCTCACGTCGATCCCGACCAGCAGGTTCAGCCGCCGCCGTTTGCGCGTGCCGGGTGTGTCATGGCCGAAGCGGCGATGCTCACGCATCCAGGTGCTTTTCCTGCCGATGCGGCCGGCTGCGGCCACGAACTGCCGCAGTATCTGGCGCCAGGGGAGGGGCGAGGGGGCCAGCAGCCCATCCAGCACCTCCCTGATCTCGGCAGGCGCCTCGCCGTCGCAGCCGCGCAGACTCTCGCGGGCGACGGCGCGCAGCATCTCTTCGGCCAGCGAAAACGGCGTGCTGTCGGCATCGCTCCAATGCGCATGGTCGTCGAGGGTGGAGGGGGAAGCCTCGGCGCTTCCGGCCCCCTCCGCGCCGCGCTGCTCCGCCCGGGCGTTGCCGAACCCGCTTCCCTCCAGGTTGCCGACGTCGAAGGGGCGCACCAGTCGCTGGTAGTACTCCTCGGCCGCGAGACCCTCCTCCATCTTGAAATGGGCAGGGAAAAGCGCCCCTTCGGGAAGACCCGGGGTGGTCGGGTTGATGGCGAGGTCGCAGGCGACGTCCCAGTCGTGCCCGTTGCGCTCCTTGCGGCGCAGCAGGTGCAGATGCAGCAGATGCTTGACCAGGTGTTCCAGCACGGCGCGCCGCTCTCCGGACCGAAGCCGTTCGAAGCAGGCGGAGTCGACAATCAGGGTGGGGATGCCGTTACGTATGGTGACGCCGGCGGGTTTCCCGTCCAGGTCGGCTTCCTCGCGGCGCAGATTGAGGATGAAGTGCCCGTAGAAGGGACGCTCCCGCAGCAGCCGCACCACGGCGTTTTCCAGGCGGTCGGCTGCCATGGCGGCTAATGTGCCTCCCGGCTGATCGCCTGCATGGCGTCGAAGACCACGCTGTCATGCCTGTCTTTGACCAGCGCCAGGGCAACCTCGGGGATCTTGAGGAGCGTCTTTACGAAGCCGAAGCAGAGGTCGCGCGGCAGCACGGAGATGTAGGCGACCAGGTTGTCCTCCTCCTCCTCGGCCAGCACGGGCGAGGCCTGCAGCGTGGCACTCAGATCGTTCATGGTCGCGGCCTGCACGTCGTCGCGCTGGGCCTGCGCCCGTTCAGCCACCCGGGGCCAGTCGTTCAGCACCTGTCCGGCGGTGAGCGGCCGCCCCTTTCGGTCGGAAAGCCAGCGCATGAACATGATGGCCGCCTCCTTGCCGACGATCCCGGCGTAGACCTCCATCTCCAGCTCCGCGGGAAATCTGCAGCTCTTTTGCAGGATGCTGACCATCTCCCAGCCGCGCTCGCTCGGCTCCACCTGCAGATCCATCGGCATCCCCTGTTTGGCGAGCATCCCGGAGTTTGCGGCCAGGAACCGGCGCACCTCGCCGGCAAGCTCCCGCTCCAGGGCGTAGCGCGCCCAGCAGTGGTAATCGGTTTCCACGAAGAGCATCACCATGCGGTCGATCAAGGCGCGGTCCAGGGTCGCCACCTGGTAGCTCCCGTCCGGCGGGTTTATGCTCACCACCACCTTGTGCCGCAGCGAGAGGCGATGCGTATGGAGTGAGCGCAGCATCCCCTCGGCGGGAGGTTCCACGAACTGGAAGATGGCCTGCAGGGTGTCCTCCTGCTGGGCCCGGTTCAACTCGTCGCAGTGGATAATGGCGGGCGGATCATCGTCCCGGGGAAGCCAGGAGGGGCGCGACCAATGCATGGCCTCTCCCTCCCTGAAGGGAATGCCCACCAGGTCCCCCACCTCCATCTGCCCCAGGCGCAAGGAGATGTAGCGCCGGTCCAGTTCCCGGCAGGCCTGAATGATTCCGGCACTCTTCCCCACACCTCGATGACCCACCACGCAGGGGGTGAGCTCCGTTTTGGCCAGGATCTCCTTGACAACGATCTTCATCTGTTCAATGTTCAAAGTATTTACCTCTGCATTTATAGGTAGTTACGGGTGTGGTGGTTGGTGCGTGTAACCGATAGTGTAACCTCTTATTGCCGTTATCAGGTGTGACCAGTTGGAACGGGTTGCACTTATAGAATCAAAAACCGCACGCCGTGAACGCGTTTGAACACGCGTAGCACTCGGCACACTAAAGGGGTTATACATGCTAATGAAACGACAGGAAGTAGTCAAGCTCGTAGGTCTCTGTTACACGACTATTTACAACATGGAGAACGCTGAAAAGTTCCCGGCACGTAGGCAACTCGCACCCGGCAGGGTAGCATGGTTGCGCTCGGAAGTGGAAGCTTGGATAAATGGGTTAGCTGCTGTACCTGCAATACAAGTTTAAGCACCTAGTGAACTAAGGTCCTCTCTGCACAGATAGGGCTTTGGTTCTGGACTATTATGGTCCTATTGGTCTTATGTCTCCTGAGCTTCCGAATACTGAAAATGTCCTGCTGCTGCGTGCGGGTGTTCAGACTTCAAGTCGGGCCGCATGTTCCCCATCGAACCCTGCGCGGGAATCTGGTGGCCGGTGCCGCCCTGGTGGGAATGAAGGCGAGCGAGAATGACCTGTAGTCGGTGGCAGGGTGCCAGTGCAGGGGGTAGGGTGGGTTGAGCAGGTGAACGGCTTTAAGGGGCATGGCGTGCGGCGTGGTCTTGGCTGGTGAGGTGGCCGGTAGAGGCTGCGCCGTTGGCGTTCAGGCTCGCATCTATCTTGTTTAATTTCAGGTCCTTGGAAGGGGTTGTACTTATAGAACAACGAACCGTTTTAACCTCAGTATCTATCTCAAAAGCACTTGACTCTTCTTTACCAGTTATACTCTTGTTTATTACCAGCTCCGCTGCTTAGTAAGCTTATTAAGTACACTACTGGTTATGTGTTTAAAGTTACATGTATTGTAGTAGCATGTAGTTATCTAGTTATACTCTGATCACTTACCGGTATTACACTGGTATGATGTTATCATCAAGCTACGCTTGGGCCTCCTACTTCACTCCCGCTGCGCTCCAGTTCGTAGTAGACCAGTAAATTTCACGATTTTCATAAAGGTGTATCTATCCCATTTTGTGAACAACAAGAAACACCCGTTTACCCTCAGACATTCTCAAGGATAGCAGGGTGTTATATGTCCCTCTGTAATGACCTGACTGTTAGGCTTCTAAGTACCGGTACAGGGTGTCTCTACTGATACCTAGGGACTTGGCTATCTGTGCCTTAGGCTCCTTGTTGGCAACCCTTTCCTTGATGTCTGCTATCTTCTTGGCGGTCATCTCTTGCTTGCGTCCCTTGTACGCGCCGTTTGCCTTAGCAATCTGCACCCCCTCCTTCTGCCTCTCACTGATTAGGGAACGCTCGAACTCGGCTACGGCACCTAGCAGGGACAACAACAGGTTTGACATAGGGGAGTCCTCCCCGGTGAAGATCAGGTTCTCTTTCATGAACTGGACCTTTGCACCCTTACCTGTCAACTCCTTCACTATGCCTCTAAGGTCGTCAAGGTTCCTTGCCAGTCTGTCCATGCTGTGAACTACCACCGTGTCACCCTTACGAGCGTGTAGCATCATAGCGGTTAGTTGCGGCCTACTGGTATCCTTGCCTGACACCTTGTCTTCAAAGATAATGTCGGTCCTAACGCCTTCAAGTTGCCTGTCTGTGTTCTGCATGACGCTGGATACCCGGATGTAGCCGATCTGCTGTCCTGACATTTGTTGCCCCCTTGCCCGCTGTAGTGTACGATTTGAATCTAACATGTGGGGCAAGAGGTGTCAATAAGTTTTTTCGTACATGTAAATCATACACCATTAGTGTACGATGGCGGTGTACTGCTAGGGTATACCCAAATCAGGCAAGTTGACTACCCGACGAAGGTCACGCTAGAGTGCTACTATTGCTACTACCATCGAACTCAAGGCAACTCCTAAAGATAAGATCGACACCCACAAAGCCCATAGGTTTCTTCTATGTTCAGTTGTTTTCTCGGATACAATAGCAGCCAAAAAAGGATAGTGAATACAATGAAGATTGTCTCCCACCTTATGTGAGAATAGGTGCACCTCAGAACCATTGTCCTGTGTGTACCCATACTTTTCATCAAGATGATAATAGAGGCGACCATGCAGAATAAATGGGTCTGTTTGCAATAGCTCTGCTACTCTTCTTACATCAATAGGCACGTAAATCTTACAGCTACGATTCGGGTCAGCCTTTGAATACTCTCGAAAGCTGTCGGCGTATGTTGTGTAGATACATTCTAAGATTTCAAGGTCTGTCGGAAGCTTGTTCATAGTACCTTCCTTACACGCCCAACGGCATGGGGTTTGACTTCATATGTTTGCATGTATAGTTGTGCACCTTATAGGCTGTTCGTAGTGGCTTGCTCACTATTATAGATGGTAATACAGAGCATGGACGAAGTTAGCGGCCTTGGTAGTTAGTGGTTGTGGTTGATGGAGATTCCTCAAAACCCTTCCAGTGGTGGATACCCCGCCTTGATTCTAATGTCGTTAAATGTGTAGTTGATTCTAAAAGTTTCACCCCTCGTAGCACCCGGTAAGTTGTACCTTGAGTTAAGCAGCACCGCGTTAGTTTTAGCATCTGAGAAGTTGACACTGAAGTTCTTCATGTATTTCACCATGTCCCATCCATCGTAATAACTATATTTTACAAGCAAGTCAGTAGTTAATACATCATTGGGTAAGGGCGCGTGCTTAACCACAAATCCCATGCTCATCATGTGTGCCATTATAGCAGCGCCTAGGTTGAATTCATCTTGTTGCAACATCTCTACATATGCTGTTTTGTATTGTTTCAAGTCCGCATTAGGAGTGATAACGGTGTTAACTGTGCCAGTACACCCAGTTAGCAATACTATAAAACTAAACATCATAACGGCCATAACAACTAACTTTTTCATGTCTACTCCTTGAGTTACCGAATGTTCAGCTTGCGCTGTTAATCTAAAGTTCAGCCAATGAATAGCATGTCATTTGCAGATTATCTATAACTTTTCGATGTATTCAATAATCTGCATGGAAAAGCTCTGTATTTGCCCTGTGCTGCCATTGATGGTCAGAGTCGGGCTACGCCCTTGGCCGTGCCGTGGTTGTGCTGTGTTGGGGGTTCCTTGGAAGTAGATCGAGGCACGAACACTAAAAAGCCCCACCCGGTTAGAGGTGAGGCTGTATTGTGCGCTGTTCGGTCTGTTTGAGCAGCTAGGGGAGGTGCTAGATAGGCTACGCGGTCTTACGGTCTATGTGTGTGCTACCATCTGACCAGTAGGTGTAAGTTGCCGTTGTTGTGCTGAAGTACCGCACTAGGGTAAGACATGGGCTCCCATCGTCTTCTACCTCGCCGTCGAATACGTATGTATCCCATTCCTCTTGCTCTGATTCACTGAGTTCTGAGTATGCAACCTGAGCTTCTATTATGCTAGCGCCGAGTTCTGTCATGTGCTCTCCCTTGCATGTCTGTTGTTTAGTTCAGTATCGTTAGTAATAAAGCTTCCCACTTCTGCAATGCTTCTTTCTTCTCTTCTAGATACTCCCACTTGTCGTAAACCTTCTGTATGCCCGGCTTTCCGTGAGCAATAACGGCTTCTGAGTGTTCAGAGGGTATGCGACATCTTGACATGTTAGTCCTTGCTGTTCTCCTAAGATCATGCGGTGTCCATCTAGGAAGTCCGTAGTACGGTAGTTTGTTCGTATCCCGTATGATGCCTTCCCTGTTTGTAGCCTTGCGTGCAACCATGCCGGACATAGCTGCTCTACCCATGTGCGGTACATCGGAGTTAGTCGGGAAGATGTAGCCCTCTGCATCCCCTATGAGTTCAAGTGCTGTAGGTGTCAGGTGAACGATGTGGTCTCCTACCTTCATCTTCATACGTTCCCTTGGTATCGTCCACGTACTGCCCTCTATCTCTCGCCTGTGCATACCTGCGACTTCACCGGGGCGTTGTGCCGTTACCAGTATGAGCTTTAATGCTCTCTTGGTTACTGCATCTCCTGGCCCTGCATCTATAGCTTTCCAGATGTGTCTTATCTCCGAATCAACTAGAGTCCTGTCACGGTAGGTCTGTTTAAGCGCAGGTACAGCCTTAGCGAGTCTGTACATAGGGTTGAGTTCTATGTACTCGCGCTGGATGGCATAGTCAAACACAGCACTTGCTACTTTGCAGATGTTTGTAGTGTTTCCCGGTGCTGTCAGGGCTACACGTTCCAACAGAGTAACTGCATCCCTGCGCCCAATCTTTGAGATGTCTAAGTCAGACCAGTACGGAAGGATGTGCTTAGGCAGTGCGTACTTGATAGTTGTGTTGTAACCAATGGAGTGCTTAGACAGTGCCCATGCTTGGTACAACTTCGCGAAGTACCCGAAGGTGTTATCTGCTGCTGGCTGCTCTGCATCCTTGTCGGGGCTCGGGTCGATGCCTTGCTGATGCAAGGTGTAGGCGGCGGTGTATAGCTCCCTTGCCTTAGCTAGTGTGATACCAGGGTAGGCACCTAGGTTCATGTGCTTCCGCGAACCCTTCCATGTGTAGATGTAAAACCATGTCTTCAAGCCAGTAGGCATTACTCTGATAGCGAATCCGCGTGCCTCTCGGCGGAAGTATCGCGCTGCTTCTGGCTTGAGTCCCGAGATGTACTTATCTGTGAATCGTATCTGTTTGACGGCTGCGGTGCGAGCCATGACTTTCTCCCTATTGTAACCTGTAGTGTCACCTGTTGTGTGGTCGGAAAGGGATGTGAACACACGAAACGCGTTGAACAGTAATAACAGACTCAGTAATGGAGTCAAGCATTTAATAGTAGTGAGGTTACAAGTCTGTGAACAGCACCAAACATGGTTGAAAGTCCAGCTACACTCTTCATCTGTTCAATGTTCATGTCGGTTTCACCACCTCCGGATGCGGCTCGCCAGGGAGCCCGGGCGAGAAGACATCTTACACAGATCCCCTCTCCGGTAAAAGGGGGAATTTGCAACAGCGTGCAAAGGACAAGGGGTGCCTACAGGATCTCCACCCTCCACCTGGACAGGTAGGGTGGGCCGTGCCCACCATCAGCACGCGGATTTGGTGGGCACGGCCCACCCTACCTCTACCCGCATGCTGCTATGGCAGCCTGGGCTAAATCCCCCCCCGCCCCCCTTTGCAAAGGGGGGAGACCTGTGCGGCCTCTCCCCCGGTGCCGCAGTGGAGCGCTTCGGCAAATCAGATCCTCACGCAATTGGCCCCGCTCGTATTTGTGGTAGTATTAGGCAGTATTTTAACTCAACCGACGGAGGACAAAGTTATGGGAGATAAAGAGGCTTGTATGGCGGGTGATGTCTGCAAACTGGTGGTGGGGGGGCTTCTGGGCGCCGGACTTGCCCTGTTGCTGGCTCCGCAGAGCGGCAAGAAAGCACGCAAGTACCTGGCCTGCTGCGCCAAAGATTTCGGCGGCAAGGCCAACGAAGCTGTGAACGAATTCGCCGAAACCCTGAGCGATTTCGTTGAAACCGCCGGCAACAGGGCCTCCGAAATTCTGGAAGAGGGCGCGGACCTGACCCAGGAGTCGAAAAAGGCGCTCCTGGCGGCGTTGGAGAAAGGGCAGGAAAAACTGGAAGCGCAGAGGAAAAAACTCGCCGACATGATCGGCTGACACCCCGAAGCCTTTCCTCCATCTGCAGTTGACGGTACGGATCCCCTGGCTCGACCGACACTTTTCATAAAATGGCGGCGGGGTCAGGGGATTTTTATCTTAAATCCGTTCGATCTTCACCAGATGCTCTACTTGGCCAAAATCCGGGTCGCCGGTGACCACGCAGGCTTTGTGCTCAATAGCGGCAGCCAGTGCAAAGGTGTCGGCGTAGGACATGGCATACACGGCTTTAAGTTCGGCAGCGGCGTAGACGAGACTGTCAGGACATGGGAGGATGGCAACCCCCATCTGCTGCACGGCGATAAAGATACGCATCCGGGCCTTTGCCCCGAACCTGCGCTGGGTAATGTACATGATTTCGCCGAAGTTGATGACGCTGAGCAGGCAGGAAATGTTCCCTTGCCGGGCCTGCATGAGCAACTCCCGGACTCTGTCGCAACCTGGCTCTCTCTGCAGGAACGCAGCAGGGCATAGCTGTCGAACAGCAATGGCGTCATCTTTGTTCATCCTTCTGGCGCTCCTGTCGCAGTTCATCCGCCAACGACGGAGCGGAAGGAAGTATACCCAAGGCGGCGTCTATCGGCTCGGCAACGCGCGGGGCGATGCAGATGATTTCGCCATACTCATAGACTTTTCCCTGGCGGTCAACACTGGAGACAGGAGGGGTGAGCCTGATCGAAGAATTGATGCTTCCGCACAAAAATGCGCTCACATGAAGAAACTGGTTGACACTCCGGGAGGTCGCCGTTATTATGACTTCCACTTTCAATTGGAGTTCTCATGAAACGAGCCAAGAAAAAGATCTTCGCCGACTTCATCTCGCAGCGCGGACTGAAGTCGACCAGGCAGCGCGACATCATCCTGGACAGCTTTCTCTCCAGCGACCGTCACCTGAGCATCGAGGAACTCTACCTCAAACTCCGTGCCAAAAACCCCAACATCGGCTATGCCACCGTCTATAGAACCCTGAAGCTCTTCGCGGAGGCGGGGATCGCGCGCGAGATGCAGTTTGGCGACGGCCAGACCCGCTACGAGCATGTGGGGGAGGGTGAGCACCACGATCATCTGGTTTGCACCAGGTGCGGCAGTATCGAGGAGTTCGAGAACGAGACCATCGAAAAGCTGCAGTCCGAGGTGGCGACCAGCCGCGGTTTCCTGATTGAGCGGCACAGGCTCGAGCTTTACGGCATATGCGGCAATTGCAGAAAGTGATGCGGCAGCGGGAGCTCGCTCGCGACTCCCGCCCCCTGCCGCCGCCGTACATCGCCTGACGCAGTTTGGATGCAGCAGCGAGAAGCGCTGAACCCTCTATTCCAAAGCCGTCCTTCGACAGATTCGCCACACCCGTGAGTCATCCTCGCCGATTCAAACCGTGCGGCATCGGTCCAGGGATCCACTGGCAATGCTCGTTTCGCCAGTGCAGCAGAAGCAGTAAAAATTTTTTCCCGCCAACATGAAAGTGACATCCATTGGCATTACATCGTTAAAAGGGGTAGTTGATATCATGTCTTTTTTGAAGAAGAAGGGTTCCTGCCACGAAGCAGTGACCGTTGGAAGCAGCGGCGCCAGGAAGGTTGCGCTGGTTGGGAATCCCAATGTCGGAAAGAGTGTTCTTTTCAATGCGCTGACCGGCGCCTACGTGACCGTTTCCAACTACCCCGGTACCTCGGTGGAAGTTTCCCGCGGCACTGCGGTCATCGACGGCGAGCATTTCGAGGTGATCGACACCCCCGGGATGTATTCCGTTCTCCCGATCACTGAGGAGGAGCGGGTGGCGCGCGAAATCCTGCTGACCGAGCGCCCCTACCTGGTGATCCACGTACTCGACGCGCGCAACCTGGAGCGTATGCTCCCGATGACGCTGCAGCTGATCGAGGCCGAGCTGCCGGTCGTCCTGGTGGTCAACATCATGGACGAGGCGGCGCGCATGGGATTGGAAATCGACATCCCCCTGCTCTCCACGCGTCTCGGCATCCCGGTCATCGGCGCCGCGACCGCCAAGAAGGTCGGCCTTCCCGAGATCAGGGCGGCCATCGCCGGCACCCCTTGCTGTGCCACCCCCCCGTTCCGCTACTCGCGCCTCATGGAGGGGGACATCGCCGAAATCTCCGGGCGCCTGGGGGGAGAGTACATACTCTCCAGGAAATCGCTCGCCCTGCTCCTGCTGCAGGGTGACGACGAAGTCGCCGACCTGGTCCGCACCACGGAGGGCGCCGGCGCAGCTGACGTCGAGGCCGCGGTCAAGGACAAGCGTTTCGAGCGCCGGGAATCCTTCCACCTCGACCTCTCCATGGAGCGCAAGGGGATCGTGAAGGGGGTACTCGACGGTGCCTTCAAGGCTCCCGAAAAGCGTGTGGTGACTCTGGCCGAGCGCTTTTCCGGCTGGACCGTCCGCCCCATGACCGGCGTACCTCTGCTGCTCATCGTGCTCTACTTCGGCCTGTACCAGTTCGTCGGCGTATTCGGAGCCGGAACCCTGGTGGATATCCTGGAGGGGAAGGGGTTCGAGGAATTCTTCAACCCCTGGATCACCGAGGTGGTCAAGCAGTACGTTCCCTGGGAGATCATTCAGGAGCTCTTCGTCGGCGAGTACGGGATCATCACCTTGGGGATCCGCTACGCCGTCGGCATCATCCTGCCGATCGTTGCCACCTTCTTCCTGTTTTTCTCCATTCTCGAGGACAGCGGCTATTTCCCGAGGCTTGCGCTCCTGGTGGACCGGCTCTTCAAGACCATGGGGCTCACCGGCCGGGCCGTCATCCCGATGGTGCTAGGCTTTGGCTGCGACACCATGGCGNNACCCTGTTCGGCCCAGCTCGGCGTGATCATGGCACTATTATCCGAGACCCCCGGGGCGCTCATGGTCTGGAGCGTCTCTTTGCTCCTCATCTTTCTGCTGGTCGGTCTGCTGGCCGCGAAGGTGCTTCCGGGCGAGACTCCCATGTTCTACATGGAGATACCC
>DNRQ01000027.1:19457-19635 GCA_003499925.1 Geobacter sp.
GAACCCGAGGCAGTTGACGGTGGCAGCCGTGACCCTCACCCTGTTCATTCCCTGCGTGGCGCAGTTTCTCATTATGAAGAAGGAGCGCGGCTTGAAGGTGGCGACTTCCCTGGGCGTCTTCGTCTCCGTGTTCGCCTTCGGCAGCGGCTGGCTGTTGAACCGCTTCCTGCTGATGACC
>DNRQ01000215.1 GCA_003499925.1 Geobacter sp.
ATCATGTGGCTCGGCGAGCAGATGTCCGAGAAGGGGATCGGCAACGGCATCTCCCTGATCATCTTCGCCGGCATCGTGGCGCGCATCCCGACCGCCCTGATGAACAGCTTCCGCCTGATCAAGACCGGCGAGCTCTCCCTGTTCGCGCTGCTTCTGGTAGGCGCCGTGATGTTCGCGGTAATCGCCGCGGTGGTCTTCATGGAGCGCGGACAGCGCAGGATCCCGATACACTACGCCAAAAGGGTGGTGGGGCTGAAGACGATGGGCGCGCAGAGTTCGCACCTGCCGCTCAAGGTCAACATGGCCGGCGTCATTCCGCCGATCTTCGCCTCCTCGATCATCATGTTTCCGGCAACGGTAGGTAACTTCATCAACATCCCCTGGGTGCAGAGCGCCTCCAAGCAGCTGACCCCCGGTAATTGGCTTTATGAGATTTTATATGTTGCATTTATCGTCTTTTTTTGCTACTTCTATACGGCTGTAACTTTCAACCCGGTGGATGTTGCCGATAACGTCAAGAAGCAGGGGGGGTACGTCCCCGGGATCCGTCCCGGCAAGGAGACCTCCGACTTCCTCGATGCGGTGCTCACCAAGCTGACCTTTGCCGGTGCCATCTATATCTCGGCTGTCTGCGTGCTACCCTCGATCCTGATCGGGAAGTTCAACCTCCCCTTCTACTTCGGCGGCACCGCTCTGCTCATCGCCGTCGGCGTCGGCATGGATACCCTGGCCCAGATCGAGGCCCACCTGATCACCCGCAGTTACGAGGGGTTCATGAAGGGCGTACGCATCAAGGGGAGGAAGTAGCTAATCATGATGAATCTGATCCTCCTGGGTCCCCCCGGCGTCGGCAAGGGAACCCAGGCGAAATTGCTCATAGACAGGTTTGGTATCCCGCAGATATCTACAGGAGATATTCTGCGGGCTGCCGTTAAGGAGCTCACCCCTATGGGGGTGAAGGCGAAGGGATTCATGGACTCCGGTGCCCTGGTCCCCGATGCCGTTGTTATCGGTATTGTCGAGGAGCGGCTGGCGCAGGACGACTGCACCACGGGTTTCATTCTGGACGGCTTCCCCCGTACGGTAGCCCAGGCCGACGCGCTGAACCAGGTGCTCTCCGGCATGGGTCGCTCGATCGACCATGTGGTCTCGCTCTCGGTGGACAAGGCCGAGCTGCTGAAGAGGCTTACCGGCAGGCGTGCCTGTGCCAAATGCGGCGCCGTATACCATGTCGAGTTCGCGCCGTCCAAGGCTGAGGGTGTCTGCGATGCCTGCTCCGGAGATCTGTTCCAGCGCGAGGACGACAAGGAAGCGACCATCCTGCACCGCCTTTCGGTGTACGAGGAGCAGACCGCTCCCCTGATCGCCTACTACGAATCGTGCGGTCTGCTCCGTTCGGTGAACGGGCTCGGGAGTGTGGATGGGATCCAGTCCGAGATTGTCTCCTGCATTCAGGCCGCCGCGCGGTGATCGTACTTAAAACCCCGGCCGAGATCGAGAAGATGCGGGTCGCCGGCCAGATGGTGGCTGAGATCCTGGCGGGTCTCAGGGCAATGGTGGCACCGGGCATTGCACTTATCGAGCTGGATGCCTTCGCCGAGAGGGAGGCGCTGAAGAGGAAGGCGAAGCCGGCCTTCAAGGGTTACAGCGGCTTCCCCTTTTCGCTTTGCTGCTCGGTGAACGAGCAGGTGGTTCACGGCATGCCGTCGGCGCGGGTTCTGATCCCCGGCGACATCGTGAGCCTCGACTTCGGTGTGATTTACGGCGGCTTCTATGGCGATTCGGCGATCACGGTTCCGGTCGGCAAGGTCTCCGAGACAGCCGCCAGGCTGATGAGGGTTACCGAGGAATCGCTCTACCGGGCCATCGATTGCGCGGACACCGCGCACCGCCTCTCCGACGTCTCCCACGCGGTCCAGGCCCATGTCGAGCCGCGCGGCTTTTCGGTGGTAAGGGATTTCGTAGGGCACGGCATCGGCAAGGAGCTGCACGAGGGACCGCAGATTCCCAACTTCGGCGCGCCCGGCAAGGGACCGAAACTCAAGGCCGGCATGGTGCTCGCCATCGAGCCGATGATCAACGAGAAGGGATACGACGTTAGGGTACTGGAGGACGGCTGGACGGCGGTCACCACCGACGGCGGACTCTCGGCGCACTTCGAGCACACCGTGGCAATAACGGACAACGGTCCGCTGATTCTCTCAAGAATTTAGAACTGCAATACGTTTTCGAAAGGAAGTCAATTATGAAGGTTCGGGCATCGGTAAAGAAGATCTGTGTAAAGTGCAAAATTGTCAAGCGCAAGGGTATCGTTCGGGTGATCTGCGACATTCCCAAGCATTCACAGAGACAGGGTTAAGAGTAACCATTAGGAGGAGCGGGCATTGGCACGTATTTCAGGGGTAGACCTACCAAAGAATAAGAGAATAGAGATCGCGCTTACTTACATCTACGGCATCGGCAGATCTCTCTCCCAGGAGATTTGTACCGCAACGGGGATCGATTTCAACACCCGTTGCGACAACCTGACCGAGTCCGAAGTAGCGAAGATCAGGGAGCATATTGATAAGAATGTCAAGGTCGAGGGTGACCTCCGTCGCGACATTTCTATGAATATAAAGCGTTTGATGGATCTCGGTTGCTACCGGGGCCTTCGTCATAGGAAGGGTCTTCCGTGCCGCGGTCAGCGCACCAAGACCAATGCACGCACCAGGAAAGGGCCGGCTCGTACGGTCGCTGGCAAGAAGAAATAAGATTCTGGAGGGATAATGGCGAGCCCGGCTAAAAAAGTCGTAAAGAAGAAGAAAGAGAAGAAGAACATACCCAACGGCGTTGCGCACATTCAGGCGACGTTCAACAATACCATGATAACGATCACCGACCCTGTCGGTAACGTTGTAGCTTGGTCCACCTCGGGTGCCAAGGGGTTTAAGGGTTCTCGGAAAAGCACTCCGTTTGCGGCTCAGATGGCAGCCGAGGATTGCGCCAAGAAGGCCCAGGAGCACGGCATGCGCACCGTCGAGGTGTACGTCAAGGGTCCCGGCTCCGGCCGCGAGTCCGCACTGCGTGCACTTCAGGCTGCCGGCTTCGCGGTGAGCTTCATCCGCGACGTCACGCCGATCCCGCACAATGGCTGCCGCCCGCCGAAGAGAAGAAGAGTCTAGGCCCGGACACACCGGAGACTAGAGTTACGGAACTATCAGTTAGGATCAAGGAGGTCTTCATTGGCTAGGTATACAGGGCCCTCATGCAGGCTGTGCAGGCGGGAAGGTGTTGAGCTTTTTCTTAAGGGCGAGCGTTGCTACACGGACAAATGCGGCATTAAGAGAAGGAGCTATCCCCCGGGTCAGCACGGTCAGGGTCGCATAAAAGTTTCTGATTACGGTGTTCAGCTGCGTGAAAAACAGAAGGTCCGTCGCATCTACGGTATCCTCGAGAACCAGTTTCGCGGTTATTTCGAGATGGCAGACCGGATGAAGGGCGTGACCGGCGAGAACCTTTTGTTCATCCTGGAGAGAAGGCTCGACAACGTCGCCTATCGTCTCGGATTTGCAACCTCGCGCGACGAGGCCCGCCAGCTGGTGCGCCACGGGCATTTCACGCTGAACGGGCGTAAGGTAAACATCCCCTCCATCCAGGTGAAGGCTGGCGATGTGCTGCAGCTGCGCGAGAAGAGCCGCAAGATCGCAGCCATCTCAGAATCTCTCGAAGGTGTAGTTCGCAGGGGTATCCCGCAGTGGCTCGAACTGGAAAAGGATGCGTTCAAGGGTACGGTAAAGCTGTTGCCGGTACGCGAGGACATCACCATGCCGATTCAGGAACAGTTAATTGTCGAGCTCTACTCCAAGTAAAGGCTGACTACAACCGATACAGGGGGATCTAAATGTATAAAAATTGGCGCGATCTGATCAGACCGAAGAAGCTTCAGGTTGAGACAGAATCGCTCACAAATACATACGGTAAGTTCTTCGCCGAGCCCTTCGAAAGGGGGTTCGGCACCACCCTCGGAACGGGTCTGCGCCGGGTCCTCATCTCCAGCCTCCAGGGAGCAGCCATCGTCTCCGTGAAGGCGAAAGGCGTGCTGCACGAGTTCTCCGCCATCCCCGGTGTCACCGAGGACGCGACGGACATCATCCTGAACCTGAAGGGGGTGCGCCTGAAGGTGCACGGCAACGAGTCCCGGATGGTCAGGATCGTGCAGAAGGGTGAAGGGGTTGTCAAGGCTAAGGACATCATCACCGATAATAACGTGGAGATCCTGAACCCGGAGCACCACATCGCGACCTGCTCCAAGGACGCGAACCTGGAGATGGATCTCATGGTGAAGGTCGGCAAGGGATACGTTCCCGCGGACCGCAACCGCGACGAAAAGGCGCCGGTCGGCACCATTCCGATCGACGCGATCTTCTCCCCGATCTCAAAGGTCAACTTCACCGTAACCAATGCGCGCGTGGGTCAGATCACCGACTACGACAAGCTGACCCTGGAAGTATGGTCCGACGGCAGCGTCAAGCCGCAGGATGCCGTGGCTTACGCTTCCAAGATCCTCAAGGACCAGCTTTCCATCTTCATCAACTTCGACGAGGATGTGGAACCCCAGGAGGAGGCAGAGCCCGAAGAAGAGCGCGAGCGCTTCAACGAGAATCTGTACCGCTCGGTAGACGAACTGGAGCTTTCAGTACGCTCGGCCAACTGCCTGAAGAACGCGGGTATCAAGCTGATCGGCGAACTGGTCTCCAGGAGCGAAGCCGAGATGCTGAAAACCCAGAACTTCGGCAGGAAATCCCTGAACGAGATCAAGGACATCCTGGTCGACATGGGGCTCACCCTGGGTATGAAGCTGGACAACTTCCCGGACCCCGAGATCATGAGGCGTCTGAGAGGCGAGCAGAAGGAAGAATAGTCAGCTCAAGACTTTCATTTATAGATAGAAAGGAAGTGAAAAGATATGCGTCACAACAGCGCGGGTAGAAGATTAGGCAGGACCACAAGCCACAGGATCGCTATGTTCAGGAACATGGTGACATCCTTTCTCGAGCACGAAAAGATCACCACGACAGACGCCAAGGCAAAGGAACTCCGTTCCATCGCCGAGCGTATGATCACCCTGGGCAAGAAGGGTGACCTCCACGCGACGAGGCAGGCAGCCGCCTACATCCGCGACAAGAAGGTCGTGACCAAGCTTTTCACAACCATCGCACCCCGTTATGCCGATCGTCCCGGTGGCTACACCAGGATAATCAAGCTCGGCATCCGCCCGGGCGACACGGCACCTGTGTCCGTGATCGAACTGGTGGAAGCGGAAATGAAGCCGAAGAAGGTTTCCAACAAGCCGGCTCCCGTGAAGGTCGCCAAGGCTGCTCCGGTCGTCGAAGAGACCCCGGCCGCCGAGACCGTTGAGGCAGCCCCGGCTACCGAAACCGTCGAAGAGACCACTGAAGCTTAGTCTTTGGGAACAATAGAGCAGTTATGAAAGAGGCACGGGAAACCATGCCTCTTTTTTTTTGTCCAGCACCCTTCTTACCTATCGTCAGCTGCGTCCATCCTTCCCTCCCGGAAGGTGCCCGGAGGGGAAGGGTTAGGGAGGGGGAGGCCCATCGGCAGACCTCCCCCCTCCCAGCCTCCACCCGCTGGGGGGAGGAACTCGGTGCAGATCGTACTCTGCCGGGAAGATTTCCCCCCCCTTGCGCTATCCACAGCATCTTTGCCTTTACAGTAAAACCCCCTCTCTGTTAGTATGACCAGTTCATGAAGATCAAACGACTCGAAATACAGGGCTTCAAATCGTTCCAGGACAAGGCCTGCCTGGAATTCAACCAGGCCATCACCGGCGTGGTCGGACCCAACGGCTGCGGCAAGTCCAATGTGGTGGACGCGATCCGCTGGGTCATGGGGGAGCAGTCCGCCAAGAACCTGCGCGGAAAGTCGATGGAGGACATCATCTTCGGCGGCACCGAGTTCCGCAAGCCGCTCGGCATGGCCGAAGTATCGCTCTTCTTCTCCACCGAGGACGGCCGCGTCCCCGCCAAATACCTCAACTTCTCCGAGATCCAGGTGACCCGCAGGCTCTACCGGGACGGCGAGAGTGACTACCTTCTGAACAAGACCCCCTGCAGGCTTCTGGACGTGGCCGAGCTCTTCATGGATACCGGCATCGGTGCGCGTGCCTACTCGATCATCGAGCAGGGCAAGATCGGCATGATTCTGCACGCGAAGCCCGAGGAGCGCCGCTACCTGATCGAGGAGGCCGCTGGCGTCACCAAGTTCAAGGCGAGAAAGGTGGTCGCCATGAAGAAGATCGAGGCGACCCGACAGAACCTGCTCCGCATCGGTGACATCGTCTCCGAGATCAAGAGACAGATGAACGGGCTGCAGCGTCAGGCGAAGAAGGCCGAGCGCTTCAGGGAGATCCGGCTCGAACTGAAGGAAATCGAACTCCTCTTTGCCGCCAAGGGGTACGCCACGGTGGAGAAGGAGCGTCTGGGGCTTGAAACGGAGATCTCCGGCCTTGAAGAGAGGGGACGCGATCTCGCCACCAGGCTTAACGAGGCGGAACTCGCCATCGAAGGGAACAGGATCACTCTCCTGGAGACCGAACGCAAGCTGGCAGCCGCCCAGGAGGAGATCTTTCATTGGAAGGGAGAGCTTCAGGGGGGAGAAAACCGGCTTGAGTTCCAGCGTCGCGAACTCGCCAACCTTGAGCGCCACGGCGCCCGGTTTGAAGAGGAACTGAAGGGGCTGCAGGACCAGTTGGCAGCCTCGGAGCGGGAACTTGCCGCTCTCCTGGAACAGCGCGGCGCCTTCGTCGAGGAGCTCTCCCGCGAGGCCGAGTCGCTTGAGCACCGGGAAGCACTGCTTGAGGAGATGGCGGCGAGCGAGGCCGGGGTGACCCGTGAGCTGGACGAGGCAAGACGCGCCATGTTCGCAGCACTTTCGGAGGGGGCTCAGGCCTCGAACCAGCATGCCGCCGCCGTGAAGAGGCTTGCCTCAATCGGCGACCGCCTGCAGGCAAGCGCCAGGGAGCGCGTGCTGCTCGGGGAGCGTCTCTTCGAGGCCGGCCAGAAAGTGGATACTCTGAAGGTTGAGCTGCAAGAACTCTCCAGCAACAAAGCGCTAACCGACGAGGAGCTGACCCTCATTACCAGCCGGGAAGGAGCTCTGAAGCACGAGCAGGAAGCGGGTGAAAAGCTCCTGCAACGGCGCCGGGATGAACTCTCCGCAGCCGCCTCCAGGCTCAAGTCACTTCAGGAACTCGAGGCTCAGTTTGCCGGGTATGGCCAAGGGGTGCGTAACCTCCTGTTAGCCGAGCCCTTCCGAAACGCCCCCTTCACCATGCTGGCCGACGCCCTTGAGGTGGAGGAGGAGTGCGAGGTGGCACTCGAAGCGGTTCTGGGAGAGCGTCTGCAGTATCTTTTGTGCGGTTCCACCGAGGCGGCGCTCGCCGCGGTGGCACACCTGAAGGGAAGCTCCGGCGGGCGCTGCAGTTTCGTTACCTCCGCACCCTGGCGCAACCTTCCGGGAGAACCTCCGCCCGAGGCTGCACCGCTCATGGACAGAGTCACCGTCCCGTCGCAGTTTGCTCCTCTAGTTGAGCCGCTACTCTCCGGTGCCTATCTGGCGCGCGACCTGGCCCATGCCGTGACGCTCGCCGCCGCCTTTCCCGCCGCCACATTTGTCACCCTCGATGGCGACTTGGCGCATGCTGGAGGTATCGTTAACGGCGGTTCCAGCGAACCCGCCCAGCAGGGTATCATCCACAAGAAAAGGGAGATCAAAGGCCTGGGTGCCGAGGTGGAGACGCTCACCCTGGAAGTGCAGCAACTTACCGCGGCGCGCGAGGCGAGAAGGCGTGAGATTGCCGACACAGAGGCTGAGCGGGTTGAACTGCGGCAGGGACTGCACCGTCTGGAAATCCGTATACTTAATACGGAAAAGGATCTGCAAAGCGCCTCTGCTGAATGCCGCAGGATCGAGGAGAGCGGCGCGGTTCGGGAGATGGAGGAGGAGCAGTTAGCCGAGGAGCAGTCGCTTGTTTCCGGGGAACTCGCACAGGCCGAGGGGAAGAAGTCCCACGCGGAAGAGCGCAGGCTCGGCATGGAGGCAAAGGTCGAGGCGCTGCAGGGACGGCTTGAGGGGTCACGCTTCGAGATGGAGGAGGCGCGCGAACTGGTCACTTCTCTCAAGGTGCGGGTTGCAGCCCTGAAGGAAAAGGGAGAGGCCGCCCAGCGCGCACATAGGCGCGTCGAGGGGCTGAACGCCGACCTGGCGGCGAGGATCGCCTCCCGCACCAAGGAACTTGAAGGCTCCGGCGCCGAGCGCTCCCGCCTGTTGGCCGCCATCGCTGAAGGTGAGACGGCCCTTCGGGGGATCGTAGAGCGCCAACTGGCAAGCGAACAGGCGCTGCTCGTCGTGAGAGAGCGTTACGAGGCCGAGGCCGCAACCGTCCAGGAGCAGGAGACGCGCCTGAAGGCGGAGCGAAACGATGCCGGAGCCATCAGGGACAAGCTCAGTGCCAGGAGCCTTAGACTTTCGGAGGTGACCATGAGACTTGGCCACCTGGAAGAGACCCTGCGGGAGAAGTACCGGATGGAGATAGCCGACGCCCTTGCCACCTACGGCCCCATGGAATGGGACGAAGCCGAGCGGAGTGCGCGCCAGGCCGAGCTGCAGAAGTCGATCGATGAGATGGGTGAGGTCAACCTGATGGCGATCGACGAGTTCAAGCAGATGGAGGAGCGTTTCACCTTCCTCTCCAGCCAAAAAGAGGACCTCGAGGAGTCGATGAATGCGCTGCAGAAGGCGATCCAGCGCATCAACCGCACCACGCGGAAGCGCTTCCTGGAGACCTTCCACCTGGTGAACGAGAAATTCCAGCAGGTCTTCCCCAGGCTTTTCTGCGGCGGCCATGCGGAGTTGCGGCTCACCGACGAGGAGGATCTCCTGTCGACCGGACTCGAGATCGTGGTTCAGCCGCCGGGAAAGAAGCTGCAGAACGTATCGTTGTTGTCCGGTGGCGAGAAGGCGCTGACGGCGGTCGCGCTCATTTTCTCCATTTTCCTGATCAAGCCGTCTCCCTTCTGCCTGCTTGACGAGGTGGACGCGCCTCTTGATGACGCCAACATCGGGAGGTTCAACGAGATGGTCCGGGAGATGAGCGCCGGGTCCCAGTTCATCATTATCACCCACAACCGGGCCACGATGGCGGTCGCAGATACACTCTACGGCGTCACTATGGAGGAGCCTGGCGTATCGAAGCTGGTCTCGGTACGGCTCAACTGCTGACCTGATCGGTACTGATCTTTCGCTTCCGAAAAGAGGGCGGGCATTAACAACGTCGTAACCTGCGACAAATACCTGTCATGTTTTTGACCATATTAGTGTAGAATCGTCAGGGTTAAGGTCGATTTTATTTATTGCTATCTTGTTTTAGGAGCCTGATGTGCCTTTCAAGAGACTGCTGACCAAACTGGTTGAGGCTGTGCCCGGGGCGAGTGGCGCCATACTTGCCGATTGGGAGGGAGAAGCTGTAGAGCAGCACTCTCAAGGTGACGCCTTTGAAATGAAAGTAACTGCCGCGCACTGGGGCATTCTGCTCACCAGGCTGAAGGGGCTGGACGATAGATATGCGACTGGGCGGGTGCAGGAAAGCGTAATCAGCACCGATGACCAGCACGTGATAGTAGGTGCTGTCGGGGATGATTACACCCTTGTTATGACCTTGAACCGAAACGCCCTGCCTCTCCTGGCGCTCCAAAGGTTCCGGGAAACTGCAGAGCTTTTGAATAAGGAGATTTACTAGATGGCCGAGGAGAACAAGGGATTTTTCAAGGGGCTCTTCAAAAAACTGGGCATTGGCTCTACCGAGACCGCTCCCCAAAGCGAGGAGGAGACGACCACTGCTGGGCAGGTTGCGACGCAGGCGCCGGCACAGGAGGATGTTCCTGCGCCGACGCCGGGGCCGGATGAGGCAGCCGCACCGAGGGGGCTCTTCAATACCTGGAAACCGGTACTGACTCCTGCACCGACCCCGGCTCCTGCACCGGCTCCAGTGGCAGCACCGGCTCCAGTGGCAGCACCGGCTCCTGCACCGGCCCCTGCGCCAGTTGCCGAACCGGCCCCGGTCGCGGTCCCGCCCGTCCCTGCCGTTGCCGAGGAGGCAGCCAAACCGAACTTCTTCGAGCGGCTCAAGCGCAGTCTCAGCAAAACCCATGACAGTATCGTCGGGCGGGTAGACACCCTCTTGCTAGGCAAGAAGCAGATTGATACGGACACGCTGGAGGAGCTCGAGGAGATCCTCATCACGGCAGATCTTGGCGTGAAAACGACGGTGGACCTGATCAGAACGCTGGAGCAGCGGCTCAAGAGGGATGAACTGCAGGACGGCGCTGCGCTCAAGAAGGCGCTCAAGGAAGAAATACAGCTCCGTCTCATGACGCACTCCTCGCCGCTCTTGGTCTCCGGAAAATCCCCCTTTGTCATCCTGGTCATAGGCGTGAACGGGGTTGGCAAAACCACCACTATCGGCAAGCTTGCCGCTAAATATACGGGCGAAGGGAAAAAGGTCCTGCTTGCGGCCGGCGACACCTTCCGCGCGGCCGCCGCGGAGCAGCTTGAGCTGTGGGCGAAGCGTGTTGGCGCCGACATCGTGCGCCACAAAGAGGGGGCCGATCCGTCGGCGGTGGTCTTCGACGCCTGCAAAGCGGCGACGGCGCGCGGTTGCGACGTGCTGATCATCGATACGGCCGGCAGGATGCACACCAAGGTGAACCTGATGGAGGAGATGAAGAAGATCCGTCGGGTGCTGACCCGCGAAATCCCCGAGGCCCCGCACGAGACGCTTCTGGTGTTGGACGCGGCGACCGGCCAGAACGCCCTCTCACAGGCGAAGCTGTTCAAAGAGGCCGCCTTTGTTTCGGGGGTCGTGCTCACCAAGCTGGATGGCAGCGCCAAGGGGGGCATCGTCGTTGCGGTGAGCCATGAATTCTCCCTGCCGATCCGTTTCATCGGCGTCGGAGAGTCCGTAGAGGACCTGCGCGAGTTCGATCCGGCCCAGTTCGTAGAGGCACTTTTCCAATAATTGCCTTGACTTTTGCGCACTTATTGCATAAGATTTTGCCGGAAAAGGTGAATGTATGAGCGCTGAACTCTTTGAAGAGTTGGAGGTACGCATCGTCTCTCTTTTGGATGCCCTTAACGAGCTGAAGCTCGAAAATGGCAGGCTGAAGGAGGAGAATGACAGGCTCAGCGAGGAGAGAGGGGGCTTCAAGACCCGCATCGACTCGATACTGAAGAGATTGGAAGGGGTCTGACAGTGATCTCGACACATGGCATCAGGGTACTGGGGAGAGATCTCCAGGTGAAGAGCGCTTCGCCCCCCGAGCATGTGGCGCAGGTCGAGGCACTGGTAAACGAGAAATTGGCCGAGGCGGGTGCTGCGGTGAGCGGGGGTGACAGTCAGGTCGTCGTCATCCTCACCATGATGAACCTGGCCGAGGCTTGTATCGCTGCACAAAAAGAGCTCGAGGAAGAACGGCGCGCCTGCAAGGTGCGTGTTGCCGGGCTCCTCGAACGGCTGGACCGACGGGAAGTTTGAAGTTTCAGGTCTCTTGCGGGAGATTCACCATATAGCAGATTGGATGTACGGTTGCAAAGCTTTGCCAGAACCTGCGTGGGGTGATTTCACATGCCATCACGTTTGCTGATAGGTACCTAAAGACGCTCAAGTGTCATGTCCTGAGGTTAATGGCTGCATAATATAGAGTTCAATGGCGCTTCATTTGAACGCGGCCCTTTCTATCGATACTGTCAACGCATCACCCGTCTCCCCATCCGCACTCCCACATCAGAGTTCCTGTCTCTAATGGCGATCAATTCGTCCACTCCTTCTGTAACGCACACGGAAACAGTTTGTCATGCTCAAGCCCGCTCTAAGAGCCGCGACCCTCGCCAGGCGTCGGGAGTTGACAGCGCAGCAGGTAGGCGCGCATAGCCTTGAGCTGCAGCGGCGCTTCCTGGCTCTCCCCGAGTTTCAGCGCGCGGCGGTGCTTGCGCTTTATGCGCCGATCCACCATGAGGTTGAGACCGAGGGCGTGGCGAGCGAGGCCCTTTCGGCGGGGAAAACGCTGCTTTATCCGGCGGTCGAGGGGGACGATATCCGGTTTCGCCGGGTGGCCGCAGTGAGTGAGCTTGTCCCCGGCAGATTCGGCATTCCGGAGCCGACAGGAGCACCCTGCAGCCCGTGTGACGCCGATCTCATCGTGGTCCCCGGTGTCGCCTTCGATGTTTTCGGCAGACGCATCGGTTACGGCAAAGGTTATTACGACAGGTCGCTGCACCTGCTGGAAGGAAGCGGCAAACTCGTGGCATTTTGTTATGATTTTCAATTGTTTGAGGCGATAGTCGGCGAACCGCATGACGTGACGATGGATTTGATCGTCACCGAACTGAGGGTGGTTCGCGTTAATAAAAATATAGGTTAGGAGGAACACGACGTGAGAATTGACATTACTATTACGATAATCCTGGTGCTCTTGGCAGCGGGCATTGGCTATGTGATTGGCAACCTGCTGCGCAAGAGACTTTCCGATTCACTGGTGGCCAACGCCGAGGGGCTTGCCGCCAAGATGATCGAGGACGCCAAGCGTCAGACCGAAGTCATGGCAATGGAGGCCGCAGTTCAGGCCAAGGATGCGGTATACCAGGCCAAAGAGGAGATGGAGAAGCAGTTCGAGCAGGAAACGCGTGAAAAACGCCGCGACCTGCAGAGCCTGGAGAAGCGGCTCCAGCAGAAAGAGGAAAATCTCGACAAGAAGACCGACGTCTTCGATCAGCGCGATGCCGACTTCCTGAAGAGGGAGCAGGCGCTGGCCGTGAGAGAGCAGTCGCTGGTCGGCAAGGAACAGGGGCTGACCCAGAAAGAGGAAAAGCTGGACGCCTTGGTCAGCGAGCAGAAGGCGAAACTGGAGCAGATCGCCGGCATGACGGCCGCCGAAGCCAAGAAATACCTGATGGACTCCATAGAGGACGAGGCAAAGCTCGACGTAGCCAAGCTGATCAAGGCTATGGAGGAGGAGGCGAAGGAGACGGCCGACAAGAAGGCCAAGGAGATCCTGGCCCTTGCCATGCAGCGCTACGCCGGCGAGTACGTGGCCGAGCGCAGCGTCTCGGTAGTGACTCTCCCCTCCGACGAGATGAAGGGGCGCATCATCGGGCGCGAAGGGCGCAACATCAGGGCACTCGAGGCGGCAACCGGCATCGACCTCATCATCGACGATACCCCGGAAGCGGTCATTCTTTCCGGCTTCAACCCGGTCCGGCGCGAGGTCGCCAAACTGGCGTTGCAGAAGCTGATCGCCGACGGCAGGATCCATCCCGGCCGCATCGAAGAGGTGGTCGCGAAATCCCAGGAAGAGATCGAGCAGGCGATCAAGGAGGCCGGTGACCAGGCAGCCTTCGACCTGGGCGTGCACGGCATCCATCCGGAGATACTCAAACTGATCGGCAGGCTCAAGTACCGCACCTCCTACAGCCAGAACGTCTACCAGCACTCCTTGGAAGTCGCCTTCCTGTGCGGCATCATGGCGGCGGAACTAGGCATCAACGTAAAACAGGCCAAGAGAGCCGGCCTGCTGCACGACCTCGGCAAGGCGGTCGACCACGAGATCGAGGGTTCGCATGCGGTCATCGGGGCGGACATCGCGAAGAAATACGGCGAGTCGCCCAAGATCGTGCACGCCATCATGGCCCACCACGAGGACGAAAAGCCGGCGACGGTCCTTGCCATCCTGGTCCAGGCGGCCGACGCCCTTTCCGGAGCACGCCCCGGCGCGCGCCGCGAGATGATGGAAACCTACGTGAAGCGGCTGGACGATCTGGAAAGGATCGCCACCTCCTTCGACGGCGTCATCAACTCCTTCGCCATCCAGGCCGGGCGCGAGATCCGCGTCATGGTATCGAGCGATCTGGTGACCGACGACCGGGCGCTTTTCCTCGCCAAGGACATCGCCAAGAAGATCGAGAACGAGATGACCTATCCGGGTCAGATCAAGGTGAACGTGATCAGGGAAACCAGGGCAACCGAATATGCCCGTTAAGCTTCTCTTCATCGGCGACATCATCGGCAAGCCGGGGCGCGACGCGCTCTCCCGCGAACTGCACAGGATCGTGGACCGGCACCGGGTAGACCTGGTGATCGCCAATGGCGAGAACGCGGCGGGAGGTTTCGGGCTCACCGCGGAAACGGCGCAGGAGCTGTTCAAGTGCGGCGTGCAGATGCTCACCTCCGGTAACCACATCTGGGATAAGAAGGAGTCGCTGGAATACATCAAGCGGGAGGAGCGCATCGTGCGTCCCGCCAATTACCCGGAGGGGACGCCCGGCAAGGGGGCTACCATAGTGAGGACCCCGGGCGGCGTGAAGATCGGCATCCTGAATCTTGAGGGGCGCGTCTTCATGAACAACCTCGACTGCCCTTTCCGCTGCGCCGACCGGGAAATTGCCAAGCTAAAGGAAGAAACGCCGATCGTCTTTGTCGACTTCCACGCCGAGGCCACCTCCGAAAAGGCATCGCTTGGGTGGTATCTGGACGGCAGGGTCTGTGCCGTGATCGGGACCCACACCCACGTGCAGACCGCAGACGAGCGGATCTTGACCGCCGGGACCGCTTACATGACCGATGCCGGGATGACCGGAGCCTTCGATTCGGTAATAGGGGTCAAGAAGGAAGAGGCTATCCAGAAGTTCATCACCCAGCGTCCCGCAAAATTCGAAGTTGCCAAGAAGGACATCCGCATCAACGGCGCTGTCATCGAGGTGGATGAGAAGACCGGGCTAGCACTGGGTATTGAGAGAATCAACGTAGCCTGCGGTTAATTTCATACCGCTGCTGCTGTAAAGTTCCTCCCCCTTCAAGGGGGAGGTTAGGAGGGGGATGGGGTCGTTTTTGCGCCGGCTTTACCCCCATCCCCGCCCCGACCCTCCCGTTGAAGGGGAGGGAGTCTTCTTGTGATAAATCTTCATTTGGAGGAAAGAGATGACTGTTGCAGAGCAGATGGAGATAATCAAGAGGGGAGCCGTCGAGATCCTGGTGGAAAAGGAGCTCGTTGAAAAGCTCGAAAAATCCGTCAAGACCGGCGTACCGCTCAAGATAAAGGCCGGTTTCGATCCGACCGCGCCCGACCTGCATCTTGGCCACACGGTGCTGCTGCACAAGTTGCGTCAGTTCCAGAAGCTGGGACACGACGTATATTTCCTGATCGGCGACTTCACCGGCATGATCGGCGACCCGACCGGCAAGTCCGAGACCCGGAAAGTTCTGACCCGCGACGATGTCCTCAAGAACGCTGAGACCTATAAAGAGCAGGTGTTCAAGATCCTCGACCCGAAGCTCACCAAGGTTGTCTTCAATTCGGAGTGGCTGGGTAAACTCTCCGCCTCCGACATGATCGGACTGGCCTCCAAATACACGGTGGCTCGGATGCTGGAGCGCGAGGATTTCAGCAATCGCTTTTCCAATCAGCTCCCGATCAGTATTCATGAGTTCATGTACCCGCTGGTGCAGGGTTACGACTCCGTTGCGCTGAAGGCCGATGTCGAGCTGGGCGGCACAGACCAGAAATTCAACCTTCTCGTGGGGCGTGAACTGCAGCGGGAATGGGGGCAGGCACCTCAGACCGTCATCACCATGCCGCTTCTGGAAGGGCTCGACGGCGTGAACAAGATGAGCAAGTCGCTCGGCAACTACATCGGCATCAATGAGCCCGCCGATGAGATCTACGGCAAGATCATGTCGATTACGGACCAGCTGATGCTGCGCTACTACGAGCTTCTGAGTGATCTCACCTTGGCGGAGCTGGAAAAGCTGAAGGCCGAGCTTGAGGACGGCACCATCCATCCGATGGCGGCGAAGAAGCAACTCGCTCGCGAAATGGTGGGACGCTACCACGGGGATCAGGCGGCCGTGCAGGCCGACGAGAACTTCATCAAGCGTTTCAAGAATAACGAAACCCCGGATGATATGCCCGAATTCGTGTTGGCGCCCGAGGGGGAGAAGGTGTTGCTCTGCAAAGTGCTCGCCGAGTCGGGGTTGACCAAGTCCAATAGCGAAGGGCGCCGCTCCATCCAAGGCGGTGGCGTAAAAGTGAACGGCGAGAAGATCTCCGACGAGAACCTGGAGATCAACTGCACCGGTGAGTACGTCATCCAGGTAGGGAAGCGCCGCTTTGCCAAGGTGCGTTTCGTGTAACTTGTCGAGCTGCTATCATGTGTTTATAGAGAGGGGGCGATGTAGTTTATCGCTCCCTTGCTTGTTTCTGCTCCAAGTGACCCCGGAGGCTCCCTCTCCCGTCCCCTCTCCCACGAGGGGGGACGGGACTTCCCAACTCGCCATGAGGAGGGGACCTCCACTCCGCTGCCGGAGGTCGGCAACGAAGCATTTTCTCCCCCCTTGTGGGAGGGGCCGGGGAGGGGACAATGCCATTTGGTAATAGATGGGTATGTTGAGTCGAAAGGCCTCTACCTTTTATGAAAACGTGATCATCATTTGGCTGAAGACGGAGACCATTTAGTAACACATGGGTATGATAAGTCGAAAGGCCTCTATCTTTTATGGAAACATGATCATCATTTGGCTGAAGACGAAGACCTTTTAGTAAAAGGTGGGTATGATAAGTCGAAAGGCCTCTATCCTTTATGGAAACATGATCATCATTTGGCTGAAGACGAAGACCTTTTAGTAAAAGATGGGTATGGTAAGTCGAAAGGCCTCTGCCTTTTATGGAAACGTGATCATCATTTCGCTGAAGACGGAGACCGTTTAGTAAAAGGTGGGTATGGTAAGTCGAAGGACGCCGATCTTTTATGGAGAGGGCCCCCTGTGCCTGAAGGCGGTGACCTCAGGGTTTCGGAAGAGGCACAGTTTCCCAATATGGGTGTGCCGCCCATCATGTTCAGCATTGGAAAAATGAAATCATAAAGGCGTTGACGCCCGGGAACACTTTTGTTATAAACACAGTCCCTGACGAACGGGGCGCTTCTTGAAAAAGAAAAAACGCCACCACGACAGAAAAAGCATTGACAGCAGAATGCAGGTTTGTTATAAAGTTTGACTTCG